>NZ_BAAJMJ010000005.1:0-332618 GCF_057552415.1 Pseudoalteromonas sp. NH0006-26
TGTAGGAAAGTGAAAAACAAAGGTAAAAGGTTAAAGGCATTAGGTTAAAAGCAAAAGAATAACAGCCTAAAGCCACCTCCATGCCTTTATTAAGGCTATCAATGCTGTCCCAGAAGAACATTCTGTTTTGTCGCTATAAAAGTAGCGAACCGACTCCAAATAGTAGAAAGCCCGACTCGAAAGAGCCGGGCTTTTTTACGTCTAGAATAAAGTCAAAAGAAGGTTCGAGGTTAAAGGTATTAGGTTAAAGGAAGAAAATTGACCAGAACCGAGCCTACTGTAGCTACGAAGTAGCGCACCGATTCCAATTAGCCGGTATTTGCTTTTAGGTTTTTTATGATCATTAAAGCGAGCTTAATGGTGTTAGTAACTGAGAAAAATATAATTTTGCTTTGTTAGTGGCTTTGATTTAGGATCAAAACAGTTTAAAACCATGAATGATTTGCCTGTGTATAGATTATTAATTAGCGCCTTATCCATTTTCTTTTGTGTTTCTGTATCAGCAGTTGAAGTAACTGATCTATATCAAGATATTTTGGTTGTAGAAGATAAATCTCGTGATACACGTTTAGACGCTAGCCGCAAAGCGTTGCTGAACGTATTAGTAAAAGTGAGCGGTGATAAAAGCGCGGACGAAAATCAGCTAGCGAAGCAGCGCACCAAAGACATATCTGATTACATGTTAAAATTTGAATACGATGAACGTATCCTCGGAGAGCTTAAATTATTAGTCAAATTTGAGGCTCGAAAGATCAATGCGTTAATTAAAGATCTTAATTTGCCACTATGGGGAGTGCAGCGCCCACTGGTTGCTATCTGGTTAGGAATTGAAGATAACAGGCAACGAGAACTAGTAACGCAAGAAAGTTACCCACAGTTAGAGCAACTCATTTATGATAAAGCAAGCCGTCGTGGCTTACCTGTGGTTGTGCCTTTGCTGGATTTACAAGATAGACGCCTTGTTGGAGTCCCTGAGGTTTGGGGAAACTTTTCTGAACCAGTAGAAGAGGCATCTAAACGCTACAGTGCTGAGCGAAGTATTACTGCTAGGATGTATCAAGAGTTTAACTCAGATAATTGGGTATTAGATTGGCGCTTCACCAATGATGAAATGTTTGAATCTAACCGAATTATTGGCTATAGACAGCAAATTGTTGCGCAAATGCTTGATGATTTAGCACAAGGTTTAGCTGGCGAATACGCCATCGATCCTAATGCGTATTATGAACAGCGTACTGCTAATTTGACCTTAAAAGGGACTGATAATTTTGTGGATATAGAATTGGCAAAGCGCCGTCTACTCAACCTAAGTGTTGTAACCCAAGCGGTTATCATACGTAAAACTCCCGATTCGGTTGAATTTAAGCTAGATCATACTGGCACTGTTAACGACCTTAAAAAAGCCCTTGGTCTTGATAATGCCTTTAAAGATTATGTTGACCCTCGTGCTTTTTATCACATAGTTGACAAGCAAAGCCTAGAGTATCAATGGGTTGAAAACTAATGCTAACTCAAGAGCCAATGCAAATGGCGCTACCGGTTACTTTACCGGATGATGAAACATTTGCCTCTTATTTTGGGGGAGAAAACTCATTAGAGGTAAGCCATCTTAAAGATAGTTTTTCTAAGCTATCTCAAGCTTTTCAGTATACTTATTTGTGTGGCTTAGGGGACTCAGGTAAATCCCATTTGTTATATGCCACCTGTATTCAAGCGCAAGAGCGCGGCTTATCGAATATGTTGCTATCAATGCGAGAAGTTCTTCATTTTGGCCCGATGGTTTTAGATGGCCTTGAGGCGCTAGATGTTTTATGTATTGATGATGTTCACCTAGTGGCAGGTAATGATGCATGGGAAAAAGCATTATTTAACTTTTTTAACCGCTTTAATGAGCCTAATAAAATGCTGGTAGTAACTGCTGATTTACTCCCAAATATGCTTAATATTAGCTTGCCCGATTTAGAATCGCGTTTGAAGTGGGGTACCACTTTTCAAATTCGTTCTATGAGTGATGATGATAAAGCGCAAGCGCTGGTTAAACGGGCGAACATGCGTGGACTTGAACTTAGCGACGAATGTGCGCGGTTTTTATTAACCCGTTTAAGTCGTGATATGCGCGCTTTATTGGATGTATTAGACAAATTAGATCATGCATCCATGGCTGCACAGCGAAAATTAACTATTCCTTTCATAAAATCAACGCTAAAGCTGTAGTAGGTCTAGAATCTAGACCCTGCTTTCAGTTATCATTAGCTAACTAAATTGTAATCACCTTCTTTGAAAGATCAGGTATCGAATGAACTTAGAAAATATATTAGCGCAAGCACTTGAGGCAGTTGCCAGTGCCAGTGAAATCGCGCAACTAGAAGAGATCAGGGTTAACTACCTTGGTAAAAAAGGCGAGATCACCAGCTTACTTAAAACACTGGGTAAAATTGCTCCTGAAGAACGCAAAGAAGCAGGCCAGGTAATCAATCAAGCTAAGCAAGATGTGCAAAGCGCAATTAATGATAAGCGTGAGCTTTTAGCGAGTAAAGCACTTGAAGAAAAACTAGCTGCTGAAACTATCGATGTAACTTTACCAGGGCGCGTTATGCCCTCTGGTGGCCTTCACCCAGTAACACGTACAATTGAGCGTATTGAAAGCTTTTTTGGTGAATTAGGCTTTGAAGTTAAATCAGGCCCTGAAGTTGAAGATGATTTTCATAACTTTGATGCGCTAAATATTCCTGAGCACCATCCTGCTCGCGCCGACCACGATACTTTTTACTTTAATCCTAAGTTGGTGTTGCGTACTCAAACTAGTGGTGTGCAAATTCGTACCATGGAAACAGAGCAGCCGCCGCTTCGTATAATTTCACCAGGGCGTGTATACCGTAATGACTACGACCAAACACATACACCTATGTTCCATCAGGTGGAAGGTTTAATGGTTGATACGGACGTTAGCTTTACTGAGCTCAAAGGTATTTTACATGACTTTTTACGTAACTTTTTTGAAGAAGATATGGAAATTCGTTTCCGTCCTTCATTCTTCCCTTTTACAGAGCCCTCAGCCGAAGTTGATGTAATGGGTAAAGATGGTAAATGGTTAGAGGTATTAGGCTGTGGCATGGTTCACCCTAACGTACTTAAGTCTGTTGGTATCGATCCTGAAAAATACACCGGTTTTGCCTTTGGTATGGGTGTAGAGCGCTTAACTATGTTGCGTTACGGCGTAAACGATTTACGTGCGTTTTTCGAAAACGACTTAAAATTCCTAAACCAGTTCCGTTAAGAGTGAAGAAATAAAATGAAATTTAGTGAAAAGTGGTTAAGAGAGTGGGTAAATCCTGCAATTGATACGCAAGCTCTTTCGGAACAGCTTTCAATGGCTGGTTTAGAAGTAGATGGCGTAGAGCCGGCAGCAGCCAAATTTAATGGTGTTGTTGTAGGTGAAGTGATTGAATGCGGCCAGCACCCTGATGCAGATAAACTACGTGTAACAAAAATTAATGTTGGTGGTGATGAACTGCTTGATATTGTTTGTGGTGCACCAAATTGCCGCCAAGGTATTAAAGTTGCTGTTGCCACTGTTGGTGCAGTATTACCAGGTGATTTTAAAATTAAAAAGGCCAAACTTCGTGGTCAACCATCACACGGCATGTTATGTGCGTTTGATGAGCTAGGCATTAGCGAAGAAGGCGATGGCATTATGGAATTGCCGCTTGACGCGCCTATTGGCACAGATTTACGCGAATACTTAGGGTTAGATGACAACATCATAGATGTAGATTTAACCCCTAACCGTGGTGACTGTTTAGGTATTAAAGGCCTTGCCCGCGAAGTTGGCGTACTGAACAGCATTGATGTTAATACATTAAGTATTCCAGCGGTAGCACCGACAATTGAAGATAAAGTATCAATCGAGTTGGTTAACGATGAGGCTTGTCCTCGTTATTTAGGGCGTGTTATCAAAGGCATTAACCTTAATGCTGAAACTCCTTTATGGATGGTTGAAAAGCTACGCCGTAGTGGTGTACGTTCAATCGATCCGGTTGTTGATGTGACTAACTTTGTATTATTAGAACTTGGTCACCCAATGCATGCATTTGATTTAAATGCGATTGAGGGTGGAATTAAAGTACGTAGTGCAAACGCAGGTGAAGAATTAGTTTTACTTGATGGTAACACTGCAAAGTTAAATGAATCGACATTAGTGATTGCCGATCATCATAAAGCGCTAGCTATTGCTGGTATTTTTGGTGGTGAGCAATCTGGCGTTACTGACAAAACAGCTGATATTCTGTTAGAAAGCGCATTCTTTAACCCTGTGGCTATTGCTGGTCAAGCACGTAGCTACGGCTTACATACCGATGCATCTCATCGCTATGAGCGTGGCGTAGACTTTGCGCTACAACATGACGCAATGGAGCGCGCTACAGCGTTACTGCTTGAAATTGTTGGTGGTGAAGCGGGCCCTGTTGTTGAAGCTGTGGCTGCTGATAAGTTACCTAAAGTAACTGAAGTACGTTTACGTCGGTCACGTTTAGACCGCGTTATTGGTCATCATATTGAAGATGCGAAAGTAACCGATATTCTGACGCGTTTAGGACTTGATGTTAAATTTGACAATGATAGCTGGAGCGCTGATGTGCCAAGCTACCGTTTTGATATTCGTATCGAAGAAGATTTAATTGAAGAAGTTGCACGAGTGTACGGTTATAACAGCATCCCTAATGTTGCACCGACAGCAAAACTTAAAATGACCACGCATGATGAATCAACTGTTGCCCTGAGCCGTTTTCGAAATGCGCTAGTAACACGTGGCTATCAAGAAGCCATTACTTACAGCTTTGTTGACCCTAAAGCGCAAGCTATTTTACACCCTGAGTGTAATGCACTGGTATTACCGCACCCAATTTCAATTGAAATGTCAGCGATGCGTGTAAGTTTAATGCCTGGGCTGCTTTCATCTGTTGCGTATAACCAAAACCGCCAACAACCTCGTATTCGCTTATTTGAACATGGCCTTAAATTTATCAGCGATGAAAGCGCAGAAAATGGCGTTTACCAAGTGCCTGTTATTGGTGGCGTTATTACTGGTTTGATACATGGTGAGCATTGGGTTGAAGAAAAACGCAATGTCGACTTTTATGACCTAAAAGGGGATGTTGAAGCATTACTTGCAATTACCAACGATGTTAGCCGCTTTGAAATTAAAGCTGAGCAATCGGATGGTCTTCACCCGGGTCAGTCTGCCGTTATTTATGTTGATGGTAAAAAAGTAGGTTTCTTTGGCGCATTACATCCTCAAGCGCAAAAATCGTTAGATATCAACAATGCTACTTTTGTGTTTGAAATTGAAATGTCGGCATTAGAAAAAAGAAATTTACCTCAAGCTGTAGGGGTGTCTAAATTCCCATCAAATCGCCGCGACATCGCTATTTTAGTACAAGACAGCGTTAAAATTGGTGATATTTTAAACGTCATCGGAAAAGTTGGCGGAAATCAATTGGTTGACCTAAACTTATTCGATGTGTATAAGGGCAAAGGTATTGAGCCAAATTATAAGAGTTTGGCGATTGCTCTAACACTGCAGGCGGTTGATAGAACACTCGAAGAGAAAGATATCAATCAGGTAGTTGATAACGTGGTGGCCGCACTGGCCGAACAGTTTAATGCATCGTTGAGGGACTAGATATGGCGCTTACTAAAGCCGACATAGCTGAACACCTATTTGAAAAGCTCGGGATCAATAAAAAAGATGCCAAAGATTTAGTTGAAGCGTTTTTTGAAGAAATCCGCTCAGCGCTTGAAAAAGGCGAGCAGATTAAGCTCTCTGGATTTGGTAACTTTGATCTTCGAGATAAGAAAGAAAGACCGGGACGTAATCCGAAAACGGGAGAAGACATTCCAATTTCAGCACGTCGCGTAGTTACTTTTAGACCGGGACAAAAGTTAAAGACCCGTGTCGAAGTAGGCACAAGCAAAAAATAAACAAAAAGGCAGCGCAAGCTGCCTTTTTTGTATCTGTTGTATTATTTCCGGGGGGAAATAAACTTTCCTTGATCTATTTGCTGCAAAGTCTGCTCGGCTAACCTATCTAAACTCTCTAAATTCTTTCCTTGTGCTATTAACTGCTGCTCAATTAATAATATGTCGATATTTTTTATCCCAGAGAGCTCTGCTATTTTGGCAAAAATGTACGCGTGCTTATATTGATGATGCTTGTAAAAAAGGCTAATTAAAGAGGTGTATATTTCTGGATCAGGTACTTGCTTAGCTTGATTTAACGCCAGTGTGTTGTATAAAAAACCAATCGCTTTGTGCTCATCAACTTTAATATAATAAGACGCCAAGTAAAATTGCATTTCAGCACTCGTTTCAACCTCAGCAGTATTTTCTAGAGCAAGTAACCGGGTGAGTGCTGTTTCATCATTGTTTCTTGACCAATGGTAATAGAGTAGGCCAGGGTGAGTGGTTGCTTGTGTTTGCTGATAAATACGTGCCATTTCTTTATTACTAGTGAGATACGCTCGTCGACGGGCGGTGGTTTTACCTTTTAGCTTTATATGCTGAATATTAGCAGCTAAGCCGATACATTGGTTGTAGTGCTCAAACGCTTTGAGTAATTGATACTTGTGCTCATCGGTTGGTTGTAAGGATTCGCGGTAGCGAGAAAAAATAGTACGCTCTCGCTGTGCCTTACAGTGGCTATCGTGGTTAAGATCATTGCACATGGCGGGTGATTGCGCACAAACATCTTCAACGGTAAAAGATTCTTCGCACCCTGCAAGCAACAATCCAAAAGTGAGGGTTATGCGCTTAAAAACCATCCGAGCCTCTCAAATTATTAGGGTCTGTTGACCTTTCAAGGTTGAATTTGCAGCAGTCTGTTTGGTATTGAGGCAAGGCAGAGCCTATGTGGTGTGGTTATTCCCCATAAATAGGCGATAACGCAGCATCAATGCCAAACAGGCGCTGCCCGAAAGGTTCTGCTTGTGCTATTTACTCTTTGTCGCTCGTTTTTTACTTATTCTTACATGGATGTAAGCCAGTAGAATAACGCAGGAGTAGTTATCGAGCCCACTAGGTTACAAACCTTGCGCCGCGATTAAATTGCCCTTAGTTTGAACAAATTTTAATCCGCAAAGGTCAACAGACCCTCATATAATATTATTCTAGCCTAAACTTTAGTCTCTAACAGTGGAGAATAAAATGAGATTAAATTAGAATAGGCCTGCCCGAAGGAATGTGTTGCTCTCAAAATTCGATACATTCTTAGGCTATCCGTTCAAAATTGTTTAATTAGGTAAAAAAAATGACCTCATCTCACGAGTTAGAATACACAAGTAGCTGGCAAGAACGTCAAGATTACGCTGAAAGCATGCAACCAATTATTGGTAAATTGTACCGTAATCGTGGTATTGAAATCGCTGTTTACGGCCGTCCATTAGTAAACTCAAGCACTATTGATATTATTAAGTCTCACAAATCAGTAGCCCAGTTTGAAGGAACTAAACTTCGCCTACGTGAAAGCTTCCCATTCTTAGAAGCTATCAGCAAAATGGAATTAAATTCTGCCCGTATCGATATTGGTAAATTAGCATACAGCTATTTATACACAGATGCTGCGAATGGCCGTTCAGTAGAAGAGTTCGTTAAAGACGAGCTAGCTGAAATTGTTGATTCTGAGCCTAAAGCGCCACGTGACGTAGTACTTTACGGCTTTGGTCGTATCGGTCGCTTATTAGCACGTTTGTTAATTGAAAAGTCAGGCCCTTATGCGGATTTAAACCTACGCGCTATTGTTGTGCGTGGTGGTAAAGACGGCGATTTAGAAAAACGTGCAAGCTTATTGCGTCGTGATTCTATCCACGGCCCGTTCAATGGTTCAATTACCATTGATAAAGAGCGCAATGCAATTAAAGCTAACGGTAGCTACATTCAAGTTATCTACGCTAATTCGCCAAGCGAAGTTGATTACAGCGCCTACGGTATCGAAAACGCACTTGTTGTTGATAACACAGGTATTTGGAAAGATGAAGCTGGTCTTGGTCAACACTTAGAATCTAAAGGTGCTGCAAAAGTATTATTAACAGCGCCAGCTAAGGGCAACATTAAAAATATCGTTTACGGTGTAAATAACCAAGATATTTTACCTGAAGATAAAATTGTATGTGCTGCAAGCTGTACAACTAATGCAATAACACCAACATTGAAAGCATTAAACGATCAGTTTGGTATTAAGAATGGTCACGTTGAAACAGTTCACTCATACACTAATGACCAAAACTTAATTGATAACTACCACAAAGCAGAACGTCGTGGTCGTGCTGCGGCACTTAACATGGTTATCACTGAAACAGGTGCAGCAAAAGCGGTATCTAAAGCATTACCAGAGCTTGAAGGTAAACTAACAGGTAACGCAATCCGTGTACCTACACCAAACGTATCGTTAGCTATCTTAAACTTGAATCTTGAAAAGGGCACGACGGTTGAAGAGCTTAATGCGTTTTTACGTGAAACAGCACTTCACTCAGACCTACGTGATCAAATCGATTACACAGCGTCAACTGAAATTGTATCTACCGATTTAGTAGGTAGCCGTTACGCAGGTGTTGTTGATTCTCAAGCAACCATTGTTGATGATAACCGTGTTGTACTTTACGTATGGTACGACAATGAGTTTGGTTATAGCTGTCAGGTGGTTCGCTGTATGCGCGACATGGCAGAAGTCTCATTCCCAAGTTTACCTCGATAAACACATGAGCAATTAAGAAAAGCCAGCACTTGCTGGCTTTTTTAGGTCTGAAGATTTTTAAAGTGAAGCGGTTATGGTACGCTTTATTAAATTGGGTACGTAGTAATAGCCGTTTAAAGTGCATGAACACGTACTTACCTCTTGGCTAAATCCCTTGGTCAAGATACACAGTTAACTAATAGGTTTGTTGTAATGAAAATCAGTAGCAATTTTGACAGTGGTAATATTAAAGTTATTGAAGCCACCGATCCGTTAAATATTCAGTTAGAAATTAATAAAGATTATCAGTCTGAGTTTTATCAGTGGTTTCACTTTCGTCTTGAAACAACGCCTTATCAACTACATCAGTTAAATATTAATAACCTTGATAAGTCTGCATATCCAGACGGTTGGGTAGACTACCAAGCGGTTGCCTCATATGACCGTCAAACATGGTTTCGTGTACCGTCTTCGTATGAAAATGGCACACTAACATTTGAGCTTGAGCCTGAGTGCAGCAGCGTTTACTTCGCCTATTTCGCTCCTTATAGCTACGACCGTCATTTAGACTTATTAGCATGGGCGCAAAGCCAAGAAATTTGCCAACTAGAAACACTAGGTCAAACCCTAGATGGGCGTGATATGAGCGTGCTTAAGATTGGCCAGCCAAGTGCAGATAAAAAAGTCATTTGGGTTACCGCTCGCCAACACCCAGGTGAAACTATGGCAGAGTGGTTTGTAGAAGGCTTATTACACAAGCTACTTGACGATGAAGACCCACATGCTGCAGCCTTACTATCAAAAGCGGTATTCTATGTAGTACCAAACATGAATCCAGATGGCAGTGCACGTGGTCACTTACGTACTAATGCTAAAGGGGTTAACTTAAATCGTGAATGGCAAACGCCAAGCATGGAAAACAGCCCTGAAGTTTACTTGGTGCTTAATAAAATGCGCGAAGCAGGCTTAGACATGCACCTAGACATTCACGGGGATGAAGCTATTCCATATAACTTTGTTGCCGGTAGCGAAGGTATACCAAGCTATGATGCACGCTTAAAAGGTTTAGAAGATAGCTTTAAAGCCGCGCTTTTAACGATTACTCCAGAGTTTCAAGATACTCATGGCTACGATAAAGACGAACCAGGTCAAGCTAACTTAACAGTAGGTTCATCAGCGACCGCTGAAGAATTTAAAGCGCTTACTTACACAGTTGAAATGCCATTTAAAGATAATAATGACTTACCAGATCCAGATTACGGCTGGTCAGATCGCCGTTCATATCAATTTGGTCAAGACACGTTAGCAGCCATTGTTAATGTTGTAGACAACTTAAGATAAAACGTTTGTTTCAAAGGGTATCAATAATATTGATACCCTTTTTATTTTAAGCTAAACCGGGCGTACCAGAAAATAAAATTAATTTACCCACCACAGCACCAAAACGTTCCTATACACCTTCTCGGCAGATTTAATACCGTATAGTCTATATCAACCTGCACTTCGTTAAACGTCATCGACAAGTCTATAGTGAGTTGTTTTGAAAATTAACTGTTAACAAGGTTGGGTACTTAAGTTAATATAAATTAAACAATAAGAAAGACGGAAAAGATTAACCCCTTATTTCGTAAAGCTTATGACAGGTATTCTGAATAGCAGAGTATGGTAATTAATAATAATAAATATAACTGTGAGGATGTTCATGGAAGCTTTTGTAAGCGCCGTTAATGATGTTGTTTGGAGTAATGCACTCATCTATTTATGCCTAGGCGCAGGCTTATTTTACTCAGTGCTAACTCGATTTGCTCAAGTTAGACATTTTAAAGAAATGTGTAAGCTATTATTTAGCCCTAACACTTCAGAGAAAGGGATTTCATCTTTTCAAGCCCTTGCTGTCTCGTTATCTGGCCGGGTAGGGGTTGGTAATATTGCCGGTGTTGCAGCCGCAATTGGTTTTGGTGGCCCTGGCGCTATTTTCTGGATGTGGGTTGTTGCTTTTTTAGGTGCAAGCACTGCATACGCAGAATCAACATTAGGTCAAATTTATAAATTAGAAGAAGACGGGCAATACCGCGGTGGCCCAGCGTATTATTTTGACCGTTGTTTAGGACAAAAGTGGCTGGCTGTTTTATTTGCTGTATCTGCAATTATAGCCTGTGGGGTTTTCTTACCAGGGGTACAAGCAAACGCTGTAGGTAATGCATTCACTCAAGTATTTGGTGATGGCACTATGGTCTCTACAAGTTTTGGTGACGTAGGCAGCTTTAAACTGGTTGCGTTGGCTATTATTCTTATTGTTTTAGCATTTATTATTTTTGGTGGTATAAAACGCATCGCTAATTTTACGCAAATTGTTGTGCCATTTATGGCGCTTGGTTACATCGTTCTCGCCTTAATTGTGGTATTTATAAACTTAGACAAAATACCGGGCATTTTCTCGCTCATCATTGGTGATGCATTTACAGCTCAAGCAGGCTTTGGTGCCGCAATTGGCTGGGGTGTTAAGCGTGGAATATACTCAAATGAGGCGGGCCAAGGTACAGGCCCTCATGCAGCGGCTGCGGCAGAAGTTGATCACCCTGCACAGCAAGGTTTAGTTCAAGCTTTTTCTGTTTATGTTGATACACTTTTTGTATGTACAGCAACGGCATTAATGATTTTAATAACGCAGCAATACAACATTGTTGGTGAATTACCTGCGGGTCAATTCATTGTACAAAACGTTGATGCAGCAACTGAAGTGGGCTCAGCAGCGTTCACCCAAATGGCGTTGTTTAGTGTATTTGGTGGCTTTGGGGAAGCGTTTGTAGGCATCGCCTTATTTTTCTTTGCTTTTACCACCATACTGGCTTACTACTTCATTGCAGAGACTAATATCGCGTACTTAAACCGCTACTTTAAAGGAAGTATTCCGCTTGTAGCCGTAAAACTTGTCATTATGTTTATGGTAGCCTACGGCATGGTTAATAGCTCAGGTTATATTTGGACTATTGGCGACATAGGCGTTGGTTTAATGGCATGGATCAACATATTGGGTATATTAGCTATTTTCTTTGTCGCTAAACCGGCCTTAACATGTTTGAGTGATTATGAAGACCAGAAGAAAAAAGGTGGAGAAATTACGTTTGATCCCGTTAAATTAGGGATTAAAAACGCCACTTTCTGGGAAAAACGTCTTGAAAAGCAATCTAAAGACGCTGAATAAACAGACCCTAATAACCTAATATGAACTATTGGGTTAAATTCAAAAAAGACAAAGAGCAATAAAACAAGTACAATGAAAAGCGCCGAAAGGCGCTTTTTTTATGCGTAGTATGGAGAGAGATGTATGGCGATTATTCGTTGCCCCAAATGTGCAAAATCAATTTCAGATAAACATCCGCAGTGTCCACATTGCCAAAGTAACGTTGCTGAATTAAATGCCGAGCAAGTTCAACAACTTCAACGTGAGCAGCGAATTAAAAAGCAGCAAATGTTTATGAACCACTCATTTTTAGCGCTGATCTTATTTTTAGGTGGCTTCTTTTGTTTGTACTTCCTACAACCTCAAGAAAAAACACTTCAGTGGTATGCGTATACCTCAGCCATAGGCATTGGCTGTATTTGGTACCTTATTAACCGTATTATTTTAGTGACTCTGAAAAAGAAAAAATGACATGAATATTGACAACTTAGTACAGAATATTACTCCAGAATTATTTGAGCGCCTACAATATGGTGCATCAACAGGAAAGTGGCCAGATGGCACACCTTTATCAGATGAACAAAAACAACAAACAGTGCAACTTGTGATGTTGTATCAAGCAAAAGTAGCACAATCAAACGAGCAGTTTACCATTGGTGCAGATGGAGAAATGATCCAAAAAACCAAAGCGCAACTACAAAAAGAATTTAAATCAGATAACGAAATAGCTAGGTTCAGTGAAAATGATCTTTAAACACCTTTTTACACCAAAATGGAAACACCCGAAGCAACAAGTTCGTTTAGATGCGATTGAGAAACTTGATGTAGCACGCGACGTAACAATTTTAAGTACCTTAGCGCTTGAAGACTCATCGGCTGAAATTCGCCGCAAAGCACTGCAAAAAGTAAACGATTTACCGCTTTGGTGGAAAGCTTACAAGCAAGATCAGGCACTAAAAGATGTAGCTGAGCAGCAAATATCGTCTGCTGTATTAAACAGTGAAAGTAGCTTATCGGCGCAGATTAAAAATGAGTACATTGAACGTTTTGCACCGGTTAAAACCCTTGAAAAACTGGCATTTGCAGAAAAAGAGTTACAAGTAAGAGTAAAGTTATTAAAACGCCTAGCAAACCCTAAACTGATTGAAAAAGCCTTTAAAGAAGCCAATGAAGAGCTGCAAAAGCAGTTAGTTGACTTAGTCATTACGCAGCAGTTAACTAAAGCTTTGTTAAAGCATGCTCAAGGTGAAGCTAAAACGGCCCTTGAAAGCCATCTTGAAAACGAGCGTTTAGCGCTTGAAATGCCAGCGCAAGTTGAAAATGCTACCCGCGTTATTTTAGCCAAGCTTAATGCACTGCGTGATAAACACGACTACGCTATTGTTGACCCACAAGCCGCCGAACTTATGGCACAGTGGCAAGCACTAGAGTTAAAATGGCTAAACGAAGAACATGTAAAAACCCTTGATGCTAAATATATTTCAATTACCGATAAGCTTGATGTTCACATTGCCACATTGAAAGCGCAGCACGAAATAGAGCAGCAACGTTTAGCGCAACAACAGCGCCAAGTCTTAGCATTAGCCACGTTAGAAGCGTTGAGTGAAGAAATTGAAAATGCATTACAGTTAGGATTAGAAACGCCAGAGCAAATTCAGCAAGATTGGCTTAATGCAAAAGTAGCGCAAGCGAAAGATACGCTAGATAAAACGCAACTGATGGCTGATCAGCAATCAAAACAAGTGATTAATAAGCTTGAGCAGCTATTCTCACAAGTTGCTAAGTTACCTGAGCTAACTACGGCTATTAAAGAGTATAAAATCGCCTATAGTACGCTTAGTGAAATAAAACCTGCAGAGCAACTTAACGATTACGATCAACAGTTAACAGCGTTCAATGAC
This sequence comes from Pseudoalteromonas sp. NH0006-26, assembly GCF_057552415.1. Next base: position 13,811 of record NZ_BAAJMJ010000005.1, read on the forward strand.
ACATTTAAAACTGCACGTAGTCACCTAAATGTACTTAGTACTGATTTACAAGCGTCATTCAAAACTCAGCTTAACAGCCACAAGAAGCAGTTTTTAGCCGCAATGAGCGAACTGACAAAGCCGCTAGAAAAAACCCAGAGCCAAGCTAAGCGAAAAGCGCGCGATGTTAAACGTCTAATTGAAGAAGGTCGTTTTAATGTTGCATTTGGCGTATTTAAGGGCTTCAAAGAGCTATACAATGCCTTAACTGAAAAGTATCAACAGCCACTGGTTAACTTAAAAGCCGACCTAGAAGCGCAATTAGCCGATGCTAAAGACTGGCAAAAGTATGCAGCGGCTCCTAAGCGCGCTGCACTTTTAGAAGAAGTTACACTGTTAGTTGATGAGCCTTGCAACGATCCGCAACAGCGTGCTGATCAAGTTAAAGTATTGCGAAAGCGTTGGAACGAGTTAGGACGCCTTGATACAGAGCAAGAAAAGCAGCAAGGTAATGAGTTTGATGAAAAAATCGAGCTTCTGTTTGCACCGTGTCGCAGTTATTTTGCAGAACAAGAAAGCCAGCGAGAAACGGCTAAAGTAGAGCGTGAGCAACTAATAGCGCAAATGCATGCACTGCATTTACAAGCGACAGAAGATGCTGATTTAGATTGGAAACAATTTGAAAGTCACTATAACCGATTACAAAAAGCATGGCGTAGCGTAGGTAAAGTTGATCCTAAAACATACCGCGTATTAAACGAGCGTTATAAGGCAGAGCAACAGCTTGTTGTATCTTCACTTAATGCGTTTCACAAAGGCAATGCTGCACTTAAAAATGAGCTTGTTGAGCAGGCGCAACAGCTATCGCAAAGTGACAATCTAGCAGAGGCGTGTCAGCAGTTAAAGCAGTTACAGCAACAATGGCAGAGTATAGGTTTTGCAGGCTTAAAAGCTGAGAATGCACTGTGGCAAAAATTCCGTGAGTTTAATGATGCAACATTTACTAAACGCAGCGAAGAGTTTGAGCAGCAAAAACGCGAGCAAGGTGAGTCAGATAAGCAGGCTACAGCTGAACTTAATGAGCTAGAGGCGGCTTTAAATAGTGTTGAAGGTAAAGCCCAGTTACTTGATCTGCAAACCAAAGTTAAAGGGTATATGCCATTTAAATCGTTAACGCCTAAAGTATCCGCTTTGTTGTCAGCCATAGATGAAAAGCTAACAGGGTTAGTTGCTAAAAATGAGCAGGCTAACTTAGACGCATTATTTGTTGCGCTTGAGAATAATGAGCCGGTGCCAAGCCAGTTTACTGGTGCGGTAAAAACGGCATTAAGTACCGAGCAGTTGCTCACGCGTATGGAAATACTGGCTAACGTCAGTTCGCATGATTCAGCGCAGAGAATGGTTGAGCAAGTGGCAATGCTAGATGACAAACACCGTGGTGACCACGCTGATTTAAACTATTATTTAAAGCAATTAATAGCGCTCAGCGAAGGTTCAGTCAAAACTGACACACTAGCAAGGTTAAAAGTTATTTTTGCTGTAAAGTAAGCGCAATGACTTTTATCAACTAAAATAAAAAAACCGCTATTAAAGCGGTTTTTTATTATGGCTACTTACTGCCAAGACGATTAATGAATAGGGTTTTGCATGAAAATTTTTGTTTTTATTTCACTATTATTTTTAACTGCCTGTAACAGCACTCAGGGTATTTCGGTTTATTCATTTACAAATTCAGAGGTTGAGTCATTACTAAATAAAGAGTTACCTAAATTAAGTGAAAAAGTCAGCCTGATGGGGCTACCAGTCCAATTTGATGTGAATGATTTAAGCGTTAATATTGGCCCCGACAACAGTGATTATGTTTTATTAGGTGCTGATTCGAGCGCCGAAATAAATGCCTTTGCATTAAAGTACCCTGTGCGTTTAAAGTTACAAATACAAGGCACGCCTTTTTATGATAGCGAGAAAAAAGCCGTATTTTTACGTAATGTTAAGTTACTCGATTCAAGTATTGATGCCGGTGGCTTTAAAGGTAATTTAGGGTTATTAGATAATGAGGCGATGGAAGTTATGAATGCCTTTTTAGCGGTTAACCCTGTTTATAAGTTAAATATGAACGACCCTAAAATGGCATTGTTAAGTAATTTACCCTTAGATTTAAAAGTAGTCGAAGGCGCTATTAAGCTAGTGCCTCGGTTATAATTTAGATCCAATAAGCGCAATAAAACGTATAAGTTGACCTTATTATTAATAGATTAGGTTAATTATGGCTAATGAGCGATCCGTTCCCACCTCTCGACTTTCACGATTTGCAAAGTTAGGCTCATTAGCCACCGGTGTTGCCACAAATATGTTAGTAGGTGGTGCCAAAAGTGCGCTTAGTGGTAAAGGCTGGGATAATAAAAGCTTATTACTCCAGCCGAAAAATATTGAAAATTTAGCCACTCAGCTATCGCATCTTCGCGGTGCGGCAATGAAGCTTGGGCAACTGCTTTCAATGGATGCAGGCGACTTATTAACCCCCGAGCTTGCTCAGTTACTGTCTTTGTTGCGTGCCGATGCCAACCCAATGCCACATAAGCAATTAGTGAGCGTGCTAAAAGAGCAATGGGGGGATGACTGGTTATCGCGTTTTTCTCATATTGAGCTGAGACCGTTTGCAGCAGCATCAATTGGGCAGGTCCATTTGGCTTATAAAGAAAATGGTGCTCAATTAGCGGTTAAAATTCAATACCCAGGTATTGCAAAAAGTGTGGTGAGCGATGTGGATAACGTGATCACTTTACTTACTTTATCGCGATTATTGCCCAAAGAATTGGATATAAAACCCTTAGTTGAAGAAGCGAAAGCACAGTTATTAGCTGAGGCTGATTACACCCTAGAAGCACAGTATTTAGCACGCTATAAAACCTTATTATCGACTAACCCCCACTTTAAAGTGCCTAGTGTGTATGTAGAGCACAGCACTGCACAGGTGCTTACAATGGAGTATGTTGATGCCAAACCCATAGAAGGCATTTGTGATTTACCCGCTGCTGAGCGAAGCCATGTTGCAGAGCAACTAATTGATTTGTTCTTTAAAGAAATGTTTGAGTTTAAGTTAATTCAAACCGACCCCAACTTTGCTAATTTTCATTACCAACCAGAGTCACAAAAAATTGTGTTATTTGATTTTGGTGCCACCCGAGAAATTACAGCTACCCTCAGTGATGCCTATTTAGCCTTGTTTAAAGCCGGCAGTAATAATGATCGTGAAGGCGTGCTCAATGCCGCCACTGCAATTGGTTACTTTAAAGACGCTTTAAAAGATGATTATAAAGAAAGCGTGATTGATTTATTTTTAATGGCTTGCGAGCCACTTCGCTATAATGGCGAGTTTGATTTTAAAAACAGTGAACTTGCTAGCAACATCAAAGATGCCGGATTACAGTTAAGCGCACAGTCGCAGCAGTGGCATACTCCCCCTGTGGATGCATTGTTTATTCATCGCAAATTAGCTGGCTTATATTTAATTGCAGCGCGTTTAGAAGCCAAAATAAATATTAAGGCGTTATTTAGCCATTATTAAGTGCTAAAGCATGATAAAATTGGCATAATACTCGCGATATTTCGCGAGGTCGTATTATGATAAAAAACTTTTTAAACGATCCTACCTTATTGCTCAATGCGGTAGGTGAGGGTATATACGGATTTGATTTGTCCGGTAATGCGGTATTTGTAAACCCAGCCGCAGAGCGAATGACTGGGTGGACGGCCGATGAATTATTAGGCAAAAAAATTCATCAATATCATCATCATAGCCATGCCGATGGCACCCCTTACCCTGCCGATGAGTGCCAAATTTATTGCACTATGTTTGATGGCAAACGCCGCGAAGTAAAAAACGAAGTATTTTGGCGTAAAGACGGCAGTGCCTTTGCCGTTGAGTACACTTCCACCCCCGTTTATAAAAATAACCAGCTTATTGGTGCTGTGGCAGTATTTCGCGATATATCAGCACAACAGCAAACGCAAACCCAGTTGCACGAAGCGTTAGTTCAAGTAAAGCATCTAAGCGAGCAGTTAAAAGATGAGAACGATTACCTTATTGCCGAGCTTAACGAGGATTGGCAAGATTCTGGGCTAGTTGGTCGCAGTGATGTATTTCAACGCATGTTAGATCAAATACAGTTAGTGAGTGAAACCGATAGCACCGTACTCATTCTTGGCGAAAATGGTACTGGCAAAGAGCTGGTGGCACGTAACTTACATAGATTAAGTAAGCGCAATGAGCAGGCGTTTATAAAAGTTAATTGTGCGGCATTTACTCCAAGTTTATTAGAGTCTGAGCTGTTTGGACACGAACGAGGCTCTTTTACTGGGGCGAACGAGCGTCGTAAAGGGCGTTTTGAACTTGCCGACCAAGGCACCTTATTTTTAGATGAAATTGCAGAGCTACCATTAGAGTCCCAAAGTAAGTTATTACGGGTATTACAAGAGCGTGAATTTGAACGTGTTGGCGGTAGTCAAACCCTAAAAGTCGATATTCGCATCATTGCTGCAACCAACCGTAACTTGTGGGAAATGGTACAAGCAGGGCAGTTTAGAATGGACTTATATTACCGTTTAAATGTGTTTCCCATTAATGTGCCTGCACTTAAAGAGCGAAAAGAAGACATTCCGTACTTGTGTCAAAACTTAATTGCGCAAATAAATAAGCGCTTAGGTAAACAATTACAAGGGTTAAGTAAAAAAGCGATCAGACAATTACAAGCCTATGACTGGCCGGGTAACATCAGAGAGCTGCAAAATGTACTCGAACGAGAAGCTATTTTATCTAAACACTCTACATTACAGTTAAGTCAGTCGCTTAAAGCGGGCGATGATAACGCCATAAACCCAACGCTTACACTTGATGAAGTACAAAAACAGCATATAAGCAGCGTATTAGCATTGTGTAATTGGAAAATTGCAGGTGAACAAGGCGCGGCAAATAAGTTGGGCTTACCAGAGAGCACCTTACGCTCAAAAATGCAGAAACTCGGGCTTCGCCGCAATAGTTAATTCGCGATATATCGCGATAGTCGCTAAATATCGCGATGTTATAGTTCGGTGTTATTTTTAAAGTCATTTAATATCAATGCTTTAAGTTAACTTTCAGTGTGGTCTGAAAGTTGCAAATACTTGCTCAATACCCGTCACTATGAAGTAAGTAGCATGAAGTTTGATATTAAAGAAGAAGACATGATCATTAAGCCCTATAAAGAAGAGGGGCCTATTTATATACGCGAGCAAAAAGGTTTTTTTCAACGTATACGCCGTAATTTAGGCTGGCTATTAATGCTCAGCTTTATCGCCATTCCGTGGGTTCAATATAACGGTCAGCAAGCGGTTTTATTGGATGTGGCCACCCAAAAGTTTACTATTTTTGGCCTTACTTTGCTCCCTCAAGACTTTATGATTTTAGCCATGCTGTTTATGGTGGGTGCGTTTGCCCTATTTTTTGCTACCAACTGGCTTGGTAGAGTATGGTGTGGTTATACCTGCCCACAAACCATTTGGATGTTAATGTTTTCTTGGGTTGAGCAACGTATAGAGGGTACGCGTAACCAGCGTATTAAGCTTGATAAGAGCCCGTGGGATATTACCAAATGGCGAAAAAAAATCACTAAGCACAGTGCTTGGCTGGTTATTTCGGTGCTTACGGCGACCTCATTTTTAGCGTATTTTATCCCCGCTAAAACCTTGTACCTAGAAATGTTAAATTTAGAGTGGTCTGGGATCACCAGTTTTTGGGTATTTTTATTTGCGTTTTGTACTTATGGAAATGCGGGCTTTTTACGTGAAAAAATGTGTACTGTGGCTTGTCCTTATTCGCGCTTTCAATCGGTGATGTTTGATAAAGACACGCTGGTGGTTACTTACGATAGCGAGCGTGGAGAAAATCGCGGCCCACGTAAACGCAAAGCCGATCCTAAAACGCTTAATTTAGGTGATTGCGTAGACTGTAACTTATGTGTGGAAGTATGCCCAGCAGGGATTGATATTCGCAATGGCTTGCAATATGAATGCATTAACTGTGGTTTATGTATTGATGCTTGTGACGACACCATGGAAAAGTTTGGCTACGAAAAAGGCTTAATTAAATACGCCAGTGAAAAGCAAATGGCAGGGCAAAAAACCAATCCATTTAGGCTTAAACTTGTAGGCTATGGGGCGTTAACTGGGTTGTTAATTTTATCTATGTTTGCTTGGATGTTACAACGCACTCCCATAGAAGCTTCGGTGCTTAGAGATAGAAACGCATTGTATCGGGTAAATTACGAAGGCTTAGTTGAAAATCCTTATACACTCACTATTATCAATAAAACTCAGCAACCGCTGCATTATTCAATTTCAATTAGCGGTTTAGAGGGGGCTACATTGCAAAGCCCAAATGCTATATTAGTAGAGCCTGGGCTGATGAAAAGTGTGCCGGTAACGGTGACTGCAGACGGCTACGATTTAGCACGCAAGGTGAGTAAGCTGAGTTTTGTGATCACTTCGCAAGAAGACCCCGCTATCACTATTACTAAAGACAGCCAGTTTTATAAAAATTAACCTTAAACCCTTAGCTAATTAATAATCTTAATCTGCTAAGGGTAGTTGCTTTGTTACAAATGCTTTGGCGCTTTGAAAATCATTAAAAAAGCAATCTTGTAAATGAGCATCACGACCTGAGCCATGCATGATCCGCTGTAATTGCCTTATAGCGATAGGAGAGGTGAGAACAAACGCACTGATCAAACAGTTATTAGTCCCCATTGTTTGGCTTACATCTACCATGTTTTTTTCTGCATCGGGGGTAGCAGCAATCACTTCTGGGGAGTGGCTAATATAACCCCAGGGTAAATGCTTAAACGGTTCAATGGTATTTAATAGAGCGGCTTTAAAATGGTTTAATAACTCAGGATTTAAGTTACCTTTAAACTGCCCAATAACTATATTACCCTCAACGCGCAAGCTATAACTGCCGTAGTTATTTTCAAATTTCAATAGCCGCTCCTTTTATTTATTATCCAGTGTACCGATCACTTATTAATAATGTAGTCTAAGGCACCAGAAATTGCAGCAACTTGCGCTAATATGCACTCTTCAGGGTTAGCGGTTGCACTGTCGGGATACACCTCGGTGGTAGTCACATACGCTGCTTCAGAAAATCCCATGCATAGGCCTAAATCACGGGCCGCGTAATTAATTACCCCAAATTGCGTTTGTGGAACGCCAATTAACTGCTGGTTTTCATCACTAGGTGCAATATGCGTTACTTTTTCAACGTGTTCAATAATAGCTTTTTGAAAAGCGGGCTCAGGTTTGTTGCTATCAGCCACTAAATAAAAGCCATCAGGAATGTTCCAGTTGGTGTTTACTTTGCCTTCACGAGCCGCAAGTGCAGGTCTAAATTCACTGTTATCTGAATCGGTTGTTTCATGTAAATCGATGTGAGCAATTAAACGCGTGTTTAACGATTGCACATAGCTCATCACTGCCGCTGATTCTTGCGCTGGGCTGCCTTCATAAAAAGAGCGATTAGGGTCGTTCGCATCTGGGTTCCAACGATTAATTGTTTCATAACCCCATGGGCTAATACAGGGGGTAATTACAATATTAAAGTGTTCAGCGTACTGATTTGCCAGTGTTTTAGCGAATCTTAAAGCGCCATGAACACCACTGGTCTCGTAGCCATGTACGCCGCCCGTAATTAAAACGGTGGCTTTGTTTGTATCAAAATTAACAGTTTTTAACGCGTACAAAGGGTAGCTACCTGCGGCATAATTAAGCTCACCGTATTGCTCCACTTCTAGAGTGTTTTTAAGTTCATCAATTAAAGTGACGACGTCTTGTTGATAACTGCGCTTAATTTTTTGTGCCGCAAGCCATTGGATTTTATTATTGTTGTTCCACTTCTCACCAGGCGTACCAATTGGGTAACTACTGTTATTCATATTAAACCTTTACGTTGAATTATCTCTGGGGGCTATAGAGCACATAGACCATAATGACGAAAATAAAGCGTTAGCTTAACGCTGACTAAAATAACGCGCAAGTATATACGATGAGCTAAAAATTATGACAATTGTATTCTTAACTGCTCTAGCTTGTTTTATCGGTAATGAATTTTCAGCAGTTCGTTAGGTGTTTAGGTAAGTCATAGTATGCAATAGTGATATTATTTATTAATAGTCTATGAAGCAGCATATACACCCTGAAGGGGGTATATCCAAATAGGACTAATTTGAACTAATAAGCTTGGCAGCTCCAAATAGGTAAGTTATTGATAGGTATATGTCAATGCTGATTGGGTGAAAACAAGTTTATTAAAACGTTTTGACAAATTCATCAACGCAGTGATAGTTTTGCGCGCTGGAACGCTGATAGCAAGTTATTCAATCTATTTAACTAGGCTGTTAAGTAAGTATAAAATGAGGCCAATTATAATGAAACCACAGTTCTTATCTTTTAAGTTTCCCTCTGAAATTGCGTTTGTTATTGCTTTTTTTTCTTTATTTCCAACCCATTTATTAGCTAAACAGTCAGAGCAAACTCTTGTTTTAGTGGGGGGAGCTCTCACAACATGTGCCAGTTTAAGTCCTAAAAACTGTGAAAAAAATACTCAAATTTCGGGTAAAACGCATAATGTATTTGCGCTCTCCCACACTAAAATTAGTCAAATAAAGCAACAGTGGCCTAGTAAAAATAGCCAAGCTAAAAACAATACTATTAAAAATTTAGCAACAATGCAGGCTAAATCATCGACCACGTTATCGAAAAAAGAGCTGTTATGGTTGTGGCGCGATGTTGATAGCAAACAGCTCAATAGTTTATCGGATCAAGAATACAATTTTGTACTAGATATGCTTGAAGTAGCTCAAATAAAAAGCGACAACAAGCGACTAAAAGAGCAGGTAAATACTGCGCTTAATAGCGAATCGGCAGCGACAGAGATTTTGCAGTTTATATCGGGAAGTTTAAAAGTTAATGATACTAACCCGAGTATGCTAGCCATTACCGCCTCAAGCAGAGACCCTTATGAATCTGCTGATTTTTACGAAGGATTACTAAGCTTCCCTAATGTAAAATCGCAATGGCTTGCATTAACCCCTGCGCTTGCTAAAGCAATAACCACCAACAAGTGTGATGATTTAACCACGCTTAGGCACTCAGAAATGGGGCTATATCAACGCGAACATATTTACCCTGATCGCACACAAGCTGAATATCAATTGTGTAAAAAAGGCACCGACGCTTTAGTAGAGCTAATAAAAAACAGTACCGGTGTGATGTTTAATGGTGGCGATCAAAGCCTAACTCGAAAAGTATTATTTGATGAAAATAACCAGCCTTACCCTTGGACAAAAGCATTACAGTCTCGCCCTGTTATTGTTGGAACAAGTGCAGGTACCGCGGTGCAAAGTGGTGGGCAAGCCCACGCCGGGACTGTGGTGATGATCACCAATGGCACTAGCTTGTCGGCATTGAAAGAAGGCGCACAAGCCATTGATGCCCCAAGTGAACGCTCAAACAGCGATGGTTTAACTTACAACCGCTTTGGGGGTTTAGGCACATTTAGTTACGGTGTACTCGATACACACTTTAGCGAGCGAAACCGTACATTAAGACTAGGCACTTTGCTCGACGACTTAAACGCAAACAAAGCTCAGCCGACATTCGGTTTTGGTGTAGACGAAACCACAGCCTTAGTGGTGATTAAATCTGAAGCTGGCAATTTAATGACTGTAATTGGCAAAAATGGAGTAGTGATGGTTAAATCAACAGGGCAAGCTCAGGTTAAAACTAAAACCTATAGTTACTCTTATTGGCCTGCTGGCAGTGTGATTGATATTAAAAATAACGATTTTACCTTAAGTCAGCGCAGTATTAGCCAAGCATTACCAGCAATTAAAATACCGCCTTTACCAGTTCAGCGTTTTGGCAGTATTTTAACGGATGCAAAATTACGCTCTTTAACGCAAGCCATGTGCCTTAGCCAAGAACAAACGGCTGTTGGTCAGCAAGGTGAGTTTATTATTAGCCTATCTACCACGCCTGAGTCGGCATATCATCGTATTAGTGCTGCGCAGTATGGCTGTGCGGTGAGTAATTTAGAAATTGCAGTGAGTACCTTTTAATTTAATGCCACGCAAGCTAATTTAATTAAACACGCTGCTTAGTTGATTTTAACTTTAGCGGCCATACTATATTTAAAGCGTGTTTATTAAATCACAACAAAAGGAAGGTTCATGAGTAAAGTAGCGGTTATTTATTTTTCGGGATATGGCCATACCAAAAAAGTGGCTGAATTTGTAGCTGATGGAGCAAACGCTCAGCTTATTGCAATCGATGAGAATGGCGACATAAAAGACACCGATTGGGATGCATTAAACAATGCAGATGCCATTATATTTGGCGCACCTACCTATATGGGCTCATATCCTTGGCAGTTTAAAAAGTTTGTTGATGCTACCTCTAAAGTTTGGTTTACCATGGGGTGGAAAGACAAAGTATTTGGCGGGTTTACTAATAGCGGCAGCCTAAATGGCGATAAACAAGTCACCCTAATTAGTATGCAAACATTGGCTTCGCAACATGGTGGAATTTGGGTAAGCCTAGGGTTACCACCGGCCAATAAACTGGAATCAACTCGTCAAGACATCAATAACTTAGGCGGTTCAGTTGGCGTATTAGTGCAATCACCTACTGATGCAGATGAATCTGCAATTCCATCAGGCGATTTAGAAACGGCTCGTTTATACGGCGAACGTGTAGCTGATGTAGCCAAACGCTTAAAGTAAAAGTCACTCGATAAAATAAGTTAAAAAAGCCACATTGTGTGGCTTTTTTAGTTTGATAATTCCAATTTTTGTTGCTTGTGCTCTAGCTGGTATAAGCTTGAAAATTGACGTTTATGAACTTCAAATAAATACGCTCTTAGCTGCTCTTTACCATGGTGAATGTGTTTAATTTTTGCTGCTATGCCACACTTACTCTGCCTAACTGGTTCTAGGTCTAATGATATCGCCGCTTCGTTAGGTAAAATAAATTGCATATTCTGCAACTCATCAAGTTCACTGTGAACTGATGTGGGTTTTAAAAATATTCCCGTACTTGATATAGATTCAATGCAAAAACCTTGGCTTTGGATATTTAATTCGCTCAACCGCCAGCTGCGCTGAATACCTTTAGTGTCAATTACTTCGGGGGCTTCTAATACGGTACTGAAATGGCCTAATTCATCGGTTTTAAATTGAAGTGGGAACCATAGTTGGTAGTGGGCTACTTCTGCTAATAAGGTTAATTTAGCTTGACCAAGTAAATGCGCAATACCCTCTGGTATTGATGCTTGTACTGTTAACTTTGTTTCATTGATTAATGCACTACTTTGACTAGGTTCAAATAAGCCAGATAAAAAGTTAATTTCTTCGTCAGACAAATCCATGTATTTTCCTTAATACCTAAATTGTGGATTCTATTCCTCACAAGGTTACTGCCCAATGAATGAGCAGTTTATTATTTTGTAAGCTCCGCATAGCGCGGCTAAATTTTTATACAATTAAAAATTTCAACCTTCCTGATTGAATTTTTAAGTTGTTGATTTTAATTGGTTTTGTTTGTTTTTAAACTCGGTGAGTTAAATAGTTGTATGCGTTTTTTAGTATTTTAACCTTATTATCACCAATAAGTTAAGTAATAAAGTGTACAAAATTAAAGCGCTCTTCAACGTTTTTATACCAACTATGCGTAAATGAGACTTAGGTCTAGCTTACGAAGCATAAGGAAATACTTAGAATAGCGCCAAATAAAAATGGGGTTTAAGGGGTTCCAAATGCAATTAGAACGAATTCGTCGTAGCGACTTACACAACAAAGTAATGTCTGCAGAGCAGGCCAGTTTATTTATTAAAGACGGTATGACCGTGGGTATGAGTGGTTTTACTCGTGCCGGTGAAGCGAAAGCTGTACCACGTGCGCTTGCCGAGCGAGTGCGTGAAAACCCAATGAAAATTAACCTAATGACGGGCGCGTCATTAGGAAACGACTTAGATAAGCTACTAACTGAATCAGGTGCGTTAGCGCGTCGTATGCCATTTCAAGTAGACAGCACATTACGTAAAGCGATTAACAACGGTGAGGTCATGTTTATTGACCAGCATTTATCTGAAACCGTTGAACAGCTGCGTAATCATCAGTTAACGATGCCTGATGTAGCGGTCATTGAAGCCGTTGCTATTACCGAAGAAGGCCACATAGTACCTACAACGTCAGTGGGCAATTCAGCCAGCTTTGCTATTTTTGCCAAACAGGTAATTGTAGAAATTAATATGTTACACCAGCCAGAGCTTGAAGGGCTGCACGACATTTATATTCCATCTTATCGTCCTACACGTACGCCAGTGCCGCTAGTGAAAGTAGATGACCGCATTGGTAGTACTGCAATTCCAATTGATCCGGCTAAAATTGTGGGTATTGTATTTACCAATCAAAGTGACTCATTCTCAACCGTTACCGACCCAGATGCAGATACAGCCTCTATTGCACGTCACTTAGTGAACTTTTTTAAAGAAGAAGTAGCACAAGAGCGTATGCCTGAAAACCTAGGCCCATTACAAGCCGGTATAGGTAACATTGCCAACGCAGTAATGATGGGTTTATTAGACTCTGATTTTAAAGACCTCACTATGTATTCAGAGGTACTACAAGATTCTACCTTTGATTTAATTGATGCGGGTAAACTTAATTTTGCATCAGGGTGTTCAATTATTTTATCAGAGCGTTGTAACGCGCAAGTATTTAATAACCTTGAAAAGTACCGCGATAAACTAGTACTTCGCCCACAAGAAATGTCGAACCACCCAGAAATTGTGCGTCGTTTGGGTATTATTGCAATTAACACTGCATTAGAATTTGATATTTACGGCAACGTTAACTCAACCCATGTGTGTGGTACTAAAATGATGAACGGCATTGGTGGCTCAGGCGACTTTGCACGTAATGCCCATGTATCAGTATTTGTAACTAAATCAATTGCTAAAGGTGGCGCTATTTCAAGCGTTGTGCCTATGGTAAGCCATGTTGATCATACCGAGCACGATGTTGATATTTTAGTAACCGAGCAAGGCCTAGCTGATTTACGTGGTTTAGCACCACGCGAACGTGCAATTGAAGTCATTAAGCACTGTGTGCACCCAGATTACCGCAACGCCATGCTTGATTACTACGAGCGTGCTTGTGTACGTGGCGGCCATACGCCTCATATTTTAGAAGAAGCATTCAGCTGGCATACACGCCTTGAACAACAAGGCACAATGAAGCAAAGCTAATACATAAACCCCGCATTTGCGGGGTTTTTAGTTTATGATGCTTTATAGCGCGGTGTTATTGTTTTGCCATAAGGTGGTTTAAGTTTTTACTGTGTGCTGTAAAATAACTGCATACTATTTACAGACTCGCCGTGGCGAGCAACATACAGAGTAACCATAATGGAAAATAAACTAACCGCAATCGACACTCTCGCTGAACTTGAAAGCTTTTTACTGCAAGTGGAAAACGGCGGCTTAGGTTTAACTGGCGTAGCAGGCGTCGGCATGGCAACTAATAATGCCGACGGCAGCCGTTTTGTCGCGGTGTTTGATGACAAGCAACAACTTTTATTAGCCCGTGAAATTACCGAAGAGATTTTTCAAAGCGGCCAAGACATGGTGCGCAACGGCGTAGGGCGTAAGCATTAATACCTCTAGGGTCTGTTGACCTTTCAAGGTTAAATTTGCAGCAGTCTGTTTGGTATTTAGGCAAGGCAGCGCCTATGTGGTGTGGTTATTCCCCATAAATAGGCGATAACGCAGCATCAATGCCAAACAGGCGCTGCCCGAAGGGTTCTGCCTAGGGGCGATTTACTCTTTGTTGCTCGTTTTTGACTTAGCCCACTAGGTTACAAACCTCGCGCCGCGATTAAACCGCCCCTAGTTTGAACAGATTTTAATCCGCAAAGGTCAACAGACCCTAATCTAAAAAGCGCCAAATGGCGCTTTTTTTGTGAGTTTGAATGCTTTTAACCAGTTGTTAAATTTAAAATAAATTTACTCAAATGCCACGCTATGTAATGGTTTTACTATGTAAAAGCGAATAATCACCAAAGTGAAATTATGACTATTCAACAGTTAACAGAGGTTAGTAGTATGGAATTTATTGCTATCGCACTTTTCTTTTTAGTTCTTCTAATAGCCTTCTCTATTGTTTGGGGTACGCTAAAAACGGGAATTTCACCGATGATGAGTTCAAGTAAAGCGCGCCAAGCTATGCTTGCTGAAATAAACATGGATGAAAAGGGCGCATTAATTGATTTAGGTTCAGGGTGGGGAACGCTCGTTATAGCGGTTGCCAAAAAACACCCTAAGAACCAGATTATTGGCTATGAGTTATCTTGGTTTCCTTGGATGATTTCAGTTCTTTTTAAATATAGTTTGGGTTTAGATAACCTTACTCTCTATCGAAAAGACTTTAAAAGTGCCGATCTCAGTGCTGCGTCTACTTTGGTATGTTACTTGTTTCCAGGTGGTATGCTAGCGCTTGAAGATAAGTTAAAACATGAATTGTTTAAAAACATCACTATTGTGAGTAACACTTTTGCTTTGCCTTCATATAAACCAACTAACGTGATCAAACTTAAAGATTTTTACCAAACACCTATTTATGTGTACCACTGGCAACCTCAATAGCGGTATTTAATTAGAACCAGCAAATTTTATGGTTAAATTAGCAAAAAGGTTTTTTAAAACGATCAAAATAAAGAGCGTAATGATGAGCGCAAGCTGAAGTGATTTGCTATTTTACTGGGATAATAAATGCGAACATAGAGAGATATTGTTTAGTGTTAGTGCTTAGCTGATGTCATATTTTTTATCCATAAGTTCATGTTATCTGCAGACATTGGTTTGGCAATATAATAGCCTTGTCCATGATAGCAACCCATGCCTATAAGCACTTTTTCGAGCTCTTGTGACTCTATCCCCTCTGCTACTAGGTTATACCCAAATGCTTTACTTAGCGCCACGATACAGGTAACGATAGACTTGTCTTCCTGGTCTGATAGGAGTTTTTTAACAAAGCTTTGGTCTATTTTTAGTGTATCTAAAGGTAATTTTTTTAAATAACTCAAAGAAGCGTAACCTGTGCCAAAGTCGTCTAAAGCAATACTCACCCCTAAATTTCGACAGCCATTGAGCACGTCGACTGCTTGGTCAACATTTCCAATTGTGGTGCTCTCTAAAATTTCCAACTCGAGTGTTTTTGGCTTTATATTATTGGTGCTGATGAGTAACTCTCTGAGGTTTTCAACAAAGCCTTCACTAAGTAAATGGGCTGGCGAGATATTTACACTCATACAAAGGTGATTTCTTGTCCAAATTTTATGTTGTTTTAGGGCTTCAGCGAGTACCCATTCGCCAATCAATATCCCAATGTGTGGGTGCTCTAATACCTCTGAAAAGTGACCTGGGTAAAGTAAACCCAAAGTAGGGTGATTCCAGCGTATTAGGGCTTCAACGCCAATCAACTGGTGATCCATCAAATTGACCTTTGGTTGATAATGTAAAATAAATTCTTTACGGGCAATGCCTTTCTCGGCAGCCAATAATAAATCATGTTTAGCATGCCTTAGACTTTCTTCTTCCGGATCAAAAAACAGAATTCGGTTTGTCCCAGACCTTTTAGCTTGGTACATGGTTTGGTCGGCTCGGCGTAAAACGTCATCGCAGCTTAAGCCATCATTATTAGGAAGCGCAACGCCAACACTAGCTGAAATTTGAACAGAGCACGAAAACTCTGCTAATTTTATCGGATCGTTTACCTCAATCAGCACCTCTTGTAACAGAATCTCATATTCTTGTATCGTGTGCGCAGCCCCCCTTAATAAAAAGATAAACTCATCTCCGCCGATACGCGCGAGTGTATCTTCTTTACGTAATGTACTTTGTAGCCTCTGGGCAATGGTTTTTAACACGAAATCACCGGTTTCATGACCGTATTTGTCATTAATGGGTTTAAAGTTATCTAAATCTAAATAGGCAACGGCGAGCTTTTGCTTAGATTTAATGGCCTGTTGAAGTTGATCAATTAAAATAGGGCGGCTTGCTAAGCCTGTTAGGCTATCGTAGTGTGCCATGTCATGAAGTTTTTTTTCTAAGCTTGCGCGTTGAATGGAGCTAGATATAGAGTGTATCAACTGAGCGCTTTTTAATTGGTTTTTAAGTAAATAATCGCTTGCTCCTAGCCGCATAGCTTCTGCTGCTATTTTTTCATCTCCCAAGCCTGTGACCATAATCACAGCACAATGGTTATTAACAGACTTTCTAATATTATCTAGCAAGGTAAGCCCCGAGCCGATACCTAATCGATAATCAACTATGACACAATCAAACTCCCCATGCTCAAGATAAGACATCGAGCTTTCAATAGAGGATGCCTCTGAAATTTTCGCCTGTATATTAGAGCGAGATATCATACGGCGTATTTGCTCTCTATCAACCGCATCGTCATCAACAATGAGTAGGTTAATACTGTCGCAGGTTTCAAAGTGATCTATTGAAGTTATCATATCCATATCTCTTGCTAAGATGGCTTATTCAAGCTCAACGGCATGTATATAAGCATCCATAAGTGTCGCTAATTTGGCAAACTGCGGGCCAATTGCATGTTTAACCATATAACCTGCTACGTTGTTATGGTACGCGCGAGTGCGATCGTTATCCTCATTTGAGGTTGTTAGGATAAATACAACGGTATTGTTTAATTTTTTATCTTTACGAATATGTTCTAAAAACTCAAAGCCATTCATCACTGGCATATTCAGGTCTAGCAATACTAAGTAGGGCTCTGATATTTCTTTTTGTTGTGCTTTTTCTCGTAATGCATCGAGCGCAAGTTTTCCGTTTTCTTTCCAAATTATTTTAATTTTAGGATCAACTTTTCTTAAGCTTCTTGTTACGGCTTCTGCGGCAACATCGTCATCCTCAACAAGCAGTATAGACAGATTTTTGATCATAAATTTTCTTTCCTTGCAAAGCGCGGCCACCAAACATGAAATGTAGAGCCTTTTTGCGGCTCATTTGAACTAACAGAAATACGCCCACCATGAGTTTGTGCGAGGCGCCTACTAATAGACAAGCCTATACCTGAACCCGACTTATCATCTGAGGTTGTTTGAAATAAACTAAAAATACGCTCGTAAGCCTCTGCTGGTATACCGGGGCCATCATCAGTAACCGTTATATGGCAAAGCGTATTTTCTGCTACACAACGAATCTCTATAGTTCCCTCTTTACTGTCATGGTGTTTAATGGCATTACTTAGCAAATTACGAACAACGGTTTCAAGCGGCGTCCATGCAGTGACAATGGTATTTAATTGAATGTCTTTATGAAGCTTCATTCCAGCCGGTAAATCTAACAGTTCGGTAACGTTAGAAATTAATTTATGCATATCGATTACTTGAGTATTTGGGGTAGCTTTGCCAGCTCTTGCATAGGCCAATAAATTATCAATTAACGTCTCCATTTTATGAATACGGTCATCAATACGTGTTAAGTTATATTCCACTTCAGCTGTAGTAGTGCCTAAATCTTCTTTTATCCATTCAATTAAGTTTGAAATGCCCCGCAATGGAGAGCGTAAATCATGAGAAGCCACATAGGTAAACTCTTTCAGGCTAGTGTTATTTTCTTTTAGCTCAGTTTCCATTCGTTTTCGTTCTGTTATATCTAATAACGACACAAACACCATATCTTCGTCATTGGTATTTATAAAAGGGCTCAATCCCACCTCAACGGGGAATTCTTTACCGTCTTTGTGTAAGGCGGTTAAATCTCTGCCTACTCCCATCCTTCTGACACTGGGCTCACGGTGAAATGAATGACGAAGGGCAGAGTGATGCCCTTGGTAGCGCTGCGGTAATAACATTTCCATTTTTTTATCGAGTAGTTCTATTTCACTGTAGCCAAAAGATTTACATAACGATTGATTTACCGCTTGTATAATGCCCGCTTGGTCGACTATTAACACACCATGAGGTGCAGCCTGAATAGATCGTTGGAACATATTATTTGCGCGCAGCCTTTGCGATATATCAACCAGTGTGGCTAAAACTAATTCTTGTTGTCCGTGTATTGGGTTTAAGCCTATTTCGATTGGGATTTGCTTACCATTTTTTTGACTCGCAAATAACTCACGGCCTTCACCCATTAAGCGTTTTCGAGGGTTAGCAAAAAACTGACTCATCAAATGGGTATGATTGGCTTTAAATTGCGCCGGAAGTAAACTATCTATGTTCATTCCTATGAGTTTTGAACCCTCATAGCCTAGTATTTCAGATAGTTGACTATTGGCAAAAAGGATCTGAGCATCAGTATTAACTATCATTGCCCCCATGGGTAAACAATTAACTAGCTGAGTTAAAAATGCTTCATCCATATTTACATTTGCACTTGGCGAATTAGATTTTTTATTTACTTTTTTAAGGTCCATCAAGCATCCGGCAAGTAAATTTAGTTCCCATAATATAGTAATAGTCGAACAAGTAATGAACAGCAAACTTAGAGGAAGATCATGTTATTTAAATACCCATTTTAATAATTTCTTCTTATATTTTAGCGAGTCGTTATAGGTGAAAAAGGCATATTGATTTAGGGTTGGGGTGGGGAATATTAGTTGTAGTGCTTATTAGATATAGCTTTGTTTTAGATAACCCTACACTCTATCGCAAAGGATTCAAAAATGCTGATTTTAGTACGGCTACTATTTGTGTTAACTATTTATTGGCGCTCGGCATGGCTTGAAAACAAACTAATGTATAGAAAAGGCCAAATCTTGACTTCAGACATCATACTTATTGAATGCCTGCCCACAGCTGCATATCAATAAACTCAAGCCAATACATCAGAAAGTAAAAGTAAATACGTGCTTCTTTATTATTTGAAAAGTATTTAAGTGAGGCGTCACATAACCTCAATACCTTTGAAATCAAAAAAGCAGAAAAACAGTCAATAAATTGGTTGGTGCGATAAATGTGCGATATTTTTTATTATTAAATTAGGTAGTACGACAGGAAAATAGTTTTAACTAGAGAAAATAGAATTTAAAGAGGGATTAATGGTCGGTATGGAGAGATTCGAACTCTCGACCCCTGCCACCCCATGACAGTGCGCTACCAAGCTGCGCCACATACCGACTTCGATAGCAATAGTACGTGTATTTATAAAAAAATCAATAAGCTTTTGTTTGTTTGGATGTTTATTGCGCAAGCGCTTAGTTTTAAGCGCTTGCGCAGAGTGTTTTACACGGCCTTAGTCTTTATTTAACCACTGGTTGATCGTGTTATACATTTCATCTCGTAGTATTGGTTGGGCAGTTTTGTTAGGGTGTAAGTTATCGTTTTGCATTAGCTCGCTTTTTCCTGCTACTTTAAGCACAAAAAACGGCATTAAATGCGAGTCGGTAGCTTCACTAACACTGGCAAAACTATCGGTAAACATTTTACTGTAACGCGGGCCATAGTTAGGTGGAATATATATTTCCATAAGTGCGGTTTGCGCATCTGCAGCTTGGCTTTTTTCAATTAAAGCCGTCAAGTTAGCCTGCATTTTAGTGATAGGAAAACCGCGTAGGCCATCATTAGCACCGAGCTCAATAAGTACGTGAGTGGGTTGATATTGCTCAAGTAGCGCGTCTAATCGGCGCAATGCACCGCCGGTGGTTTCGCCGCTAATACTGGCATTAACTAAGTTGATAGGGCGTTGCTTGGCATCGTATTTATCTTGTAACAATTGCACCCAGCCTTGTTCTTGTTTTAAGCCATAGGCTGCGCTTAAACTATCACCAAGTATTAAAATCGTGTTGTTAGCTGCCGCGTGTAGTGGGTTAATAACTAAAAATAAAATGAATACACAACGTAGGATTGAATGAGTCATATGTCAGCGCTTTCTCAATTAAATATAATTCAAGTAAATGGTCTATCTAAAGTGGTTACCACCTTTGAAGGTGAGTTGTCCATCCTCAGCGACATCAGCTTTAATGTCAAGCATGGCGAGTCTGTTGCCGTAGTAGGCACCTCTGGTTCCGGTAAGTCTACATTATTGAGCTTGCTAGCAGGGCTTGATACCGCCAGCAGTGGCGAGGTAATGTTAGATGGTGAGCCTTTGCACAAGTTAGATGAAGAAGCGCGAGCAGCACTGAGAGCCGCTAAAGTTGGCTTTGTGTTTCAGTCTTTTATGTTGGTGCAAAGTTTAACCGCACTTGAAAATGTGATGCTACCCGCTGAGCTTGCTGGCGAACACGACGCTAAAGAGCAAGCGCTCGCGCTACTTGAAAAGGTTGGCTTGAGCCATCGTATTGATCATTACCCGTCGCAGTTATCTGGTGGTGAGCAACAGCGTGTTGCCATTGCCCGTGCATTTGTGGGTTCACCAAAAATATTATTTGCCGATGAGCCATCAGCTAACTTAGATAGCAAAAATGGCCATATGATTGAGTCGTTATTATTTGATTTAAATAAGCAAAATGGTACTACGCTTATTTTAGTTACCCACGATGAAGCACTGGCGCAAAAGTGTGAACGTATTATTCAGATTGAAGCCGGTGAGCTGGTACATAACTCAACTGAGGAAATGGCAAATGTGGGCTAAATTAGCGCTTAAACTATTTTCTCGTGAGTTTCGCCGTGGTGAACTAACCGTAATAAGTGCTGCCATTGCTTTAGCGGTATTAACCGTGCTTACTTTATCTATGGTGACCGAGCGAATAGCAGAAAGTATTGCCCAAAAAAGCAGTGCATTTATAGCAGCAGATAGAGTATTGGCCAGTAACCACGCCATAGATACCGCTTTTATTACTCAAGCTGAGCAGCAAAACCTTGAAACAGCTCAAATGGTGTATTTTGACACTATGTTGTTTGCAAACGATGAAATGCAATTTAGCTCAGTAAAAGCTGCGTCAAACAGTTACCCGCTTAAAGGTCAGTTAAAAGTTAAGTCTGGCTTAAACGCTGAAACAGAAGTTGCCCCGAGTGCACCAACACCAGGTAACGTGTGGCTAAGTGAATCGGTTTTTTACAGTTTAAACATAAACGTAGGCGACCAAGTTGAGCTGGGTGCTGCGTTATTCAATGTAGAAAAGGTGATTGTAGAAGAACCTGATGCGCCGTTTAATGTGTTCTCTAGTAGCCGCAGAGTATTAATAAACATTGCCGATGTACCAAAAACTGAAGTAATACAGCCCGGTAGCCGTGTATTTTACCGCCAGTTGTATGCAGGTGATGAAAGCGATATCAACAGTTTTTACGATTGGTTAAAACCCCAACTTAAAGAAAACCAAAATTGGTATGGTGTAAAAGATCGCCAATCGCCTATTTCAAATAGCTTAAACAGAGCTGAAAGCTTTTTGTTATTAGCCGGTTTGCTAGGGATTATTTTAGCCGCGGTTGCTATTGCAGTATCGGCTAAGCGCTATTGTGAGCGCCAATACGACCCAGTCGCAATGATGAAAACCTTAGGCGGCAGCCGCGATATGATCCGCAAAATTTACCTTATGCACTTATTAATGGTATGTACCATGGCGGTGGTTGTTGGTCTAGCTATTGGCTATGGTTTGCAAGAGCTGGCTACCGGTTATTTAGCTAAAAGTATGGGCACCGAACTGCCCATGGCGGGCTTTAAACCTTGGCTGGTGGCGATTAGCACCGGGGTTATTTGTGCGGTTATGTTTTCTATTAAGCCATTGTTAGACTTATTTGATATTCCACCACTTAGAGTGCTTCGCCGTAATTTAGGCGATCGCCTTGCGGTAAGTAAAATTCATTTAGGGCTAAGTGCACTCACCGTGTTTTTATTAATGTGGTTATTTAGTAATAACATTAAAATTACCCTTATTTTGTTTGTCTCAACGCTTGCGCTTATTTTGGTGTTATTTTTAATTTCTAAGTTAATATTTGGTGGTGGCCGCAAGCTTGGCTTAAAGCCGGGTAACAGCTGGTCGTTGGCTATTGCGTCTATTCAAAAGCGCGCCAATGTTAATGCAGTGCAGTTAATTAGTTTTTCGTTAGCGATTAAATTACTATTATTTTTAATTGTGCTTAAAAACGATATTATTTCTGATTGGCAGTCACAATTGCCAAGTGATGCGCCTAACGCTTTTTTAGTTAACATCACGCAAAATGAACTGGATCCAGTTAATGAATATTTAGCACAAAAGGGCATTCAGGTGTCGGAGTTTTACCCGACTATTCGTGGTCGCGTAAATGCCGTCAACGGTGAAGCGGTTGCGCGTGAAGTGTCACTGCAAGACAACGAGAAAAAAGACGAAGAAGCCCGCTCAGGCATTGGTCGCGAACTTAACTTAACCTGGCTTGATGACGTTCCTTCACAAAATGACATTATCGATGGCCAGTGGTTTGGCGATGACGCCGTAGCTGAGGCCTCACTTGAAGAGTCGATGATGCAGCGCCTAGATGTGAAAATGGGCGATACCCTCACGTTTTTAATTGGTGCGCAGTCGTTCGACGCTAAAATAACCAGTGTGCGAAAAGTAAATTGGGCTACCCTCAAGCCTAACTTTTTTATTATTTTAAGCCCTGATGTACTAAGCGACTTTCCGGCGACCTATATTTCATCGGTACGCATTGAGCCTGAGCAAAAGCGCGACTTTAGCCAGTTATTACGTACATATCCCACGATTACAGCAATTGATGTAGATAACTTTGTTAAGCAAATACAATCGACTATTGAACAAGTGTCGTTAGCCATTGGTTTTGTATTGGCTATTGTGGTGCTATGTGGTGCGTTGGTATTAATATCGCAGGTGCAAGCAAGCTTAGGTGAGCGCATGCAAGAAATTGTAATATTGCGTACGTTAGGCGCTAAAAGCCGATTAATAAAAAATGCCACCTTGTATGAGTTTTTATTACTGGGCGGTTTAGCCGGACTAGTCGCTGCATTTTTCAGTGATATAGCACTGTTAATAGTACAGCAGCAAATGTTTGATTTGGCAGGTAAGCTGCATCCTAATATTTGGATTATTGGCCCCGTTGCTGGTGGCGTGTTTGTAGCAGGGTTAGGCTATTTTATGATTGCTCGTACGCTCAAACAAAATACTCAAGGCTTAGTGCGCGCTTTAGCGTAAACTTTGCGGCCAAATAGCGTTTAAATGCCTACTTTTTAAGTAGGCATTTTTGTTTTGGCTTGGTACTGGTAATTTATACAGTGCTCTGGCATTATTAGCATTATTAATGAATAACAATAATGAGAGTGCTGTTTGGCCATTATTTTAGGGATCGATCCGGGCTCGCGTTTAACGGGTTACGGTGTGGTTGCGCACCAAGGTGCTAAGTTTACTTACTTAGGCAGTGGCTGTATTAAATTAGCCGATCACGACTTTCCCACCCGACTTAAAATGATCTACCAAGGTATTACGCAGCTTATAGAGCAGTTTTCGCCTGAAACATTCGCTATAGAAAAAGTATTTATGGCGCATAACCCTGATTCTGCTTTAAAACTTGGTCAAGCTCGTGGTGCTGCCATTGTCGGTGCCTCTATGGCCGACTTACCAGTGTTTGAATACTCAGCACGGCAAATAAAGCAAGCTGTAGTGGGTAACGGTGGTGCCGATAAATCGCAAGTACAACATATGGTTAAAAATATACTTAAACTGCCGGGTACGCCACAAGCCGATGCAGCAGATGCACTCGCGATTGCGATTTGCCATGCTCACTCTGAACAAAATTTAATAAAACTAGCGGGTAGCGCAAGCAAAACCGTTAGAGGACGTCTAAGGAAATAACAATGATAGGTCGCTTAAACGGCGTGTTAGTTGAAAAACAGCCCCCAGAAATATTATTAGAAGTGAGTGGTGTTGGCTACGAAGTACAGATGCCAATGACCTGTTTTTATGATTTACCCAAAGTCGGCGACAACGCCATTGTGTACACTCACTTTGTAGTACGCGAAGACGCACAGTTATTGTTTGGCTTTAATAATAAAACCGAACGAGCCTTATTTAGAGAGCTGTTAAAAGCCAATGGCGTAGGGCCAAAATTGGGTTTAGCTATTTTGTCTGGTATGTCGGCGCAGCAGTTTGTAAGTTGCGTAAATAATGAAGATGCTACCGCTTTGGTTAAATTGCCAGGTGTGGGTAAAAAAACCGCAGAGCGTTTAGTGCTCGAAATGAAAGATCGATTAAAAAATTGGGGCAACGATTTATTTACCCCGTTTAGCGATAGCGCCGTAATAGAGCCTGCGAGCGATGCAACTATAGCCAATAATGCGGCCGATGATGCGGTTTCGGCGTTAGTGGCGCTCGGTTATAAATTGCCACAAGCGCAAAAAGCAGTAAAATCAGTAAGCAAACCCGATATGTCGACTGAGGTTCTAATTAAAGAATCTTTGAAATCAATGCTGTGAGTAAATTATGATCGAAGCTGATCGCTTAATAGATGCTGCTGAAAAAACCAATGAAGACACCATAGACCGTGCTATTAGGCCTAAGTTACTGGCTGACTACCGTGGTCAGCCGCATGTTAAGCAACAAATGGAAATATTTATTGAAGCTGCGCGAAGCCGCAGCGAAGCGTTGGATCATTTATTAATATTTGGTCCGCCAGGCTTAGGTAAAACCACACTTGCTAATATTGTAGCCAATGAGCTAAATGTAAATATTAAAACCACCTCGGGCCCTGTGCTTGAAAAAGCCGGCGATTTGGCAGCATTGCTTACTAACCTTGAAGAGGGTGATGTACTATTTATTGATGAAATACATCGCTTAAGCCCGCAAGTAGAAGAAATACTCTACCCTGCAATGGAAGATTACCAGCTCGATATAATGATAGGTGAAGGGCCAGCAGCACGCTCTATTAAGCTTGATTTACCTGCATTTACTTTAATTGGCGCAACTACCCGTGCGGGGTCATTAACCTCACCACTGCGTGACCGCTTTGGTATTGTACAGCGTTTAGAGTTTTATTCTGTGGAAGACTTATCGCATATTGTGGGGCGCTCAGCGCATTACCTTGATTTAGTAATGTGTGACGATGGCGCCGCCGAAATAGCCAAGCGCTCTCGTGGCACGCCGCGTATTGCAAACCGTTTATTGCGCCGTGTGCGCGATTACACCCAAGTTAAATCAGATGGTACGGTTAATGCTGAGGTTGCTCAACAAGCCCTCGATATGATTGATGTTGATAAAAGTGGTTTTGATTACATGGACCGCAAATATTTACTCGCCATTATTGAAAAATTTATGGGTGGCCCCGTTGGTCTTGATAACCTAGCCGCGGCCATAGGCGAAGAAAAAGAAACCATAGAAGATGTGATTGAGCCGTTTTTAATTCAACAAGGGTTTATTCAGCGCACGCCACGCGGACGAATTGTGTCGGATAATGCGTACCATCATTTTGGTTTGTTACCTAAAAAAGATTAAAGATTAATTAGATTCTTTCTAAAGCCACTGTCATTTTAACGACAGTGGCTTTTTAGTATGGGCAAAGATAAATTGAGACGTATTTTACTTTGCCAATAATTCACTGAGCGTTAAGACATATCAGGCTATTGTTCGCCTGCTGTGACAGTGTTTAGGCCGAATTTAGATGGTTTGCTAAATTGCAGGCAAAAAAAAGCCCGCAAAAAATGCGGGCAAACAACAAGTTTAAGGAAGTAATCTAGGGAACTACGTTTTACTTGTTGAGGTCATACCCCAAGAAGTAAAAAAGTAATACGAAATAAATCATATTACGAGGAACTGGATTCAATGAAATAGCTTTCATTTAATGCGCTAGCTCGGTATGGGAGAATAATACCGAAGCGACACAATTTGTTCAAACTAGAAAATTTATATTTTCAGATAAAAAAAACTAATAGCAGCGGTTTTTTGTTTTAGCTTATTGTTGCATGTTAATTAATCATTAATTCTATAAGTTAATGAAATGCTTTGTTTATGTATATTAACATATTAACGTTCGGTATTAGTTTTACTATTACGTTAAGGTAAGGATGTGGTAATTATGAGTGCTTATGCATTAATTTTGAATAAACAGCGTGTTTTTGTAACTCTTTAGTGAATCTAAGCGCGCTAATATACAGCCTTGTTGTTATTTATTTATACAGTAGAACAAGAGTTAAATAGTAAATATTGAGTAAAGCTGTTTTTTTAACGTTTTTTGTTGTCTATTCACAGCAATATCGTTGTCAGCAGGAAATACACTAGATACACTAGCTAAACTTTAATGGTGGCGAATGTATTGCTAAGTTACCTTACTCAAATAAATCAATTTGATGTTTTTTAATTATTTAGGAGTTTAACGTGGGATCAGGGCTTAATTTTTTAGATCTAATTCTAGAAGCCAGTTTGCTTGTGCAATTAGTAATGCTAGCGTTGGTTGCTATGTCGGTTATGTCGTGGGCTATTATTTTTCAACGTAAAAAAGCCATCTCTGACGCCTTAGCAAATGCCAAAAAATTTGAGCAACGTTTTTGGTCTGGTGTTGACCTAAGTAAACTATATAACGAAATTTCATCACGCGGTGGCCAATCAGCTGGCATTGAAGCGTTATTCACTTCAGGCTTTAAAGAATTTGCACGTCATAAAAAAAATACCTTTCAAAGTGCGGGCATTGTAATGGAAGGCACACACCGTTCGATGCGGGTTGCGCTTTCTCGTGAAATAGAAAAACTAGAATCAAGCTTATCGTTTTTAGCAACAGTGGGTTCAATTAGCCCATACATCGGCTTATTTGGTACGGTGTGGGGTATTATGAATGCCTTTATTGCTCTAGGTGAAGTAAAGCAAGCAACCTTACAAATGGTTGCACCCGGTATCGCAGAGGCACTAATTGCTACAGCAATGGGTTTGTTTGCGGCAATTCCAGCTGTTATTGCTTACAACCGATTTGCTAATAAAGTTGAAAAGTTAGAATCTCACTACATTAACTTTATGGAAGAATTTGCCAATATCTTACACCGTCAAGCAGCTACCCAAATAGAGGCTCAAGCGAATGTACCAGCGTAAAAAGCGTCGCCCAGTCGCAGAAATTAATGTAGTACCATACATTGATGTAATGTTGGTGCTGCTTATTATATTTATGGCCACTGCGCCGTTAATTACTCATGGTGTAAAAGTAGACCTACCAAAAATGGAAGAGTCGGACTTAGTCGATACCAAGGACACGCCACCCATTATTGCCTCTATTGATGCCGATGGTAAGTATTACGTAAGTGTAGGTACCGATCCTGAAGAGCCAATGGAAGCATTAGATGTGGCTGCAGTAATTAAACTACAACTAATGAAAAACCCTGATGTGCCTGTGATGATAAAAGGCTCGGGTAAAGTGTCGTATCAGGAAGTGTTACTGTTAATGGACTTTTTAAAAAATGCAGGTGTACCGTCGGTCGGGTTAATGACCGAATCCTTTGAGGGGACCAAGTAACTGTATGAGTAGTTCATTAATTAAATCAGTATTGCTGCATTTAGCGTTAGGTGGGTTTTTGTATGCGTCAGCAAACATTCATCCTCCTAAACCTAAAGTAATGGAAGTGACGCTTAATGCGGCTATTCCTGAACCAGAGAAAGCGGTTTCGGCGGTTACGGTTGATCAAAAGCAAGTTGAGCAAAAAATAGCTGAGCTTAAAAAGAAAGAAGATGATAAAAAGCGTGCTGAAGATAAACGCATTCGCGATTTAGAACGCAGAGCAGCCGATGCACGTAAACAGCGTGAAGCTGAAGCAAGGCGCATTAAAAAGCTTGAACAGCAGCGCAGAGCGAAAGAAAAAGAAACCGCAGAAGCGCAAGCACAAGCTAAAAAAGCCCGAGAAATAGAACAGCGCGAGCGAGCAAAAGCTAAGCAAGCCGAAAAGCAAAAGCAAGAAGCTGAAAACGCAGCAAAAGCAGCTGCCGATAAACGCAAAGCGGAAGAAGCGGCACTTAAAAAAGCTGAAGAAGAGCGTAAAAAACGCGCTGAAGAAGCAGAACGTAAACGTCAGCAAGCATTGCAAGAACAAATGCTGCAAGAGCAACTTGCCAAAGAGCAGGCGGCTCGTAATAAAATACGTCAACAGCAAGTAGTCAGTGAAGTTGATAAATTCCGCGCTCTAATTATGGCGCGTATTCAACAAAACTTACTAATTGATGAAAAAATGAAAAACCAGCAATGCCGCATTAATATCCGTCTTGGATTTAATGGGCTAGTAACGCAGGTAAAATCGTTAGGCGGTGATAAGTTAGTGTGTGAGGCTGCATTAAGAGCCGTTCGCATGGCCGACACATTACCGGTATCTAAAGACAAAGACGTATTCGAGCAACTAAAGAATATTAATATAACCATCGCGCCAGAGTTTTAAGGGATGACATGTTTAACAAAATTAAAATAGCCTGTTTAGTTTTAATATTAGGATTTCAAAGTGTGGCACATGCAGCACTTGAAATTGTTATTACTGAAGGTATAGACGGCGCAAGACCGATTGCGATTGTGCCATTTAAATACCAAGGTATTGGTCCTATTCCAGAGCAGCTAAGTGATGTAATTGCTGCCGATTTAATGCGCAGCGGCAAGTTTAAGCCTGTGAGTGTGTCGCAAATGCCGCAACAACCTCACAAAGATGCGGATATTGATTACAGTGCTTGGGTAAATCAAGGTGTAGAGGCTGTATTGGTTGGTGAAGTAGAACAGCAAACCAACGGACGCTATTTAGTGCGATATGAGCTGGTTGATGTTATTCGCGGCCAAATCACTGGCGGTGAAACACAAATGATGAGCAGCGGTAAGCTGATTCAAAGCCAAGATCATATTTTAGAAGCGCGTCAAAGCGTGATTGGTGAAACTGGCTTTCGTCGTTACTCGCACCGCATCAGTGATGTAATTTATGAAAAACTTACCGGTGAAAAAGGCGCGTTTTTAACAAAAATAGCCTATGTTATTGTTCGTGATACTGATGAAAAGCCTTATCAGTTAGTAGTTGCTGACTACGATGGCTTTAATGAACAAGTATTATTGCGCTCAAAAGAGCCATTAATGTCGCCAGTATGGTCGCCCGATGGGACTAAATTAGCGTATGTAACGTTCGAAAATCGGCAGAGCCAAATTTTTATTCAAGACATTTATACCGGTAAACGTGAATTGATCACCAGCTATAAAGGAATTAACGGTGCGCCGCAGTTCTCGCCAGACGGTAAAAAGCTACTGTTAGTGCTGTCAAAAGATAAAACTGGTGCAACTGAGGTTTACTTATTAGACTTACTAACACGTAAAGAGACACGATTAACTCGCCATCGCAGTATAGATACCGAACCTTCGTGGTACCCAAATGGTCAAGATATAGTATTTACGTCGGAAAGGGGTGGTAATGCTCAGATTTATAAGTTAAATTTAAAAACTGGCAGATCTCAAAGATTAACCTTTGACGGTGACATGAACCTAGCGGGTTCTATTTCGCCAGACGGAAAAGAATTAGTGATGGTAAACCGTACTAACGGACAGTATCATCTTGCTAAGAAAGAGTTGGCTACAGGTGCGTTCCAAGTTTTAACCCGAACTCGCCTTGATGAATCGCCGAGCATAGCGCCAAATGGCTCGATGATTATATATAGCACGCTCCATAATAATAAACAGGTACTTGCGCTAGTATCGATGGACGGCCGTTTTAAAGCACGCTTACCTGTGCTTGATGGACAAGTAAAGGCACCGGCTTGGTCGCCATATTTACAGTAATAATTGCTGGTTTACTCAAAATAGGAATCTACTCAATGCAACTTAACAAAATACTTAAAGGCCTGCTAATTGCTGTGCCAGTAATGACACTAGCAGCTTGTAGCTCATCTTCAGATATCGATGAAAATGCAGCTAACCAGTCAAACCAAGCAACTGTTGAACAAACAACTGATACAGTTGAAGTAGCAACAATGACGCCAGAGCAACAAGCTGAAGAGCAACTTCGTCAAAAGTACGAGGCGCTTCGTCAAGAGCAAATCATTTACTTTGGTTTTGACACTGCAACGATTCAAGGTCAATACGGCGAGCTACTTCGTGCACACGCTGAGTTTTTAGTTAAAAACCCTTCAGTTAAAGTATTAATCGAAGGCCACGCAGATGAGCGCGGTACGCCAGAGTACAACATTGCACTGGGTGAGCACCGTGGACAAGCAGTTGAAAAATACCTACAAAGTTTAGGTGTTTCTGAAAGCCAAATTTCAGTAGTTAGCTACGGCGAAGAGAAGCCAATGGTTAAATCTCGCACTGAAGAAGCTTTCGCTAAAAACCGCCGTGCGGTACTAGTTTACTAAGATAAGAGATATTATGAAGCCGAAAATTATTTTGGCAGCCATGATATTGAGCGGGAGCACCCAGTTAATGGCTGCTCCCGCTCCTGTTTCAGAAGCTGCAAGTTCACAGTCGAGCATTGAAAAGCGTTTAGCGACGCTTGAAAAGATGATGCAACAGCGTAACTTCTTACAAGTAGAGTTACAGCAACAGCTTAACTTACTGCAAGATGAAGTGAGTCAAATTCGCGGTGTTACCGAAGAGCAAAGCTATAAACTAGAAAAAGTATTGCAGCGCCAGCGTGAGCTTTATCAAGAAATAGAAAACCGTGTTAGCCAAGCATATGCTAAACCGGCCACTCCAGCACCTACAACAGACTACACGCAACCAGGTAGTGATCAGAGCTACAGCAGTGATTTATCTGAAAACGAAGCGTACGAGCGTGCTGTTGCGCTTATAATGAAAGATAAGCGCTATGATCAAGCTATTCCAGAATTTCAAGCGTTCTTAACAACGTATCCAAATTCAGTGTACACCTCGAACGCACATTATTGGCTTGGGCAATTATTAACGATTAAAAATGACGGTGTAAAAGCAGCCGAGCATTTCAAAGTAGTTGTTAACGAATTTCCAAACTCAAATAAGCGCCCAGATGCAATGTTAAAGCTTGGTACACTTTTACAAGAGCAAGGGTTAAAGGCTGAAGCGCAAAAAATACTGAATGAGCTTATCAATCAGTACCCAAGTACAACTGCTGCTAAATTAGCCACAGATCGCTTATCAAAATAAATGTTGATGCTTGATTAGACTGCTTTTTGTCATAAGCGGTCTAAATTTGCTCAACTAGACATAAAAACTTAAAAAAAGAGACAATTTCGGTTGCACTCATTTTATAAATAAGTATTATAAGCGCCCGCAGCAAACGAATGGTAACCCCACTCGAAATGCGACAAAAAGAGCGGGTCATTAGCTCAGTTGGTAGAGCAGTGGACTTTTAATCCATTGGTCGATGGTTCAAGTCCATCATGACCCACCATTCTTTATTGTTAATAAAGTTTGGTCTTTAATCGGCGGATTTACGCAATGTGTTAACAAACACACAGAGCGGGTCATTAGCTCAGTTGGTAGAGCAGTGGACTTTTAATCCATTGGTCGATGGTTCAAGTCCATCATGACCCACCATTCTTTTTTAAACTAGAATGGTCTAATCGGCGGATTTACGCGTACTTACTTTTTACAAGTAAACCAGAGCGGGTCATTAGCTCAGTTGGTAGAGCAGTGGACTTTTAATCCATTGGTCGATGGTTCAAGTCCATCATGACCCACCATTCTTAATTGAATGGCTATAATCGGCGGATTTACGCAGCCTTACTTTTTATAAGTAAACCAGAGCGGGTCATTAGCTCAGTTGGTAGAGCAGTGGACTTTTAATCCATTGGTCGATGGTTCAAGTCCATCATGACCCACCATTCTTTACTGAATGGTTATAATCGGCGGATTTACGCAGCCTTACTTTTTATAAGTAAACCAGAGCGGGTCATTAGCTCAGTTGGTAGAGCAGTGGACTTTTAATCCATTGGTCGATGGTTCAAGTCCATCATGACCCACCACTTCTGGTACACTTTCTCCGTATAAAATGTCTCCTAGTATCTCACTTATTTTTATTTATAAACTGCCTGACTAGATTGCTATTATTTAGCGCTCGTTTCTCGTATAATTTGCGTCATTAATTGCACTGTAAATAAAGTGGTCGAGAACATGAGTTTAGCTCAAACTATTATGCCTGAAGGTTATATTTTCCCTCCTAAGCCGGCACCGTTAACACAAGACGAAAAAGGCGAATATAAAGCGCGTATAAAACAATTACTGCAAGAGAAAAACGCGGTACTTGTTGCTCATTATTACACTGATCCTGAAATTCAAGCGCTTGCTGAAGAAACGGGCGGCTGTGTAGCCGATTCACTCGAAATGGCACGTTTTGGCGCTCGCCATGAAGCCGACATGATCATCGTCGCGGGTGTACGTTTTATGGGTGAAACTGCTAAAATTTTAACGCCTAACAAAACCGTGGTGATGCCAACACTTGAAGCGACTTGTTCATTAGATATTGGTTGCCCAGTGGATGAGTTTTCAGCGTTTTGTGATCAACACCCAGACCGTAAAGTGGTAGTGTATGCTAATACCTCTACCGCGGTTAAAGCGCGTGCTGATTGGATAGTTACCTCATCGTGTGCACTTGAAATAGTTGAGCACTTAGATGAGCAAGGCGAAAAAATTATATGGGGCCCCGATAAGCATTTAGGCAGCTATATTCAAAAGAATACTGGCGCCGATATGATCATGTGGAATGGCGCATGTATCGTACATGATGAATTTAAAACCAAAGCGCTAAAAGACTTTAAAGTCTTGCATCCAGACGCAGGCGTATTGGTGCATCCAGAATCACCGGCTGAAATTGTTGAACTTGCTGATGCTGTTGGCTCTACTAGCCAGCTCATTAAAGCAGCGCAAACTATGCCTAATAAAAAGTTTATTGTGGCGACCGATCGCGGTATCTTTTATAAAATGCAGCAACTATGCCCAGATAAAGAGTTTTTTGAAGCGCCAACGGCTGGTAGCGGCGCTACATGTAAAACTTGCGCTCACTGCCCTTGGATGGCAATGAACGGCTTACAAGCGATTGAGGAAGCACTGATTGATGCCAGCGGTAAAGAAGTGTTTGTTGATATGGATTTGCGTGAAGGCGCACTTAAATCATTAAATCGCATGCTAGACTTTACAGCCAATATGGAAAAATAATAAATAGCAATATAATGCATTAGATAAAGGCGATACTCAGGTATCGCCTTTTTTATTTGCTTATAGGTGGTTAGTTTGATTATTGAGCAGTTAAAAGCGTGATGTTAAAAAGGCCTTGCACCAAGCAAGTGTATTTCATACTATAGCGCGCTGTTGCAATGCAACATTGTGGAGAGATGGCTGAGTGGCTGAAGGCGCACGCCTGGAAAGTGTGTTTAGGTTAATCCCTAACGAGGGTTCGAATCCCTCTCTCTCCACCATCATTCTATATTAGGACGTCTCAGGACGTCCTTTTTTGTGCCTGTAATAACTTAAACGTGTTGGTGTTGGGCTTGGCTTTTGTCTTTACGCTGATGTTTTAATGTATACATTCGTTGGTCGGCTAAGGTTAAGCAAGCTTTATAGTCACTACATTCCTCACTACTTGCTAAGCCATAACTCACGCCTGATAACGGCCAGTTTTTCTGAACTTGTTGATGAATATAATTTAACGATTCGTTGATGCTCAGGGTGAGTTGGCCGAGCTGTTGTGCTGATTTAACGTTACACACACAAATAAACTCATCACCGCCAGTTCTGCATACCTCACCTTTATCGGCTAACGCGCTTTTAATTAACCGTGTAACTTCAATGAGTAGTTTGTCACCGTGAGCATGACCTAGGTGATCGTTAACGCTTTTAATATTGTCGCAATCTATAAACACTATGAGGTAAAAATTATCTAAGTTATCGAGCACTTGTTGTAATTGCAGCCGGTTTCCTACTTTGGTGAGTGGATCAATGCGTGATAACTCTAGCGCTTTTATATAATTGTTTTGCTTTATTTTTAGCCATTCAGATAAAGAAAGCAAAATACAGATACAATCAATGGCCAGTGCAATAAGCACCCATAATTCAGGTGAACTTATTTCTATTAAATTTAGGTGCGATAAAATAAAAATAACCAAGGACAAGCTATAAACAAGGTTGCCAGTTAAAAAGTATTTCGCTCTAAAGTCCTTCATCCCCAGCATTGTAAAGCCAAGCTTTAAGCTTAAATACACCCAAATTGCAGCGAGGAAGTGAGCTAAATAGAACACCCAATGAAAGGGTAAAAAGAGGTTTAAAAAACCACAGGCAAGTGCCGTTATGGAAAAGTACTTTAAAAATCGGTTAATACCAGTGCGGGTATGTTGGTCAAAGTTAAATAAGTAATATGCAAATGAGCTGGCAGAGGCAATAGCAAAGGCAAAAATATACATGCCAAAGTAATGGGTGTTAATCGCATAGTAATTAAAAAGTAGCGCAGCTATCCCCGCTGCGAATGCCCAACCAATGCCATGTAACCCTATGTAACCTGCACAAAATAATGCCACGCGATGTCGTGTTTTAAAAAACATGATCAAGGCCATGCAAGCCAAGGTTAGCATTATCGTTATAGACACTAAGCTTAATGAATTGATATAAAACTGAAGTTTAACAAACCTAGATTGAGGAATAACGTTAATACTAACAGGTTTAGCAAAGTGCTTAGCATTAACATAAAGCCATAAAACACCGTGTGAATTAGCTTCTAGTTGTAATTCAAAAGCTCGGCTGTGCATTACAATGGCTGATGGGCTGGCACTATCTTGTGAAAAATCAGCGACTTTTCTGATCCCACTAGCATCTTGATAAAAAGCAACGCCACTATCTAAGTAATTAACTTGGGGTATTATATACCAGCGTCCTGCGCTCGTTGTAGTTAAACTAATTTTTGCTATTGCACTGCCATGCGCACTGTACAGCGAAGTGATGGGAGTATTAACATTGTTATAGGCATTAACGAGTTGCTCACCTTGGGTTGGTTTAGCTAAATCTACTTGATGCCATATAGCTGATTTTAATTGTAAGCTGTCATGTTCGTTTAGTGTTACAGCAGATGCACTAAAACCAATGGTTTGTAGTAGCAAACAACATATTAAATTGAAAGTGTACCGCATGTAATACCTAAGTTAGTGACCGGTAAAAATTGTACTGCATTTTTAACAGAATAATTATAGTTATGACCGCTTTAGCGTATTTTTGCTTTTTAGTTACTAACTTTAATCACTAAACGGTGAGCTGTTATTATAAAAATATAGTTAATGATTAATTAAAGGGTTAATAATTTATTTAGTTTGGCTATTGTATGACTGCTTTTAGTGATGGTTTATATTTGAAGGATTGCTAACAACAAGAAGGTAATTAAAAAGCCATTTGTCAAAATGGCTTTATGGGCAGTTTAATATTTTTTTGGTTTAGCATTGAGCTGCGCTTGAAATTCATCAGGAAATAAAATTGTGCCGTCGTCTTCTTCGGTAGGGAACACGGCAACTAGTAAGTCGTCTTCTTCAAGGCCTGGCGTCCAGCGGCTAAACCAATCTGCTGTTGGAATTGCTTTAGGTGTACATCCTTCCCATTCGCCGGTTGCCCATGCTTGTGCAAACTCACGGGTTGGCCATACAGGCACACAGTCGTCGTCTTCGTTAGTGAGCATGACGCAGCCGTCGTCATCATTTAAAATCCACACTTGCTTAAACTGCTGCACGGTTTCGTACATGTATGCGAGTCGTTTTTTTGCGCCAAGGCCTAAAATTACGTCGTCTTGCTTTGATAAATTGTCAGTGGTCATTTTTGGCTCTCTCTCACTGTGGGGGGAATACAAAAGGCAGCGACATACTGCGCTTTAAAATTAAGTTTAGCTGATGGCTGCAAGCAGCTCATCGGCTAGTTGGTTTAGTGCGTCGGGGTCTTGATTTGTTAATGCGTAAGTACGCAATCCATAAATACCCATAACACAAAATCGTGCTAGCTCTATGGCACTTCGCCCATTGGTAATTTCTTTATTATCTATCGCTTTTTGTAATTGCTGCGCAAAGGCGTGCTCGTACGCCGTTAAATTAGTACGTAATACCTGGCAAATTTGTGGATCGTTACCCTCCACCTCACTAATGCTTTTAGTAAGCAAGCACACTTTAGTTGCTTCGCCGTCAATACATTCTTGCACAATGATATTAAGGTATTGTTTCAGTGTATCTAAAATACAATTACTGTGCTCAAACAGCGCCGTAAACTGTGTATTGCGATCGGTTTGGTATTGCTCCGTGGCGGCTAAAAAAATGCCTTTTTTATTACCAAATGCCCCATACAAAGAACCCGGATGTAAATGGGTGGCTTGAGTCAGTTTTTGCATACTGGTTTTTGCGTAGCCATGCAGCATAAACATGGCCATAGCTTGGCGTAGTACAAACTCTTTATCAAATTCTGCAGTTCTCATAATGACTCTTTTAGTGGAGAGAGTAGTAATGAATAAATTTATTTTTCTTAGGCCTAGGTGGCAGTTTACGCAATCTTAAACAAAGTTTCAAAATTATACTTGAATATTCATTCAAGTGACCTTATCTTGAATGTACATTCAACAAAGGATAAATATTATGTCGATTGACTTACTTTCACCTTTTAAATTAAATAACAGCATTGAACTGCAAAACCGCGTACTTATGGCTCCACTGACTCGCTGTATGGCAGATGACAATTTAGTGCCAACACAAGCCATGGTTGATTACTACGCTCGCCG
This sequence comes from Pseudoalteromonas sp. NH0006-26, assembly GCF_057552415.1. Next base: position 50,466 of record NZ_BAAJMJ010000005.1, read on the forward strand.
TGCTGATGTAGGCTTAATTATTAGTGAAGCCATTATTATCCGTGCTGATGCTCAAGGTTATCCAAATACACCGGGTATCTTCACCAGCGAACAAATTCAAGGTTGGAAAAAAGTCACTGACGCTGTACATGCCAATGGCGGAAAAATGTTTGCACAACTTTGGCATGTTGGCCGTGTAGCTCACCCACACTTTTTTGGGGGTGATGTACTGGCGCCTTCGGCTATAGGTGTTGATGGCTCAGTACCGCGTATGCGTGAGCTGACTTATGTTACGCCAAAACCTGTAACTAAAGACGACATTAAAGGCTTAGTGGCCGATTACGCTAAAGCGGCAGAAAATGCGCTGGAAGCGGGTTTTGACGGCGTAGAAATTCACGGTGCAAATGGCTATTTAATTGACCAATTTTTACATTATGCGGCAAATGAACGTGATGACGAGTACGGCCAAACACCAGAAAACATGTCGCGCTTTGCACTGGAAGTAACCGATGCAGTTATTAATGTAGTAGGCAATGAGCGCACCGCAATGCGTTTAACGCCAGGTGCTTATTTTAATATGAGCGAAGACAATCGCGATAAAGCAGTATTTGATTACTTATTACCTGAGCTTGAAAACCGCAAGTTAGCTTATTTACACGGTGGTATTTTTGACGACAGCATGCGTTTTGATTCACTAGAAGGTAAATCAACCTCTGAATTTTTACGAGCTGGTTATGCAAGTACCTTAGTGGGTGTAGGTAGTTATAGTTTTGAAACTGCGAAAGAAGCGATTAACGACAATAAATTTGATTTAATTGCTATTGGTCGCCCGCTTATAGCTAACCCAGATTACATTAGCAAAATTAAAAACGGCGAAGAAGTCACAGCTTACAGTGACGAAATGCTAGCTGAATTGAAATAGTAACTAATTTAGTAAAAACGATAGGGCACTCATGGGCAAATATGGGTGTCTTTTTTTATACATTTATTTGCCATAATTTACTCATAATTGTTTAACCTTGCTGTCAATAAAGTTCCCCCTCGTTGTCATATTTAAAAATTAGACTGTGCCCGCTTTCATAATTACCTTTTATAATTAGAATCAAACGGGACAACAATGTACGCTTTAAAAAATAAATCGATTTTGAGCATGGCTGTGGCCATGGCGGTATCAACTTCAGCTTATGCTAACGATAACGTGATAGAAGAAGTAACCGTTACTGCAAAACCAACCAGTTATGCAAACAACGTTATTGAACCTGCCATGCTTGAGCAACAAAGCTCGGTATCGAGTGTGTTATCAGTAATAGATAACTTACCTGGCATTAGCATAAACGAAGGCGACGCATTTGGCGGCGACGATTGGTCAACCACTATTACCATGCGTGGTTTTAGTATTGACTCAAACCAGCAGCAATTAGGTATGACGGTAGACGGTATTCCTAATGGCGGTTCTAATTATGGCGGTGGTGCTAAAGCGAATCGTTACCTAGATAGCGAAAATTTAATCACCGTGGAAGTAGGTCAAGGCACTTCAGATATTAAATCAGCCTCTTTAGAGGCACTAGGCGGTACTTTTAACTTTGTAAGTAAAGCGCCTAGCGTTGAAAAAAGCACCACTTTTGCATATACCTCAGGCAGCCATGACGCGAGCCGCTATTACGTTAAACACGAAACTGGCACCATTTTCGATAATACTCAAGCGTATGTAAGTTACTCGCAAACCGATACTAGCCGTTGGATTGGTTCGGGTAGCAATGGTGGTAAAGATAATCAACACGCTGAGGCGAAATTTGTCACCACCCTTGATGAGTTAACTATAACAGGGCGTTTATCCTACGATGATGTAAGCGAGACGAATTACAACAGCGTGAGCTTGGCACAATTTGAACAAACTCCAGATTGGGATCAACTAACATGGAACTGGACAGGCGTTCCGCACTTTGACCAAATGTTTGCAGAAGGTTGGGGCACGCTGCGTGAAAATACTCTAGGGTATTTAAAGTTTGAATACGCGATTTCACCTACCTCATTGTTAACAATTAGCCCGTATTACCATAAAAATTCTGGCCGTGGCGATTGGATCCCTCCTTATTTAACATCCCCTGTAGATGAAAATGGTAACCCAACCACAGAAGGTGGCACAAACGCAGGGTCTTATGGCTTTACAGATAGTAATGGCAATCCACTTGCCCCCAACGCAGGTTGTACAGCAAGCTTAAACTGGCCGTGGGAGTCGGGTCCTGAGCTTAACCCTGCATGTTACGACGCTGATGCCACGCCAGTTATGTCTTATCGTCATACACATTATAATAAAGATCGTTTAGGGGTAACTGCTAATTATCAAGCGACCTTTGGCATGCACGATATTGAAGCGGGTTTTTGGTATGAGCAAAGTGACCGTGATGAGTCGCGTGATTGGCATAAAGTTATAGATGCGCGCATTCATCATCACTTTGATAACACCCCATACTGGACGCAATACAAAAACACCTTTGAAACCGATACCCTTAAATGGTACGCCCAAGACTCAATGGCATTTGGCGACTTAACCCTTAATCTAGGGGTTAAAAAGTACTTAGTAGACATAGAAAAGTATGACCATTATCAAAATGCGACAACAGCTAAAGTAAACAGTGATTCAGACCTTCTATTTAGTGGCGGTATTTTATATCAGTTAAACAGTAATACTGAGTTATTTACCAGCTATAGCGAAAACTTTGCTGCCATTAAAGATGGTGTGCTTGAACGCGACAGCTCTGATTTATCAGCTATTGAGCCAGAAACCGCTGAAAATATTGATCTAGGTGTACGCTATCAAAATAATGCACTTAAACTAACGGCAACGGCCTATTCAATTGAATTTGATAACCGTATCACCTTTATAGCACCAGGCAGCGACACCGGCGGTATAGATTACACCATAGGTACTAACGGCTCGTACCTAAATGTGGGAGGTATTGAATCCAAAGGTTTAGAGCTGTCAGCAAGTTACATGCTTAATAATGAGTGGAATGTATATAGCTCATACACCAATAATAGCTCTGAATACAAAGGCGATGCGCCAGGGTTTGAAGCAGGAGGCAAAGTAATTGACTCAGTGGATGATTTATTTGTGCTATCAACCGATTACTACAGTGGCGATTTCCGCTTTGGTTTATCGGCTAAATACACTGGTGAGCGTGGCGATGTAGATAGCTATACCGTGCTTGATTTAAATGCAGGCTATGCAGCCGAAGTTAATGCTGGCCCATTCAAAGCCGTTGATATTGCTTTTGTGGTTTACAACATTACTGATGAAAGCTACCTAGCAGGCGGCACAGGTAATGGGAGCACTTACTTTATTGGCGCCCCACGCACAGCAGCCGTGACGTTAACCGCCACGTTTTAAAACGTAATAAACGTAATTAAGCCCATCATTGATGGGCTTTTTATTAAACGAGGTGTGTATGCAAACAATAATAACAATACTAATAATCGGTTTGGCTTTACTTAACAGTCAGGCGGTTTTGGCTGCACCGCAAAATGTGGTGTTGGTAACTTTAGATGGGGTTCGCTGGCAAGAAGTATTCAATGGTGCCGATAACAAGCTGATTAATAAAAAAGAGTTTGTTAAGCAGCCAGCACAATTAAGCAATGAATTTTGGCATGAAAGTCCGCAACAGCGTCAACAGTTGTTAATGCCATTTTTAACTCAAACCATTGCAAAACAAGGCGTTATTATTGGCGATAGGGCTAAAGGCTCAACTATGTCGGTGAGTAATCCGTGGTATTTTTCATACCCTGGATATAACGAAATTCTCACTGGCGAAGTGGATGAAAGTATCAACAGTAACGACAAGGTATTCAACCCAAATAAAACTATTTTAGAGCGTTTAAACGCCCAACCTGAATTTAAAAACAGCACCGCATTATTTGGTAGTTGGGATGTGTTTCCTTTCATTGTAAATACCCAGCGCAGCAAGGTGCAGGTGAATGCGGGGTTTATGCCCGTTGCTGATGATTTATTTGCCGACGCAGCGCTACTTAATGCGCTACAAACAGAGATACCTAGCCCTTGGCATAATGTGCGGTTTGATAGTTTTACCTATCGATTTGCCAAAGCGTATATGCTGGCAAAAAAACCAAGACTACTGGTGATTAGTTTAGGAGAGACTGACGACTTTGCTCACGATGGCCATTACGATGCTTACTTAAAGTCGGCCAAACAAAGTGATGCATTTTTAAAAGATTTATGGCAAACCATTCAAAGTACTGCAGGTTATAAAAATAATACCACGTTAATTGTTACTACCGATCACGGCCGTGGAAGTCATGCCAGTGATTGGCAGCATCACAGCTCTCGTCGAGCATTGCTAGAGCTTAACCTAGGCGCAGATGTGTTTCCTAAAGGTATAGTAGGCTCTGAGCATATTTGGCTTGCAGCTATTGGCCCTGCAATTAAAAATAACGGTTTAATTAAAACTAAAAACGAGCTTAAACAAGCGCAAGTTGCCGCCACCGTTTTAAAAGCACTTGGGCAAAACCCACACATAATTAACCCCAATATGGCACCGGCTATTAATGAGATTTTAAAATGAAACAGTTGCTAAAAACCTTTAAGTATTCTGCACTGTCACTGACTATTGTGATTAGCAGTGGAGCAATGGCTGCGCCGTCTAAAATATTATTTGGTTCTTGCGGGCATCAAGATAAAGACATCCCTATCTTTAATGCGATAAATAAAGAGCAGAGTGATTTATTTATATTTTTAGGCGATAACATTTATGGCGATACTAACGACATGGCTGTGCTTAAAAATAAATACCAACGCCTTGGAGCAAAGCCAGGCTTTAAAGCACTACGCGCACAAACACCAATAATAGCTATGTGGGATGATCACGATTATGGTCAAAATGACGCGGGGAAAGAGTATCCGCATAAAGAAGCATCGCGGCAAATCATGCTCGATTTTTGGCAAGAACCTGCTAATTCAAAACGCCGTACCCGCCCTGATGGTATTTATACCTCGTACATGTATGGCGAAGGCGAGCAAACCGTGCAGGTGATCATGCCAGATTTACGCTTTAATCGTGACACACTTAATTCTGTTAGCGAGATTGAGTATTACACCAAGCGAAAAGCAAATAACCAAGGCCCGTACAGTCCAACTGAAGTTAAAGGCGCGTCAATGCTAGGGGAGGTACAGTGGCAATGGCTTGAAGCCGAGCTGAAAAAGCCAGCGGCAATAAAGCTAATAGCGTCGAGCTTGCAGTTACTGCCTGATTTTACCGGCTGGGAGTCGTGGGCAAATTTTCCTGAGGATCGAAATCGTTTATTTGCGCTAATTAAAAAACACCAAGTAAATGGTGTGATTATTATTAGTGGCGATACTCACTGGGGCGAGATTTCAAGGTATCAACACAATCTTGATTACCCACTTATTGAAATGACCAGCTCAGGTCTGACAGAAAAGTGGAAAGGCGTTAGCCCTAACCAGCATCGTGTCGGTGATTACACACATAATGTTAACTATGGTGATTTAAGCATAGACTGGCAACAAGTCGACCCTGCTATTTCATTAAAGCTTAAAGGCATTGATGGCCAAGTTATTATGCAAAGTGATTTTAGTCTTTCAAGTATTAGTCCTTATAAATAGCATCACCATTTAAATAATAAACGCACTGCAGTTAAAGTAGTGCGTTTAAAAGTTCATCTATTGGTGGGCTAACTTGCTGATTTATTAGTGCCAATTTCCCCTTAGTGCTACCGCTTAAATTGAAAATATCTTACACTGGCTTTATCTCAAGTAAGGCTGGTATCGTATGCTCAATATTATTCAATCAAACCGTATGGAAGCCCTGCAAGCGCAGTTTCATCAGCTATTAAAAGTAAACCCATTGCAAAGCCCATTTGATAAAGAAGTGGTGTTAGTGCAATCGCCGGGTATGTCGCAGTGGCTAAAAATTGGTTTAAGTGAAAATTTAGGCGTAGCTGCGCAGGTAGACTTTCCGCTGCCGTCGAGCTTTATTTGGCAGTTGTACCAGCAACTATTGCCAAACGTGCCTAAAGAGTCGGCGTTTAATAAACCGAACCTTGCTTGGAAACTGTTTGCAATTTTACCTACTTGTATTGACGAGCCACTGTATTTACCCCTAAAAACCTATTTAGAGGGGGATATTGACGGCCAAAAAACCTTTGCCCTATGTGAAAAAATAGCCGATGTGTACGACCAATATTTAATGTATCGCCCCCATTGGATAGCCACTTGGGATAGTGGTGTTGATACGCTTGACGATGTTGATATAACGATTGCGCCTTGGCAACCCGATTTATGGCGTCGTATCGTCAAATTAAGCAAGCAGCTGGGGCAAAGCCAATTTCACCGTGCCAATATGCAAGGGCAGTTACTCAGTGCACTTGAGAGCATGGATAGCAGCTTATTACCAAAACGCATTAGTTTATTTGGCATATCGGCGATTGCCAGCTCGCAGCTTGAGGTGTTTGAAGCCTTGAGTAAAAAAACTGAAGTGTTTTTGTTCTTTTTTAACCCCAGCGAGCATTATTGGGGCGATATAATTGATGAAAAAACAGCGGCTAAAATCACCGCTAAATATGCCAAAATGCCGCTGGTGGAAGCACAGCAAAAAAAGCACACCAACCCCGATGAGGAATACTATTTTATTGGTAATCCGCTGTTATCGTCGTGGGGTAAACTCGGCCGCGATTATTTTGAGCAACTAGTGCAGCTTGATGCCCGCTGGATTGATGGCTTTATAGATGCATTTGACGACAGCTTACTTGGCCAAGTGCAAAGTGAAATTTACCAACTTGCCTTTAAAGGTGAGTCGCTCACCGATAACAAAGAATGGTTTATTAACGATGAGGGCAAGCTGCCAATAAGTGTAAACGATGCAAGCATTACACTTAGCGATTGCCATACACCACTTCGAGAAGTAGAGCGTTTGCACGATTACTTACTTAATTTGTTTAATCAGAACCCAGCGCTTACCCCCAAAGACATCATCGTGATGATGCCCGACGTTGGTACCTACAGCCCTTATATTGAAGCAGTTTTTGGTGGTGCACAGGGCAGCCGATTTATACCTTATGCGCTAGCCGATTTAGCCATAGAGCAAGAAAAGCCAGTACTGAGTTCGTTTGCTAGTTTAGCTAACCTACCGTTTTCGCGCTTTGGCGTGTCGGATATTCTCGATTTATTACAGGTTACCCAAATTGCTGAAAAATTTGGCTTAGAAGCGCATGAATATGAGCAAATTCAGTATTGGTTGGAGCGCGTTGGCGTTAAATGGGGCGTAAACGCTGAACATAAAAGTAGCTTTGATTTACCCGCAATTGAGCTTAACACTTGGCAACATGGCTTAAACCGGCTACTACTGGGTATTGCCATGCGCGATGAGCAATGCCCATTTAATGGTATTTACAGTGCCGATGAGGTTGAGGGCATGGCGCTCGATACACTCAACAAGCTGGTACATTTTATTGATGTGTTGCAAGACTTTAAAGCTAAGCTCACCCCCGATGACACACTCACCAATAAAGCGCAAATTTTAAGTGAGCTGCTCAATACTATTTATGAGAGCGAAAGCGACGACAGTTGGGATTTATTAGTACTGCAAAAAGTACTCGAAGATATAGGTAAGCACCACGATAACGGTGATTACAGTGAGGCCGTATCGCAGCGCATTGTTAGCTATTTAATTAAACAAGGCATACAAGAGAAAGGTGTCGGCCAGCGATTTTTAGTGGGGCAAGTGAATTTTTGTACCCTCATGCCCATGCGCGCCGTACCCTTTAAAGTGGTATGTATGCTAGGCTTAAACGATGCCGATTACCCGCGCACGGTGCAGCCAATCGGATTTGATTTAGTGCCGTATTCTAAAAAGCAAAAAGGTGACCGTTCACGAAAACTCGATGACCGTTACCTCTTTTTAGAAGCGCTATTAAGTGCCCGAGATAATTTATACATGAGCTACATTGGCCGATCATGTTTTGATAACCAGCCGCGCATGCCATCAACGCTTGTCAGTGAATTGTTAGAATACATAGGTCGCAGCTTTAAACTTAGCGAACCCAGTGATAAATCCTTGCCAGATTGTCTTATTAGCCAGCAACATCTTCAACCTTTTAATAGTCAGTACTATTTGCCAGCGAGCGCTGAACAGGCAGGACTTAACAACCACAGCTATAACCCAATTTGGCTGCCTAGCGAGGCCATTGAGCCAAAAGCAATTACTACGCTTGATGTAACGCCTCCAGAGTTGCTTGATCTTGATGTGTTTATTCGCAGTGTGTGCCATGCCCAAGAGAGCTTTTATCAGCAAAGCTTAGGGTTACGTTTGCCGCAATTTAACGACATAGCCAAAGATGAAGAACCGTTTAGCTTAGATGCGCTGCGCCGTTATTTTTACCTTGATGAAATACTTGAAGCTAATATTAACGATATTCCACTAAGTACCGAACAAATACTGCAGCGCGGTGAGTTGCCGCAAGCTCATGTTGGCAGCTTAATTTATGAGAACATGCAACATCGCGTTGATGCGCTTGCAGGGCAAGTAAAACAACAAGTAAAAGCGGGTAAAAGCGAACCGATAGAAGTGTTACTGTCGCTTGAAAATACCACCATTGAAGGCTGGCTAAACCATGTGTATATGCAAAAACAAGTGTTTTATCGTAGTGCCAGTATTAAAGCTAAAGATTTAATTAAAGGCTTTATTTATCACCTTGCTGCACAAAGCATGCAACAGGAGGTTGAAACCTTATTACTGGGTTTAGATAAGCAAATTAGCTTTGCCCCAATGAGTAAAGCCGATGCCGATTTACTGCTCGCAGATTGGTTTGCGCTTTATAAAGCATTACGCAACAAGCCCGTGGCGTTTTTTCCGGTAAGTGGTTATGAATACGTAAAAAGCGGTGGTGATATGGCAAAAGCCAACAGTAAATTTAGTCCACAGTATATTGGCCGAGGCGAAGGAGAAAACCCTTATATTCGTCTCACGGTGCAATCACTTAATGACTGCCAAGACGAATTTATACATTGGAGCGATAAGCTACTCGCCCCATTATTTGAGCACGCCAAGGAGAGTGACTATGCAAGCGCTTAATCCACTCACTATGCCATTATCAGGGCAAAGCTTAATTGAAGCCAGTGCAGGCACAGGTAAAACCTACACGATAACGGGTTTGTATTTGCGCTATTTGTTGGGCATGCAAATACCCGGTGAGCTGAATACGCCATTGAGCGTTGAGCAAATTTTGGTAGTAACCTTTACCGATGCCGCCACGCAAGAAATTAAAGACCGAGTTCGCAGCCGTATTATTGCCGCGCGTGATGCTTTACTGGGGCAAGTACCTAATGATGAGCTAATTGAGGGTGTAATAGCGGGCGTTGATGACAAGCACCGTGCATTTGACTTACTCGATGCCGCAGCTAAATCAATGGACGAAGCAGCTATTTTTACCATTCACGGTTTTTGTCAGCGAATGCTAAAGCAGCATGCGTTTGAATCCGGTGTGGCATTTAACTTAGAGTTCATTTTAGATGAGCGCGATATTCTGCTTGAAACCATAAAAGACTTTTGGCGCGCGTTTGTATACCCACTTAGTAAAGAAAGAACAGATGCGATTTTAGCGGTATTTTCCGCACCCGAATCACTATTTAGTCATGTAAGTAGTATTTTAGATAAGGCGAACGCAGAGATAACCCCGCAAGTTAGTTTAGATGCGGTATGGCAAGCGCGAGATGAATACTTGGCGCGTGTTCCAGCCTTTAAAAAAGCCTGCCTAGAGCAAGAGTTTATTGGTGCTGTTAAAGCATCCGATTTAAGTGGCTCAAAAACACCTGGGCGAAAGGGCAGTCTTGCTGCACTTGAAGCATTTTGTTTAGGCAATGATGACTTTTTTGAATTTGGTACCAGTAAGTATTCGTTTGAGGTGTGGAGTAGCGAGAACTTAAGTAATGCAGCTAATTATAAAAAAAATGGCACATTACTGACGCATCCACTTATTAGCCAATTCGATGCCTTAGCCGCACTTAACAACACCATCAACCAAGGGCTAAAAATTGCGATAGTGCAATATGCGGCGAGCTGGGTAAAAGCGGCCATAGTTAAACGCAAACAAGAACAAAGCGTGATCACCCCTGACGATTTACTGACTAATTTACACAGTGCCTTAAAGAGTGAACAAGGTGATGTACTCGCACAAAAAATAGCGCAGTTATTTCCGGTGGCAATGATAGATGAGTTTCAGGATACTGACCCGATTCAGTACGGTATTTTTAGTAAAATTTATGCTCAAAGCAATACCACTTTAGCTATGATAGGCGATCCCAAACAGGCAATTTATGGGTTTAGGGGCGCAGATATATTTACCTACATTGGCGCAAAAGAAGCGGTAGATGAGCCACAACAATTTACATTGGGCACTAACTTTCGCTCAAGTAGTGATATTGTAAATAGCGTAAATAGCTTATTTAGCAAATACGACAATAGCTTTATTTATAACGACGCCATTCCATTTAATAAAGTGAAAGCGAAAGGAAAAAAAGCAGAACAGTCGTTTTTAATTGACGGTAAACCTGCCACCGCGTTTGAGTTTAATGTGTTTGTAGATGAAGCCGGCGATGAAAAAAATAAGCCGACCAGTAAAGGCGTAGGGCAAGCACATTTAGCCACCCATTTTGCTAATAAAATAGTTACTTTACTTGAGCAAGCAAACCAAGGTGTTGCCTGCATTGGCGCTAACCCTGTCAGTGCTGCTGATATTTGTATTTTGGTGCGCGACCGCGTTGAAGCGCAAATAATGAAGCAAGCGCTCAGTAAAGCTAATATTGCCAGTGTGTATTTGTCTCGCGACAGTGTATTTAGCCAAGAGTTGAGTCATCATTTGCTCAATTTTTTAACGGCTTTGCATGGTCAGTACGATGAGGCATTACTACGCGGTGTATTAGCCGGCCCGTTATTTTGTTTAAGCTATAACGATATTTTTGCTCTAGCCGATGATGAAAATAGCTGGCAAGAACACCTAAACTTTTTTGCTCAACTTAGCCATATTTGGCACAAGCAAGGGGCAATGGCAATGCTTGAACGCTTACTGAGTCATAATCAGCTCAGTGCCAAATGGCAAGGTTTGGGCTATAACGTAGAGCGGTGGCTTACCGACTTCAGGCACCTTGGCGAAATACTGCAGCAAAAACAAATTGAGCTTGAAGGGACACTTCGTTTATTACGTTGGTTTGCGCAAAAGCTGAGCCAGCAAGATGGCGAAACAGTGCAAGTTCGCTTAGAAAGTGATGCGAACTTAGTTAAAATTGTGACTATGCATGCTTCTAAGGGGCTTGAATACCCCTTAGTATTTATGCCATTTGCTAGTGGTTATCGTGAAACTAAAGACGCGCTTTATCATCAAAACGGCAAGCTGATTTACGATTTAAGTAAAGATGAAGATGCCCTGCAAAAAGCCGAGCAAGAACGTTTAGCAGAAGATTTACGTTTGCTTTATGTGGCACTGACCCGTGCAGTGCATTTTTGTTCGCTAGGCGTGTATAACATTTCTCAAGGGCAAAGTAGCCGCTTAGCGATTCAAAGTAGTGCGCTGGGGCATGTATTGTTCTCAGGGTTAGAAATAACCAGCAGCCAAGTGTGGCGCACCCATTTAAGTGAATTTTGTGAGGCTAATCATGCTATGCAATATCAGCAATTTACCTCTGGCGAACTAGTTGAGCAGGGCATACTTCGCTTAAATAACAGTGACACTAAACAACACGATTTACTTATTAATACAGTAACGGCGCAGATTGAACGTGATTGGCGAGCAACCAGCTTTAGTGCCTTGAGCTTTAAAAAGCATGCAGAGCAACTTGCTCCAGGGCGCAGTGATGAAGATCATCAAAGAGATGAGTTTGCCGTGCAGCAAGATGAACTTCCTTCACCGTATAGCTTTCCTAAGGGTGCAAAACCAGGGAGTTGTTTGCACGAAATATTTGAGCAGCTTGATTTTACCAGTCCGGTAAATCATCCCACGAATACAGAGCAAAACTTAACGGCTGTGATTGAGCGTGCTTTTGAAAAATACCATATCGATGAGCAATGGCAGCAAATTACCGAGCAATGGATACTCGATGCACTTAATTGCCCATTAAACAGCGAGAATAATTTAAGTTTGAGCCAATTAGCGCCAAGTGACTGTTTAGTAGAAATGGAGTTTAATTTACCGCTTAGCAGCCTCAGTGCCCCTAAGCTTAATGAAGTGTTGATTAAACATTTTGGCTTTAACCAAAGTAAACTTGAGTTTGCCCATGTGAAAGGGTTACTAAAAGGCTTTATTGATTTAATTTTTTGCTACCAAGGCAAGTATTATATTTTAGATTATAAATCGAATTATTTGGGCAGCACCCCTGCCGATTATGTGTCTGAGCAGCTAGAGCAAGCAATGACCAGTCACCAATATCATTTACAGTATTTAATTTATACCGTAGCGCTGCATCGCTTGCTTAAACAGCGAATTCCCGATTATTCAATAGAGGCGCATTTAGGCGGTGTTTATTATACTTTTTTACGCGGTATGCCAGCAGGTGAGGGAGTGTACTTTAAACAGCTAAGTGCAGATCAAGTCGTTATTTTAGATGGCTTGTTTAGCCAAGGAGCCATGCTATGAGTGATTTAAATCAACAACCGGGTTTGTTTGATGACTTAGATGATGCCCCTATAGATGAACCTGTGCTCACAACAGCACAGCCAACGATGCAGGCCAGCGAAAGTATTAAAGTCGTGCCGTTGCTAACGTATTTAACGGACGAACATAGAGTGCGTGTGGTTGATGTAAAACTGGCTGAATTACTCAGTGGCACAAACGCACAGCAAGGGTATGACGACCTCTTTTATATAATTTTAATGATGTGTTTATCACAGCAAAGCCAGCATAGCTGTTTAACCCTAACAGAGGTTGATTGGACTAATCCGTTTAATTTACGTCAAAGCGACTTTACTAAACTAGAAGGCACGCAGCCTGACACTCTGAGCCCATTTAGTAATGACTTTACGACTGAGGCGGCAATAGGTTATTTACTCTCACATCACAGTGTTGGGGATCAAAAACCGCTGCAATTGTTTAATCAACGGTTATATTTTTCTCGTTTAGCAGGCTATGAACAGACCCTTGCCCAACGATTACTGACAATGAGCGAGCGACAACTTAACATTGATGATGCAGTACTTGCCCAGTTATTAACTCGCTACTTTCCTGATGATCCGAGTATTGATATTGATTGGCAAAAAGTAGCGTGTGCCATTGCCGCTACAAAAGGTTTTAGTGTGATCACGGGCGGGCCTGGTACCGGTAAAACCACCACGGTGACAAAGCTGTTAGCGATTTTGCAGTCGTTATATCAAGCGGCGCCATTGAGCATAAAATTAGTAGCACCCACCGGTAAAGCAGCGGCACGACTAACCGAGTCAATTTTAGGGGCTAAAAATAAGCTTAGTGAAATACCGGATGAGATTAACGCGTTGATCCCGCAAAGTGCGCAAACCATTCATCGTTTGTTAGGAGTTAAGCCATTTACCAATAAATTTCGGCACGATAAAAGCAATCCGCTGCATGTTGATGTGCTGATTATTGATGAGGCCAGTATGGTCGACTTATCACTTATGGCTAAATTAATCGAGGCTTTGCCAGATCATGCCCGATTGATTTTACTCGGTGATAAAGACCAACTTGCCTCGGTTGATACTGGCAGCGTAATGAGTGATTTATGCCAAGGGTTAGTGCTTGGGCAAACACCACATTATTCGAAAGTACGCTGCGAGCAATTGAACACGCTGTGCTTTAATGGCGCCATTAAACTCAACGCGCAAACTCAAAGTGAGTTTAAACTCGCTGACTGCATTGCTTTTTTACAACATAGCTATCGGTTTGATGCAAAAAGCGGTATTGGTCAATTGGCGCTGGCTGTAAATACCAACAACCGAGGAATATTAAACTATGTTGAACAACAAAGCAGCGAAGGGCATTTTAGCGATATTATTTTAGACTATGATTTTGTTTCCACACCGATTGAAAAGTTAGTAAATAGTGCCGCAAGTCATTATGCTAATTACCTAACACTGATAGCCCAAGATGCCAGTGTTGCACAAATACATGCAGCTTTTGCCAGTTATCAGTTACTGGCTGCGGTTCGTGAAGGCGATTATGGTGTTAATAGTTTAAACCAGCGTATTGAACGGGTATTACAGCAGCAAGGTTTAATAAGCGTTAACCCTAATCAGCGGCATTATATAGGGATGCCGATAATGGTTAGCCAAAACGACTATCAGCTAAAATTATTTAACGGTGATATAGGGATTTTAATGCCCGATGATAGCGGTCAACTCAAGGCACTGTTTATTGATGAGCAAGGCAATGAACGGGCATTTTCGCCCGCACGATTACCGGCGCACGATAAAGTCTATGTAATGACCATTCATAAATCCCAAGGCTCAGAGTTCAGTTATACAGCGATGGTATTACCACCGCTCAAGCAGGCGAGTATCGGTATTAATAGGCAATTAGTGTACACGGGAATTACCCGGGCAAAGCATACCTTTGAGTTGGTGGCAGATAAAAAAGTGCTGCAACTGGCCATGGGTAAAAGTGTATCACGGGCGTCAGGCTTGTATGAGCGATTAGTGTAAAGCCATACTTATACTAATCGTTTATTTTTGGGGTTCGCTTTCTAAAAACGTTGGGTTGCCAGCCAAAATGCAGTGCGCCCAATCTTAGAAAAACGGTTACCAATAATGAACCTATAATGCACCATAAATAAGGTGCTTCTAATAAAAATAGCGTGGCATAGGTTAAGCCTCCTGCAAAACACGCGGTGGAGTAAAGTTCTTCGCGCATCACCAGCGGTACTTCTCTACAGATCACATCACGTATTAAGCCGCCAAATATACCCGTTGTCATTCCCATTGTAAGCGCAACCACCATGGTTGTGCCTTCAATGAGTGCTTTTTCAATACCGACCACATTAAAAATAGCCATACCAATAGCGTCAACCAGCAACATGTAATAGTTAGACAGGTCGGGCAAGTGGCGAATAAACATAACGGTGACAAAAATAGCGCCATAGGTAGCGTATAAATAATCGGGGTTGGCTATCCAAAATACAGGTTGGTTAAGAAGAATGTCTCTTAGTGTGCCACCACCTAACGCAGTGACTGAGCCAACAACGACAACACCAAATCCACCAATGTCTTTGTCATGGCCTAATAACGCACCTGAAATTGCAAAAAATGCGACGCCAATAAGGCTCAAAAAGTTAAAATATTCTGCCGTCATTGAGGTGTCCTTACCAAGTTGAGAATTTATATTAGATATTAAAGGTAAGTGATAGGGGGTTTATATTAGCTGAATAACACTCTCTATAACATAAGCACAGGTTATTAGCCCTGTGCTTCTATGATGGGTTGTTATTGTAAGTAGTCAACGACCAGTTGAGATAATGATTTTACGCCAAGTTGTAAGGCATTTTCGTCAACATAAAACTGAGGTGAATGATTACTTGGCGCCGTTTTAGCGTTTTGATCTTTTGGAGTGACGCCTAAAAAGTAAAACAGTCCAGGGGTTTCTAGCGCATAATAACTAAAGTCTTCTGCACCGGTAATCAAATCTGTGGTAATAATGTTGTCAGCGCCAGCAATACGGGCAAGCGTAGGGGTCATTTTTTGAGTCAGTGCAACATTATTTACTGTTACAGGGTAACCGTGATCTATATGCACGTCGGCTTTTGCACCAGCGGATTCGGCAACCAGCTCAGCGGTTTTAGCTAAACGTTTTTTAATATCGGCGCGCATAGTTTGATCAAAGGTTCTAATTGTTCCAATTAGCTCGACGCTATCAGGGATTATATTTGAGCGTATGCCGCCATTAATCGCGCCAAACGAAATCACAGAAGGTGCTTTAGTTACATCAACTTGGCGTGAGGCGATTGTTTGAGTTGCCATTATAATTTGTGATGAAGCAACTATGGGATCTACGCCATTCCAAGGGCGCGAGCCATGGGTTTGACGACCCGTTACGTTAATTGTGAAAGAGTCTTCACTGGCCATTAGTGGCCCTTCTCTAAAGCCAATTTGACCAGTATTAAGTGAGCTGGTGACATGTAAGCCAAATACCGCCTCTGGCTTTTGTTTAAATAAACCTTCTTTTAGCATTAGCTCAGCGCCACCTTCTTCTCCCTCGGGGGCACCTTCTTCAGCCGGTTGAAATACAAACAGTACCTCACCCGCTAACTGATCTTTTATTTTTACCAGTGACTCTGCTACCGCCATTAAAATAGCAACATGAGTGTCGTGCCCGCAGGCATGCATAACGCCTACTTCATTACCACGATAGGTTGAGGTTTGTTTAGATGCAAAGGGTAAATCAACTTGTTCGGTAACGGGTAAAGCATCCATATCGGCACGAAGGGCGATTAAAGGGCCTTTTTTACCACCGCTTAATTTAGCCACAACTCCGGTATGCGCAACACCAGTTTGTACTTCAAGACCCAGTGATTTTAAATGGTTAGTAATGTACTTAGCGGTTTCAAATTCACGGTTACTAAGCTCTGGATATTGATGCAAATGCCGACGCCATGTAATGACTTTTTCACTCACGCTTTGTGTTGCATGTTCAAGTTGGGTGTTAATGCTACTAGCAAAACTAGGCGCTGAAATAGCAGTAAATAAAACACTGCCAAAAATTATTTTTTTTATCATTTTAATTCCTTGGTTTTCATCGTGTGTAATTAACTTACGCTATTACATCAATAAAAAGTAGTGTTGTTTAATAGTTAATCGCAGTCCAAGAAAAGTTTGTTGAAGCTGCTTAAAAAAGTATTTATTGCTATTTTGTTTAGCACAATAGTTTAGCGCTTTTGTCGTATTTTAGTGCAGATGTTTAGCTTTAACGGTGGAAATGATAACAAAATGTTGCATTTTTTGAGTTTGTTCCCAATACTGGTCAGTGCATTGCTTTTATCATGCACTGACATCAGCGTGTAATAAGCTAAGCATAATAAAAATATTGAATCAGTTAAGGATTAATATGAATAACACACACATATTTAAACGCGCGACTTTATTTGCAGCCGCAATAGGACTCTTAATGAGTTTTTCTGCGCTCAGTAAAGAGTATAAAGTAGTTTTAATTCATGGCTTGCAAGTATCTCAGCTTACTAATAAAGCAGGCAGTGATGTGGTAAATGACGGTCAAAGTTATTGGCAGTCTTATTGGGTGAATCGTGCAGATGAGCGTATTGATTGGCCTGCATATGAGCGAATAGAAGGCAAAATTACCACAGATTGGGTATGGCCCAAGCTACAACAGATCTCTCGTTCAAATCTATGCGAACCAGGCTGTGTGTTTGTAACCCACTCAACCGGTGATTTAGTTGCCCGATATATCATAGATAACCAAGAAAACTGGCTAGAAAACGCGGGTTTAAAACCGCTTAATATTATAGCGACCTTTGATTTGGCGGGTGCTGGTGGCGGCAGTGAGTTAGCCGACTTAGCGGTGAGCGCGTTAAACGGCGCATCATGGAATTTTGCAGTTGATGCTGCATTAACATGGTGGCTAGGCAGTGAGGTTAATGAAGCGGTAGGTGTTTTACACGATTTAAAAGTTAATAATGCACGCAGAATTGCGCCATTACCTGATGCGCGTACACCACGATTACGTTTTGTGGCCGATGGTAATGCTTACTTAGGTTTAACGGCAGGCTTTTTACGTGGTAACGATGATTCGGTAGTCGCTACTCACTCATCATGTGGCGCAAGCTCGGTAAGCTCATTTGGTAGTTGTAGTGCCAATATTGACACCAATGGGCGTTTAACTTCACAAGGTGATGCTGTTATTAGCTTCATGCCATACCATTATCCATTAATGATGACTAACAGCTACAGCCATAACGAAATTCAACAAGCGCAGCGCCAAGGTAACGTAACGGTGGCGATGAATAATATTAGCGTAGCTGGTGATACATTAGGATATGAAACTGTAGATGAAACCACCGGTAGCTGGTTTTGGAAAAAACAATACCGTTATGTAAAAGGCTCAGATAATTTGAGTGCATCAGCACTTATATATAATGTGATCCCATAAATGTGATTGTGCGTGCGGCTTTATATGCTGCACGCTTTTTATATTAATTCGCTTTATTCAGTGATTTATTTTTAGGTAAGAAAACCTGAATGCAAATAGCAACAGGTTATCGCTCTAACAATGATTAACTGCTATTGCGAATTGATGTTATAGGATAAATAACAATGAAAAAATCCTACGTTATTGCTTTAGTGATTATTGTTGCCGGCTTGATGTGGTTTTTAGGTCAAGGTAATGCTAGTTATTCAGCTTCGCAAACAACAGCTAAAGAGCATAATAAAACACCTGAACTTGCGGCTATGTCGGCAAAATCAGAGGTACCAGCAGTTAAATCAAGCATAAAAAAAATGCCTGAAGAGCAGCATGAGTTTAATGAAGATATAGCTAAAGCAGCATCGGCGGTAGCGCAGCAATATCAGCAAAGCTTAGCATTTCCGCCATATTCGCAACCTCTAACGGTATATGATGAAGACCGGCTTAAGCCAAATCAGTTTTTTCCGGTTAGTAGCCCAGTGGGAGAGCAGGGCGGGGAGTTAACCTTAAGTTTATCTCAATATCGCTATGTCTACCCGCAAGCGATTAAATTAACCATAAGCGCACAAAATTTAGGTAAAGCACAGGTAACACTCAGTGATACTGATACTAAACAGCCGTTAAAAACACACAGCGGTGTTGCCCGTGACAATGAGTTGGCAATTACGTTTAAAGGTGAAGAAGATTTCCCTCGCAATTTACAATTATTAGTTGAGGCAGACATTGCGGGTAAAATGGTTCCTGTGGTGGCACAAATACAATATATGCCGCCTAGTGCAACCCTAACTAGCTTTGATAACGCGTATCCACGTAATGATAATATGATAGTGCCTGCTAACTTAACAGTGATAAAAAGTGGCTTATATCGTCTAAGAGCTAACTTATACAGTGGAACTTCGCCATTAGCACATTTAGTTGCTAAAGCACGTTTAAATGAAGGCAGCCAACAAATTGATTTTAAAGCGCATTGGTCTGTTTTGCCTAAGCAAACGAATGACTTACGGTTGAGGGACTTTGTTATTGAACGTATGTCGCCAAGCCCGGGTGAGCGTAACAGCTTTGGACAAAGTGAAATAAGTGAGTTTACTATTGAGGATTTTGCTTACGATAGCTTACAACAGCTGCCTTATCAGGCGAATAAACAAGAAATGCAGAGTTTAGAGTTTTTACAAGGATTAGCTGCCGGTAAGTAGCAGCATAGAACAGAGTGTAGGGTTTGCATTACTGCAAACCCTTAAAAATTAGCTTAAGTTAATAGTAACTACATCTGCTTGGTTTGTTTCATCTTGTTCAGGATTAACTGGCGCTTTTGGTATGTCGGGTTTATCTAACGCAATGTCGCCACCATCAATAACGTCACCGGTTTGCAGATTTGCAAAATCAAACAGTTGGTTATCAGCTAAATGCGAAGGCACAACATTTTGCATGGCAGTAAAAATACTTTCTATACGCCCAGGGTGCTCTTTATTCCATTGCGCTAGCATATTTTTAGTGTGCTTACGTTGTAAGTTTTCTTGTGATCCACATAAGTTACACGGAATAATAGGGTAGCCTTGGCTAAATGCGTATTGGCTAATATCGGCTTCTTTACAATATGCTAATGGGCGAATAACCATGTGCTCGCCGTTATCACTCATTAGCTTAGCCGGCATACTTTTAAGTTTGCCACCGTAAAACATATTTAAAAACAAGGTTTCTATCATGTCATCGCGGTGATGGCCTAAAGCTATTTTTGTGGCTCCTAGCTCTTTAGCGGTGCGGTACAAAATACCACGACGCAGACGAGAGCAAAGTGAGCATGTTGTTTTACCTTCAGGAATAATATCGGTAACAATACTGTAGGTATCTTCTTCGACAATTTTATATTCAATATTTAAGTTATCAAGGTATTCAGGCAGTACATGCTCAGGGAAGCCTGGTTGTTTTTGGTCAAGGTTAACCGCAAAAAGCTCAAACTTAATAGGGGCAACCCGCTGTAAATGTTGCAGCATATCGAGCATAGTATAACTGTCTTTGCCGCCCGATAAGCACACCATAAGACGGTCGCCTTCTTCTATCATGTTAAAGTCCATGACAGCTTGACCTGTGAGGCGGCGTAAACGCTTTTGAAGCTTATTTAAGTTGTGTTGAGCTTTGGCTTGAGCAGAATGAGACACTACGCCCCCTTATAAATAGTACGGCAAAATTAATTGCTAAAAATAAAGGGGCGTATTATATGCCATATGTAATATCACAGCTACAGCAAACGTTAACTTTCTGCAAGGGGGCTTACATAGCCGTCAGGTTTCAATGCAAGTACATCACAATCAAGGCTGTCAATAACATGCTCAGCGGTGTTACCTACTAATGCTGCACTTAAGCCGGTACGTCCCACAGTGCCAATAACCACTAATTCACTATTTAAACGTTTAGCAACATCTGGTATCACATCTTCTGGCAAGCCTTCTTCTATAAAGCACTGCTCAGAGGTTAAGTTAAACTCATTAGCTAGTTCATTAGTTGACTCAATATGATGTTTTTTAACTGATTCGTTGTAAAGCCCGGGGTTAAACTCAGGAATTTCTATGGCAATATTTACCGGTGTAGCAGGGTAAGCATTGACTAAGTTAAGTTTAGCATTAGCGAGTTCACATAAAAACTGTGCATCTTTAATAATGCGCTTATTAAGTGATAGGTGCTGTTCATTTTCACTGACTGCATTTACGGCAGCTAAAATATTACCTTGTGCTGGCCATTGCATATCTTTTACAAATAATACCGGCGTTGGGCATTTTCTAACTAAGTGCCAGTCTGTAGGAGTAAAAATAACCGCTTTTAGTGCGCCGTGTTGATGCGTACCTTTGATAACTAAGTCGTATTTATCATTGATAACGGTATTAATTATTGCCTCGTATGGTCGATTATGCCAAATAACTTGCGTATCAATATTAATATTTTGATAAGGAGAGACCAGATCTTTAAGCCATAGCTCGCGATCTTTGAGGACGGCTTGACGCATTGCTTCACGTTCATCGCCTGATAACATAGTGGTCATTTCGTAAGAAAAATCGTAAACCGTCATAAAGGCGGTAATGCTCGCACCCGATTTTTTGGCTAAATCTATTGAACGCGCGAGGGCATTTTGATCGTCTTTAGTTGGGTCAATAACCGCGATAATACGTTTAATCGTTTCCATTGTGCTACTCCATTCACTTAACAGTTATATATTTAGTGTAACGCAAATACACAACAGTTAAAGGGGTAGCACTAAGATTATTGTTCTATATCAATTTATTGATCTATTAACGGGGTTTTACAATCGCAGCTGTTTTCGCAAGCGCGTCATTATCTAAAATAGTAATAAACTTACCTTCTACTTTGATCAAATCTGCTTTTTGAAAACGGCTCAATAAACGGCTAATGGTTTCAACAGTTAAACCAAGGTAGTTGCCAATTTCACCGCGAGTCATAGTAAATCTAAATTCTTTACGTGAAAAAC
Source organism: Pseudoalteromonas sp. NH0006-26 (assembly GCF_057552415.1). The sequence continues at coordinate 72,082 of NZ_BAAJMJ010000005.1, forward strand.
CACGTTCACCAAAACGCTCTGATAAATTATAAATAAAACTCGCTAGGCGTTCTTCGGCAGACTTTTTATTAAGTAGTAGCAGCATTTCTTGATCGTAGGTTATTTCACTACTCATTAAGCGCATAATTTGTTGGCGTAGCTTAGGCAGTTTACCAGCAAGTTCGTCAAGGGTATCAAAGGGGATTTCACATACCATTGAGGTTTCTAGTGCTTGAGAAAAGCTTTGATGCTGCATTTTGTTAATGGCATCAAATCCAACAAGGTCGCCAGCTAAGTGAAAACCGGTAATTTGTTCATCGCCTTGCTCAGACAAGGTATACGATTTAAACGAGCCTGAACGAACCGCATAAATTGCATTTAAAGGCGCGCCTGATTCAAATAAGTAGTCACCTTTGTGTAATGGTTTTTTTCGCTCAATGATCTCATCAAGTTTATCCATTTCTTGGCCATTTAAAGAAAATGGTAAACATAACTGGCTAATACTGCAGTTATTACAGCTAATAGCACAATTACCTTTAGCACGACTTTGAGAAAAATCCATAAGTTCAATCCGTTAAATTTCTATGCACGACATTTATCAATGTTAATGCACTAGCTTATCTGTTGCAATGATCAGAAGGTAGATACCGTACCAAATGATAACACTGCCTAATGTTATTCGTGTCCATGGGTGGTTAAAAAGCGTATTTAGCTTTTGTGCAGCCACACCTAAGGTGATCATGGCAGGAAATGTCCCTAGGGCAAATGACAGCATAACCAAAGCACCATTGAGGGCGTTGCCACTGGCCATTGCCCAGGTAAGTGCAGAGTATACTAAACCGCACGGTAACCAGCCCCATAACGCGCCATAACCAAGGGCTTTTAAAGGCGAATCAATGGGCATTAAATATTTATTAAGTTTAATTAAGTGCTGCCAAATAAGGGTTTTACCCAGTTTTTCAAGCCACTGTAAGGTGGCGGCTATGCGCATAATATAAACGCCAACCAGTAACATAAAAATACCGGCTAAAAATGACAAAAATAATGAAAAGGCAGAATTTTGCGTGGCAAACTGGCTACTAATACCCGCAACAAGGGCTCCTGCTAACATATAACTTAAAGCTCGACCGCTGTTATAAGCAAGAGAATATAACCAGGTTTGACGTTTGTTACTGGCAAGTTGTAACGAACTGGCAATACCGCCACACATAGCAATGCAATGACCACTGCCAATTAAACCCATTAAAAAAGCGCTAACAAAAATAGGGTCAATCATTACTTTTATTGTGCTGCTCTTTGTCGTCTTCAAACAAAATACTGTGGCCTTGCTTGTTTAAATCAGAGAATTGCTCGCCTTTTACAGCCCAAAAAAACACGCCAATAGCAATTAATACAAACAAAATAGCAATAGGAACTAAAATATAAATTATGCTCATAACTTTAATAGCCTTAGTGAATTACATATCACAATAATTGAGCTGGCAGACATACCAATAACCGCCATCCACGGCGCAACTAAGCCCATAGCAGCAAGCGGTAATATTGAGCCATTATATAATAAAGAAAGTGTTAGGTTTTGTTTAATTATACGTCGTGTTTGCTTGGCAACGGTTAATAAATGCGAGATGGAGGCTAAGTCACTGTTAAGCAATACAACATCGGCACTGTTTTTAGATATATCGGCACCGGTTTCCATGGCGATAGATAAATGGGCACTGGCAAATACTGGGCTGTCGTTTACGCCATCACCAACCATAGCAACAATTTCACCTTGAGTTGACCAATGATCAACGGCATTTTGTTTATCTTTTGGACTGCAACTGGCTTGCACTGAGTTAAGCTTTAACTTTTTAGCGACTTTGGCACCCGCATCAGATGCATCACCAGTTAGCATATGGCAACTAAGGTTAGCCGCTTGTAAAACATTAATTAGCTTATCGGCATCGGCTTTAACTTTATCTACAAAGTAAAAGCGTGCAACAGCCTGCTTGTTTATGTAAAGCGTGGCCTGTGCGTTGGTTTTCTTTGTATCAAACCAACCACTTTTACCAATAGCGTAATGCGTATTATCAAACTGAGCGCTTATCCCAATGCCTGGGTGCAGTTGTACATCGTCAAATTTACGTTGCCCTTTAAACTCCTTAAATGCACTGGCAATAGGGTGTTCAGAATAACTTTCAAGCTGGGCTGCAATATCAAGAACTTGCTCTTTACTGTATTTATCATCAAGTATGTCAACCACGTCGAGGCTAAACTTACCTTGTGTAAGCGTACCTGTTTTATCAAAGGCAAATAAAGTGAGCTTTGATAGGGTTTCGAGCACATGCGCTTGCTTAATTAATATGCCTTTGCGGGTTAAGGTTGCTACAGCACAGGTTAATGCGGTTGGAATTGCTAAACTTAATGCGCACGGGCAAGTGGCCACTAACACCGAAATAGTGATCCAAAATGCAACGTCAGGGTCTACCTGATACCAACCAATCGCAGTTATGGAAGCAAATACCAGTAATACAGCAACAAACCACTGCGCCACTTTATCGGTAATTTCAACCAGTCTTGGGCGTTTTGTCAGGGCATTATGTTGCAGGCGAATAATTTGATTAAGCAGGGTGTTTTGGCCTAGCTTATTGATTTTTATTTCAATTATACCATCATGATTAACTGTGCCTGCATATACGTTATGATCAATATACTTTCGTACTGGTTGATGTTCGCCGGTCATCATCGACTCATCAACACTGGTACTGCCTTTAACTAATATGCCATCAGCAGGAATGGTTTCGCCTGCTTTTATTAACACAATATCGTTAAGTTTGAGTTTTTTGGCGGCAATGATGTGCTCATTACCGTGTTCATCGAGCGTACGCGCAGTAAGGGGTAACAACTTTTGCAAGTTAGCAGTAAATTCACTGGCTTTTAAACGCGCTCTAAACTCTAAGTATTTACCTAATAAGAGTAAAAAGGTAAACATACAAATAGATTCAAAGTAAACTTCGCCTACTTCCATTACTGTGGCATAACAGCTAGCGCCATAAGCACCAAAAATAGCCAATGATACTGGCAAGTCCATATTCAGCTGTTTTGCTTTTAAGCCATTAATTGCATTACTTAAAAAGGGCAGGGCGCTGTATAGAATAACGGGGGTGGCGAGAATTAAACTGATCCATCTAAAGTACTGTTCAAAATTGCTATCCATTCCAGAGAACATGCCAAAGTACATTGCAAAGGCAAACATCATCACTTGCATGGTCATCAAACCTGCAACACCGAGACGACGAATATACGCTTTGGCAGTTTGCTGTTTTTGCTGGGCTTCTAAATCTGATTGGAATGGGTACGCTTTATAACCTATTTCAGCCAGTGAGGTAATTAGCTCACTTAAAGGCGTGGCGCTTTTATCCCAGTGGATCATGGCACGGTTTGTTGAGGTATTTACATCAACGCGTTTTACTGATTTAAGGTTTAATAATTGCTTTTCAATAAGCCAAGCACAGGCAGCGCAAGTTATACCTTCAACACTCAGTAGTACCTCAGAGCTGTCGTTATGCGTGCTAATAAACTCATCTTGAATATCTTCATTGTCATAGCTTTTAATAAAAGCGAGCTGTTCAGGAACCAGTTGTTCTACTTTACCTGCGCTAACAGTGCGGTATTTGTAGTAATCGGTCATTCCTTGGTCAATGATATTCTGTGCAACAGCCTGACAGCCAATGCAACACATTGGCTGAGATGTACTGTCTATAACTACATGTGCGCTAAACCCAGCAGGCACACTTTCAAGACAATGAAAGCAATTTTTAGACATACTAAATACTACTTATAGTTAGGAGTAACTAAAACGGTGGTTGTGGTTGGTAAAGTGACACTTTCTTTCATTTTCCAACTAGCATCAACGGGCTCAATAAACACTGAGTAAGCACCAGGCGTGTAGTTTTCTAATAATGCAGTAAACTCCTGGTTTGCATTAGGCGTCAAGGTTGCTTCAAAATCGTGGGCTTTAATAGTACGGTGGAAAAATGAAAGTTTTAACGCGTGGATATTGCTCGTATCGCCTTTAGTAAATTTAAAGCTTACTCGCTCATCAGATACATTTAAGTCACCATGCAGATACAAGGCTTTTGCTTTATCAAACTTGATTAGTTCTAAGTTGATTGCTTTGCCTTTTTTATAGTAATCATCAACGACCATATCTGGGCCGTTACCTATAGCTGTAATAAATAAACTAATGCAGCCAATAATTGCAGCTAGAGGGAAGAAGATTAAAAACCAAGGCCAAAAATTTTTATACCACGGAGTCGGTTGCATAGTTGCTCTAAAATTGATGAATGTGCAGCTATATTATAATAAATAAAAGAAAAAGACTAAAAAAAAGCCTCCGAGTGGAGGCTTTTTTGATCTGTATTAATCTATTGAAATAAAAAGATTAAAACTGAAACGTTTTGTTAACTTTATCGTTATTTTTCTTGCGATAAGCTGTAAACGTAAGCAGTTAATAGGTGAATTTTGTCTTCGCCTAAAATCTCTTTAAATGCAGGCATTACACCAGCACGACCGTGGTTAAGTGTTTCTTCAACAGCACGTTGAGAACCACCGTATAACCAAATGTTATCAGTTAGATTTGGTGCACCAAACGGTAGGTTATGCGCAACTGAGCCTTTACCATCTGCACCATGACATGCTGCACACATCGCGAACTTCGCTTTACCTGCCTCCGCGTCTTTTTGGTTAACAGTACGACCAGAGAGGCTAAGTACGTAAGCGGTCATTTCTTTAACGCCTTGCTCGCCTAATGCATCACCCCAAGGCGGCATTGCTGCAACACGACCTAAAAGTAATGTTTCTCTGATTTTGTCAGGCGTACCGCCATATAACCAGTCGTTATCTGTTAGGTTAGGGAAGCCAGTACCACCACGAGCATCAGAGCCATGACATTGCGCACAGTTTTGAGCAAATAAGCGTTGACCAATTTCAACTGCTAATTGACCCTGCGTTTGTTCATGTTTAGTGCCATTTTCAAGAGCGATTTGCTGAGCTGCATCACCCGCTAATTTAGAGTCAACTAATTCTAAAACAGGGGTTTTTGCCAATTCATTAAAAATCGGACCAAAACGCTCTTCAGCAGCGCGGTATTCTGCATCTAGCTTTACAAAGCGGCCATCTTCTTTAGCATCAATGACTGCTTCTTTCGATTCAGTTAAAGAGGTAACACCTTGATTTGAGCTAGTCCACTTTGCCAAGCCTTCCCAATTACCTAAACCTGGGTAAGCTGCTAGGTAATAAACAGACCATACAAACGTTGCGAAGAACATGTAAGTCCACCATTTTGGTAGAGGATTGTTTAATTCTTCAATGCCGTCAAACTCATGTCCACAGCTTTCACCTTCTTTTACGCCTACATAGTTTTTTAAGTTCCAAACTAGTAGACCAAAGATAATGATTAAGCATGCAAGGGTTAATACAATAACCCATATACTCCAAAAGCTAGTCATTTCTCAGACCCCTTTTCCTCGTTAGAGAGTGTATTGTTGTGTTTTTTTTCATCTTCAAAGATGACATTAGCAGCGTCTTTAAAACGACTTTTACTACGCTTGCTATATGCCCATCCAACAATCACAATAAATAATACTAAAATTACCAGAGTCAAAATGCCTCTGTATGTCCCGTAGTCCATAATAATCTACTTCAAATGTGTGCCAAGTTGTTGCAAATAAGCAATAAGGGCTTGCATTTCTGTTGCACCTTTACCGTCATTCATTGCGTCAACTTTAGCAATGTCAGCGATTAATTCCTCGTCACTGCCATAACCTAAACCCGGGTGTTTTGGGTTTTCTGGGTTAATAGCAAACGTGTCACGGAAAATTTGTAGCTTTTTCAGAGTTAAGCTTGTATCAAGCGTGTTCTCTGCTAACCAAGGGAAGCCTGGCATATTCGACTCAGGAACCACAGCGCGTGGATCAACTAAGTGCGCATAATGCCAGTCATCTGAGTAACGTTTACCTACACGTGCTAAGTCAGGACCAGTACGTTTAGAACCCCAAAGGAATGGGTGATCCCATACTGACTCACCCGCAACCGAGTAGTGACCGTAACGCTCAACTTCATCACGAAATGGACGAATCATTTGTGAGTGACAGTTAGCACAGCCTTCACGTACATAGATGTCACGACCTTCAAACTCAAGCGCGTTTAATGGGCGTAACCCATCAACGGGTTTAGTTGTGTCGTCTTGGAACATTAGCGGGGTAATTTCTACTAATGCACCAAAGCTGATTGCGAAAACAGTCAAGATGGCCATAAGGCCGATGTTTTTCTCGATAATTTCGTGTTTATTTTGCGAATTTTTATTGCTCATTATCTGACTCCGTTATGCTAACTGCGCTTGTTCATCAAGTTCTAGCGAGTTATTTTTCGCTGAAACTGTACGATAAACGTTATAAGCCATAACCAGCATACCTGCGACGATGAATACACCGCCTAAGAAACGCATAACATAGAAAGGATGAGAGGCTTCTAACGACTGAACAAAGCTGTACATTAATGTACCGTCAGAGTTTACTGCACGCCACATTAGGCCTTGCATTACACCTGAAATCCACATTGCAACAATGTATAAAACAACACCCACTGTGTGTAACCAGAAGTGTGTATTGATTAATTTAATGCTGTACATACGACCTTGCGAGAATAACGCAGGGATAAGGTGGTAAATAGCACCAATAGAAATCATTGCAACCCAACCTAATGCACCTGAGTGTACGTGACCTACAGTCCAATCTGTGTAGTGCGATAACGCATTTACAGATTTAATTGCCATCATTGGGCCTTCAAATGTCGACATACCGTAGAAAGACAATGAAACCACTAAGAAACGAAGTACCGGGTCAGTACGTAGCTTATGCCATGCACCTGAAAGAGTCATAATACCGTTGATCATACCACCCCAAGACGGTACAAATAAGATAATAGACATCACCATACCTAAGCTTTGCGTCCAATCAGGAAGCGCAGTGTAGTGAAGGTGGTGAGGGCCTGCCCAAATGTAAAGCGAGATAAGTGCCCAAAAGTGAACAACCGATAAACGGTATGAGTAAACTGGACGACCCGCTTGCTTTGGTACAAAGTAATACATCATACCTAAGAAACCAGCAGTAAGAAGGAAACCTACAGCGTTGTGTCCGTACCACCACTGAACCATTGCATCAACCGCACCGGCGTAAATTGAGTATGATTTGGTTAGTGAGACAGGAACAGCCATGCTGTTAACAATATGAAGTACTGCAACAGTAATAATGAAACCAGCATAGAACCAGTTAGCTACATAAATATGTGCTACTTTGCGTTTAGCAATGGTGCCCATAAAGACGATAGCGTAAGTTACCCAAACAACAGCAATTAAGATATCGATAGGCCACTCAAGTTCTGCATACTCTTTAGAAGTAGAAATACCCATTGGTAAAGTAATGGCTGCAAGAACAATAACTAACTGCCAACCCCAAAAGGTAAAGGCGGCTAATTTATCTGAAAGAAGGCGCGTTTGACATGTACGTTGTACGACGTAATAAGACGTCGCAAAAAGAGCACTTGTACCAAATGCGAAAATTACTGCGTTCGTGTGTAACGGACGAAGTCGAGAGTAAGTTAACCATGGTGTGTCAAAGTTAAGTGCTGGCCAAGCTAGTTGGGCAGCAATTAGAACCCCAATACCCATGCCAACGATGCCCCAAATCACTGTCATAATAGCGAATTGGCGTACAACTTTATAATTGTACTCAGTTTGTGATGCTACTGTTTGGCTCATTTTCTGGCTTCCGCTGCAATAAATGCGTTTAGAAATGAATTACCCACTTGTTAAAGTAGGACCTACTATTATTCCAAAGTATACTATCTAAACCCCACAATATGTGGTTTTAAAGATAATAATCTCAAGAAATACTTGTTTTTTTTGCGGTTGAAATGATAAATTTTTTGGCCTTAAAAAGATAGGTCAATTGCGTAATAATATGACATCAATCAAACTTTATTAAGTTGCTGTCTATTTTTTGAGGTGATTTGTACCTTACTCGCTCACTAAAGCCGATAATCAACCAACTTGCCCTAATGATGGGCTCATATATTAAATATTTTGAGAACCTGCATGTATATGTATAAAGTGTGTTTACTTTCTTTTCTATTATTTTTACTAGGCTGTGACTTTTCTGGATCAACAACAACACCAAAAGTAAGCCAATCACAAACCGAGTGTAAAAATAACACCCCCTGTATTTTTGAAAATCAAGTTAAAGTGTGGCTGAGCGAGGAAACCCTATCACCGGAAACACCGTTTTCAATTTATGCACAGTTACCGGCTGGCGTAATAATAACAGCGGCTAAGTTAGAGGGAGTAACTATGTATATGGGTTACATTCCCGTACAATTTAAAAATCAGAGCAGCGTTTGGGTAGCTAATACCATGGTAGGGATTTGCTCAGAAAAAAACATGGTGTGGAAGCTTATTCTTACTACTGTCGATACAAACACCGCCACAAGCGAAAATGTTGAATACTTTTTTAACGTTACCTATTAAAGATATTCTATTCAGGTGCGGCTTTTAACTGTGCCATTCCCATAGCATTATAGTGGCAAAGCCAAATGCCTCACATTTAATAGTTATCTGCAATTAAAGTCTATCTGATAAAATAACCATTCTTAATATAGCTTTTACATACCCATTTACCTTCCAAGTTTATAACTTAAGCTTTGTTCGGCTTACTTATTCAATAGTGCTCATACATGCAATAAAGCACCCATATCATTTATAGGTGGGTTTATCTAATGGACCCACTTTGATGACAGCTTTTGCTTTAACTTGTAACCAGTCTGAAACTCTCAATACACATAAAATTTGCATGATTAAAACTTATAACAAAAAATTTCAGACTAAATAAACAATCTCCTTGCATAAATATGGTTAGTAATTAACACCTAGTTTTACCGTTTTAATAACGAGCTGTGATTAACATGTTAACTTTCCTATTTAAGGCACATTATCCCGATAGTTACATTTAATTACAAACTCTACCTATTTGATTTCACCTGTGTTTTTTATGTGATTTGATTTGGTTTAGTGTATGATTTATATCTGTTTTTATTCATTAACAATGAAACATGCTGTAACCTTTGTTCCTTTCGTGGGACGCCCTAATTTGTGTGGATTGTAAAGTACTCACCTGTTAAGTTTTCGTTCAGTTAAAGGCGCCTAAGTTGCTCCCGCTCACTCAAAATTCTCATAAAAGTGGGCATTACCAATTCAGGTAAATTTTCAACAAGTAGGGTTCATCCATGAAAAAATCAACTCTTGGTTTAGCTGTAATTGCAGCAATCCCAATGTTCTCAAGTGTTCAGGTTTTAGCTGCAGACGAAGCAGCAAAGTCAATTGAAAAAATTCAAGTAACGGGCTCTCGTATCAAGCGTTCAGATATGGAAAACGCAAGCCCAGTTACACTTATCGGTGCTGATGACATCCAAGCTATGGGTGCAACAAGTATTGATAGCGTTTTACAAAAAATGACCGCTACAGGCGGTGCAATGACCAACCCTGGTGTTAATAATGGTTCAGGTGGTAATGCACGTATCGATTTACGTGGCTTAGGTGCTAACCGTACATTAGTACTTGTTAATGGTCGTCGTATGATTGCATCAGGTACTGGTGCAGCATCAACGGTTGATTTAAACACCATTCCAGTTTCAATGATTAAGCAAGTAGAAGTACTTAAAGATGGTGCATCTGCTGTATACGGTACTGATGCGGTTGCAGGCGTAGTAAATATTATCTTAAAAGATAATTTTGAAGGTCTAGACATGAACGTCAACACTGCAATTACAGGCGAAGGCGACGCAACAGAAAATTCTATAGATTTCACTGTAGGCAGCTCATTCGACAAAGGTAATATTGTTATCGGCATGCAGTACACTGACCGTGGTAAAGCATCTCAAGCTGATCGTGATTACTCAAACTGTCCAATTGCTGAAGGTGCAAACGGCTTATATTGTACAGGTTCTTCATACAATGAAGGCGGTCATATTTGGAACGGTAACGGTGAAAAAGGCACAACTGTAAACGCTAAAGGCGAAGATACAACAGTTTCTCTTATCGATGATAATGGTGTAACAGGGCGTGGTGGTGATTACCATCGTTATACTAATGAAGATGCTTATAACTACTCACCAGCAAGCTACCTTTACACGCCAATGGAGCGTTTAAACTTAACAGGTATCGCTACATACGAACTATCTGATGACACAAGCGTATTTGCTGAATTTACTTATACAAAGCGTTGGTCAGAGCAGCAAATGGCACCACAGCCAGTATGGTTTGATTTTGAGTACAATACAGAGAATATGGGTGACTCACTATTAACTCAAAGCTATGATAATCGTGTTGATTTAAATGGTGACGGCTACTTAGATAAAGATGCTGATGGTAACTACATCACACAAGAAACGAATTACAAAAATGGTGATGCAATTTCTTACGGTCGTCGTATGTCAGACACTGGCGCGCGTTACTTTGAACAGTCAGTTGATACTGTTCGTGCTGTAGTAGGTGCAGAAGGTTTTGTGGGTGATTATTCTTGGGACGTATCAGCTAACTTCGGTCGTAACGACTCAGTTGATAAGTTAAGTAATCTTCACAACATGGGTGCTATTCAAGATCAAATTACAGAAGGGAAGTTTAACCCGCTTGATCAATCAGCATGGCTTTCTGAAGACTTCCGCAAAAATGTTTACACAGAAGTTAACAACGGTGGTAGCCAATTATTCATATTAGCAGCGTCTGTTTCAGGTGAAATGTTTGAATTACCAGCAGGTTATGCTGCATTTGCAGCGGGTGTAGAGCGTCGTCAAGAAAAAGCATGGTTTACGCCAGATTCATTAACAGCGCAAGGCCTTGCAAACGACCCAATGGTTGAGCCAACTGCAGGTGGTTTTGATGTAAACGAAGCCTATGTTGAGTTCGCTATTCCTCTACTAGCTGATGCACCTCTTGCACAAAATGTTGAGCTAAGCGCAGCAATTCGTGCATTCGATTACAGTACATTTGGCTCTGATGAGACATGGAAACTAGGTCTTACTTGGAAAGTAAATGATGAATTAATGTTACGTAGTGTTGTTTCAACAGCTTTCCGTGCACCAACGGTTTCTGAGTTATATTCAGGTAATTCACCATCGTTTGATCAAATTGATTTCCCAGGTGCACAAGAACAAGCAGAAGTAACAGTCGGTGGTAATGATGCATTAACACCAGAAGAAGCTGATACTTTAACTGCCGGTATTGTTTATGAGCCACAGTGGTTTGATGGTTTCTCAATGACACTTGATTACTATGAGATTGACATTGAAAATGCGATCACACAAGTTGATAGTCAATACATTGTTGAACAGTGTCTAAATAACCCAGCAAATTCTAGCACAGCACTTTGTAAGTCAGCGGGTGTTTCAATGGATGCAACTGGCCGTGTTAAATTTAATAACCAGTTACAAAACGTAGGTTCTGAAAAAACATCGGGTGTTGATTTAAACCTAGCATACAGCTTTGAAGCTGCAGGCCTTAACTGGAAAGCAGGCTTAGACACAACATACTTAGAAGAGTATGTAGTTGCAGTAACGGGTTCTCCAGTTGATTACGCAGGTGTAATTACTTCTGGTACTGGTGGTTATGCAGATCTTAAGTCAAACCTAACAATTAATGTGTCAGGTGACAACTGGGATGCACAATACCAAATGCGTTACATCGCGGGTATGGATAGCTACGCATGTCTAAATAAAGACACGTGTTATGCACCTACAACACCATCAGTTATCTACAGTGACTTGAGTGGTAGCTACCTAGTAAACGATACTGTTTCTCTTTCAGCAGGTGTAAACAACTTGTTCGATAAACAGCCTCCTTACTACACTGGTAACAACGACTCAAACACTGACCCGTACACTTACGATGTGTTAGGTCGTCGTTTCTTTGCAAGCGTAAACGTTAAATTCTAATTTTAACTAATTAGAATTGCTAAAAGGCCTAGTTTTTACTAGGCCTTTTTTGTTGAACAAAATTAAAGAGGCACGTAAACTTGAATATCAGACCCTAGGAGGCATCATTGTTAAAGCAAGACGAAAATTTATCGTTTGTTATTGAACCGCAATTATCACCGCGTGCAGAGCAGCGTCTCGATCTCTATTTTTCTATCCCAAACGAGATGGGTATTAATGCACAAACCCTTAGCGAAGAGTCTTACTTTAATAACCAATTTAAATCTTTTGTAGCCTACAACGCTAATAATATCCACCTTCCATTGGTACGAAGCCGCTTTGTGAGTAAAAACAAAGGTGAGCAACAAGACTACCGACAAAATCTAAATTTATATTGTTATCAAGTACGCCTTGCTATTGATGCTGATATTAAAGATGCGTTAAAAATTCAAGAAAGCGATGAATTTTACCAACGTGCAATGGAGCTTTGCGAGCAAAGCCAAAGCCTACTTCGAAAACTCAGACGTTACACCCCAGATAACGAAAAGTTGATCCCGTTTTATACTAATGCTGATAACTACCTAAGCTGGCAAATTGAACAAACTTTTTTAAAGCTGCTTGATGAAGGCCCGCGTAGTAGCGATCACGCTAAAGAGCGAAATGACTTACTAAACTTTTGTAAGTCAGAGAGTGAGTATCGAGCAGAGCAGCAATATAATTCTGATTCAACACTTAAAGACGCCAATAGAATTACTAATAAGATGCGTTTACTCCAGCGTTTAATAGAGCATGGAGTGATTTTACAGCGCCAAACACGCTATCTTAATAGCTATTTAAAACGTTTGGTAAAAGGCTCTGTAACGGCCGTTATAATGGCTTTTGTAATGGTGGTTATTTTAAATGCGCGTTCTACCTTTACTGAAATAACCGCCTCATTGATTTTGATTTTAGGGGTTATTTACGGGCTGAGAGAAATATTTAAAGAAGATATTACCCGTATTATTTGGCGTGCTATTGTGCGAGGGCGGCCAAAATGGCGGTTTATTTTTAAAAACAGCATCACAAAAGATAAAGTGGCGAGCCAGTTTATTTGGTTAGAATACACCCGGTTTAAAAAAATCCCTAAAGAAGTGAGAAAAATTTTCTCCAAGCGTCGTCAACAAAATAAACAGGCGGCACAATGGCTGCATTTTGCTAGCGAAACACGGGTCAGTGCTAAAGAATTTTTGCCAGGCTACGATAGCTTGCAGCAAACACTGCAATTTAATCTTGCGCCATTTGCACGTTATTTAAAAAAGGGGGAGGGGAAACTCTACCATTTAGAAAATAATAAAATTTCTAAACAGGGAGTCGAAAGACGCTACCAATTAAATATGGTATTAGTTCTAACCGAATCTGATAATGCACTGTATCAACGCTACAAAATCACTTTAAATCGCAGTAAAATTGTCAATATAGAGCTGATTTACACCAGTGACGCTAAAAAAGAGGAATAACATACGTTATTCCTTTATTTCTTAACCTTAACTAGCTTACTTATCTGTTAGCCCTTTTTTGCTGTATAGCGTTACTTTGTCTGATACTAAGGTAATTTCGATGTTTTTAGCGTCATCCCCCCAAGTACAGCTAGTATGCAGTGTTTTTTCTACACAATTATCAGCACTACCTAAAATGGCTTCAACTTCAGTTTTGTCCATTCCGATTTTAATTTTTTCGTAATTTTCCAAGCTTACTTTCGAACAAGCCGCAAGACTCAGTGCTGCAGCAATTATTAGTAGTTTTTTCATTGTTATTTTCCTTTGAGTAAATACCGTTAATGATTAAATTTTCGAATTTGTACAATCATCCCCAGTCGAGGGTGATCAAAGTAATGAATATCTTCGCTAAACACCCGTCTAAACTGTGAAAAACGGGCTGACTCTAGCTCTCCGTTGTCACGTTTTTCACTAATATCAAAGTGTGCATTAATGAATAAGTAATGGCGCAAGTGTATTTTAAATAGCCCATCTAATTCCCATTTCATTTCGGGAGATTGAGTTTCGATAAATAGTGGCTCAGGCGTATTTATCAAGCTAATAAAATCAGAATTGGCGTAACTAATCGCGGTGTTTATATTGTTCTTTAATTGGCTGCCTGCAAACAAGTGTATGCTAGGCGAACGTGATTTGCTCGCACCTTCAAATCGCCAACCGGTATGTAATAAAGGAGTAAGCCCTTTGCGGTCTAGGGCTTGACGCTGTGATTCGAACTGCAATTGCTCAGGGGCTAACAGGTAAGTTTGCTCCATCGTCTCTTGTGCTGGTGCCTGAGGGATTACTGGTAGCACATCGTAACTCTTTATATAATCAATGCTGTCGTTACACGCTGCTGACTGTGGGTTTGAGTTAACTAAGGTGTCAGCAAAGGTACGTGTTTGAAAACGCGGGTCGCCGTTTATACACGCGTCCATTGCTTGGTTTTTATAAACTGGGCTTAGTAAATCTAAGGTGTTTTTATCTTCTATGGCATCGTGCTTTAAGCTAAAGTCTTCTTGTAGGTATGGGGCAGGGCGTTGTTTAAATATCAATACCTCTACTTCAAACCAGCGCTCTGCAAATGCAGTACTGCTGAACAAGCAGCATAAAATAACCAGCGATTTTTTCAGCAACATTAATGGCTAACCTTTTTTTCGAAATCTGCAATCATAGCAGTGATCATTTTTAAGCGTTCACGGGCATTTGCCTCGCTAATGGCAAAGCGTAATTTATTTGCGCCATCCATCTTGTAGATATGCGGCGCACTTTGTATCAAACCAATAATGAAGCTAGGATTAACCTTAGTATTTTGACTAAACTCAAAGTAACCCCCTTTCGGGTTAGCTTCAATTTTTGTTATGCCTAAATTACTCGCCTGCATTTTTAGTTGTTGTAAGCTAAACAAGTTTTTAGCTGCATCGGGTAATAAACCAAAGCGGTCTATTAATTCAACTTGCAGCTCATCAATATCAGCAAGACTAGCACAACTTGCTACACGCTTGTACATACCTAAACGCGCATTAACATCGTGAATATAATCATCTGGTAACAAGGCCGGTAGTTTTAAGTCTACTTCTGTTTGTTTTTGTAATAGATTTTCAAGAGTTGGCTCTTGACCATTTTTAAGTGCGTTAACGGCCTGTTCAAGCATTTCCATATACAAATTAAAGCCAATGGTCTGCATTTGCCCTGATTGATCATCCCCTAATAGCTCACCCGCACCACGAATTTCTAAATCATGAGTTGCTAAGGCAAAGCCTGCACCTAAATCTTCCAGTGATGCAATCGCGTCTAAACGTTTTTTCGCATCTTTAGAGAGTGCCTTAGGGTTGCCGGTAAGTAAATAAGCATAGGCTTGGTGATGGCTTCTACCTACACGTCCGCGTAATTGGTGTAGCTGAGCAAGACCAAGTTTATCGGCTCTATCCATAATTATGGTGTTTGCTGTGGGCACATCAATACCGGTTTCAATAATCGTAGTACACACAAGGACATTGTATTTTTGATGATAAAAATCAGTCATTATTTGCTCAAGCTCTTGCTCTCGCATTTGACCATGTGCAGAGGTTACTGTTGCCTCAGGCACCCATTCGCTAATTTCTTGAGCGACACGTTCAATAGTTTCTACGTTGTTATGTAAAAAGTATACTTGGCCGCCACGTTTAATTTCACGTAGTACCGCTTCGCGAATAAGCTCTTCGTCGCGTTGGCGTACAAAGGTTTTAACCGCTAAACGTTTAGCCGGTGGAGTGGCAATGATTGATAAATCACGCATGCCACTCATCGCCATATTTAATGTACGCGGAATAGGGGTTGCGGTCAGAGTGAGTATGTCAACATCTGCTCTCAGGGCTTTAATTTTTTCTTTTTGACGAACCCCAAATCGATGCTCTTCATCAACAATTAACAGACCTAAATCTTTAAAGTTGATATCTTGTTGAATCAATTTATGAGTGCCAATAACCACATCTAGCTTGCCATCACTCATTCTTTCAAGGGTTTCTTTTTGCTCTTTGGTCGAATTAAAACGCGACAGCACACCCACTTCAATTGGAAAATCAGCAAAGCGGTCTTTAAAATTATCGTAGTGTTGCTGAGCAAGTAGGGTGGTAGGGACTAAAATAGCCACCTGCTTATTATCGTTAACTGCTACAAAGGCTGCACGCATAGCTACTTCGGTCTTACCAAAACCTACATCACCACATACTAAGCGATCCATGGCTTGTTTTGACTGCATGTCACCAAGTACCGCTTCAATGGCGTTACGTTGATCATCCGTTTCTTCAAACGGGAAGCTATCGCTAAATTGGCGATAAGCTTGGCCATCAAGCGTAAACTTATTACCAGGCTTAGCTTGGCGTTGTGCATATATGTCGAGTAACTCTGCGGCTACATCACGTACTTTTTCGGCGGCGCGCTTTTTCGCTTTATCCCAGGCATCAGAGCCGAGCTTATGCAGTGGCGCACTGGCCTCTTCACCGCCTGAGTAACGACTAAGCATATGAAGTGCCGATACCGGCACATAAAGCTTTGCTTCACCTGCATAAGTAATAGTTACAAATTCAGTCACCACACCGGCGGCATCAATCGTTTGCAGCCCTTGATAACGGCCCACACCATGGTCAAGGTGCACAACTGGTTGGCCTTCTTTAAGCTCTGCTAAGTTACGAATTAACGCGTCTTGGCTTGCTTCATACTTGTGCTTACGACGTCTGCGTTGTGATACTTTGATCCCAAGCAATTCTTGCTCGGTAATAATGCTCAAGCTTGGTTTAGTACTAAGCACTACACTTTGCTCAAGCGGACTGACAATTAAACCAACGTCATTACTGCTGTTGGTAAACTGCTCAAAACTATCAAATTCTTTAAATTTTAAGCCGCTAGGTTTTAATATACTCAGTAATGATTCGCGTCGACCGTCTGACTCAACACTGATGACAACTCGGCCTTTTTTCTTTTTTTGTTCTGCCACATAATTTATAAATGCATCGTAGGGTTGATGTTGTTTATGATCGATGCGTACATTGGGCAATTCATTAACTGCGAGGTTTTTATTACCTGCTTTGGTGCCTAGCTTTGCTTGCGATAGGCGAATGCGGCCATAATTGCCTAAATTGGAAAACAGCTCATTAATTGGCTGATATAATTCATCGGGCGGTAATAGTGGACGCAGAGGATCTACACGGCGGTTCTCATAACGCACATTAACATCGTGCCAAAAGTTATCTGCTGCATGCTCTAAATCCCCTAACTGCATGACGGTTGTTGAGTCAGGCAAGTAGTCGAATATGGTTGCTAAGCCTTCAAAAAACAGCGGCATGTAATATTCTATACCTGCTGGCCAATTGCCTTTGCTGACCTGCATGTAGACTGAGTCTTGCTCAGCACTTGCGCCAAATTTTTCACGATAGCTTATTCTGAAACGTTCAATATCTGATTCGTTAGTAGGGAACTCATGAGCAGGCAGTAGCTCAATTTTGTCTACTTTTTCGTCTGATCGCTGAGTTTCCACATCAAATAAACGGATGGTATCTAGCTCATCATCAAAAAAGTCGAGCCTAAATGGATGCTTACTCCCCATGGGGTATAAATCAACAATAGAGCCGCGTATGGCATATTCGCCATGTTCCATGACTTGTTGCACATGTAAGTAACCCGCTTGCTCTAAATTTTCTCGCAGGGCATGGGTGTCTAATCTATCGCCTACTTTAAAGTTCAGCGTTGAGCCGTATATAAATGATGCTGGGGCAGTACGCAGCATCAAGGTTGATACCGGCACAATGAGCACGCTTTGTTGCTCTTTTTTCAGTGTATTGAGTGTTGCTAAGCGCGCTGAAATAATATCTTGGTGGGGTGAGAAGTGATCATAAGGCAATGTTTCCCAATCCGGAAATATCATCACTGGGTTATCAGGCAGCAAGTACTCTAATTCTGTTTCAAGGCGCAGAGCACTTGGTGTATCAGGGGTAACAATTAACACCAAGTTATCTTGCTGTTTTACACCTTGTGCAATAGCAATGCTTAAGCCACTGCCTAAAAGTTCGCCCCATTGAATTTTATCTTTTTGAGATTTTACCCAAGGCAAGGCTGCCCATTGCTCAAACGCCATTAATTACTCCATTAAATTAGGCTCTTAACGAATAAGAGCCACACTATTATTTAGTCACGGTAAATTTTTGTTAAATCTTGATAATGATCAATTCTACGGTCGCGTAAATACGGCCAGATACGTCTTACGTTCTCGCTGCGTTTTTGATCAAGTTTTACCATTAATATTTGTTCATTTTGGTTATCAGCCTCTGCCAACATTTCACCTTGAGGGCCTGCAATAAACGAGTTACCCCAAAATTGAATACCGTCACTTTGACCGCTCGGGTCGCTTTCATGACCAACCCGGTTACAACTAATCACCGGAACGCCATTAGCAACCGCATGCGCTCGCTGTGAAATAACCCAAGCATCTTTTTGGCGGGTTTGCTCGTCTTTATCATCGCGAGGGTCCCAGCCAATAGCTGTTGGGTAAATTAAAAGCTCAGCACCGGCCATTGCCATTAAACGCGCGGCTTCAGGAAACCATTGATCCCAACATACCAGTACACCTAGTTTACCTACTGAGGTTTGAATAGGCTCAAAGCCTAAGTCCCCAGGAGTAAAGTAAAACTTTTCATAAAACCCTGGGTCGTCTGGAATATGCATTTTACGGTATTTACCTGCAATGCTGCCGTCTTTTTCAAGCACCACGGCGGTATTGTGGTAAAGGCCCGTAGCACGTTTTTCAAATAATGACGCTACAATCACAATACCAAGCTCTTTGGCGAGTTCACCTAAAATATTACTACTCGGCCCTGGTATTGTTTCGGCCAAATCAAATACATCAACGTCTTCGGTTTGGCAAAAATATAAACTACGGTGTAATTCTTGAAGTACAACAAGTTGCGCGCCTTTACTTGCTGCATCGCGAATGCCCGCAATTGATTTTTCAATGTTATGTTCAGCGTTGTCACTGTTGCTTTGTTGCACTAAGGCAACTGATAAATGTGCAGGGCTTGTCATTGTGCTGCTCCAGCTAAAAATCCACGGGGTAATTGCATTGTAATGCAGTGAAGACTGCCAAATTGCTCAATAATAGGTAAACAATTTACACCAATAATTGTGTGCTCAGGGTATGCTTTTTGAACTTGCGTTAAAGCGCGTTGGTCGCTTGCATCGCCATAAGTAGGCACTAATACCGTATTATTAATAATTAAGTAATTTGCATAGGTGGCGGGTAGACGCGTATTTTCATCGTCATACACGGCTTTTGGCCACGGTAACTCAATTAGCTTATATGGGGTGTTATCAGCGGTTTTAAAGCTTTTTAGTTGTTTTTCCATGGCATCTAGCGCGCTAAAATGCTCATCGCTTTCATCGTCACATTTTACATACACAAGGGTGTTGTTAGGCGCAAAGCGCACTAGCGTATCAATGTGGCTATCGGTGTCGTCACCCGCTAAATAACCATGATCAACCCATAAAAAACGTGTTGCCCCTAAGTGCGCTTTTAAAAGAACTTCTATGTCACTTGGCGTTAAATTAGGGTTACGATTTTTATTCAGTAAACACTCGCTGGTTGTTAGCAATACACCGTGTTCATTTATTTCAATACCACCGCCTTCAAGTACCATATCGAGGGCTTGATACTGGTTGTTTATATTGCTTAGCTGTTTAACTAATATGTGATTTATTTGATTATCAAGGGCACTTTCAAACTTATTACCCCAGCCATTAAAGGTAAAGTCGTAGACTTTTAGTTGCTCTGGCTTTTCTATAGCGCTACACGTAAGCGGGCCATGGTCACGCGCCCACGTATCGTTAGTAGGAGTAACAACAAAATATACACGGGTCTTTTCAATACCAGCATCATTTAGTAATGAGTTTATGTGGGTTTTTAATGCCTCATCATGAGCTACAATCACTAAGGCTTGTTTCGCAGTAATATGTTTTGCAAGTTCAATATAAACGGGTTCAACACGCGCTAAATTATCAGCCCAATCGGTATTTTTGTGTGGCCATGTAAGCATAACTGCATCTTGCTCGGCCCATTCAGGTAAAAGTCTAAAGTTCATGGATTTTTAATACAAATAAAGATGGGGCTAGTTTAGCAGTTCAATTACGGCTAAGTCACTTTTAAATAAGTGTTTGAACTACAATTTAAAGCGGTAAATAAACACTGGTGTTACTCGTTTGAACTCTCTTTTGCTTTTTCAAGTTGCTGACGCTTTTTAAGCTGGCGTGTTTGCGCATGTAAACTGGCTCTAACAACTAACTCTTGATCACTGTCTCTTATTGATACAAAGAGCAGGGTATATTGGTAATGCTCATTGTCTTGTTTTTCTATAGCAACGACTTCGCTATAACAATACACTGCAGAGGCTTCGTGTTGTAAAAACAGTTTGGTACGAAATTTCTGACCTAATGTGTACAAATGTTCACTGGTAAACTTAATTCCGCCACCGCCATAACTATCGCAATAAATAGAGTTATCTTCAGGTTGTTCAGAAGCTAAAATATGGCTCATGATCAAATCTATTTTGCGCGATTGGGCTTGTAAAAACGTCGTCAGTTCTTGGGCAATATCTCCTAAGTTACGCAAAGGACCCAAGGCGCTTTGATCTAAACTACTGACTTCGTTAGCGAGTTTAAATAAAGGCGGAATGTCTGCGTCTAGTTCAGCTAAGCTTTTTGGTACCACCGCGTCATCTACAGCAAATAGATTGACGCGATTGCTTTCTTCAATTTGAAAGTAAAGCTCAAAATCAGCTAATTTTTGATTATTCATTTGTAACTCCTAACCTCTATCCGTTAATAGTAGCGTTGCGATTAGTAAATTACTACACAACAAACCAATAAAAATAAGCTAAATAACTGTTTGGCTTCACTATAAAAACGCTAGGGGTGCTACTTTTTATACAGCCATAATGATTAAAAGCATAATAAACATTCATACATTTATACTGAGTATGTATGTTAGCAACTAATAAATAACCAATAATTAACAAAATGCCTTGTAATTAACCTTAAAACTCGTAATCTTACGGTAATAATAATAACAAGGGACTACCCACGTGGCTCAAGGACTTAAATTGGCCAGTACTTTCTCAGACATATCTACGCAATTACGGCGCTTTGTGTCTAAAATCGTATTACCTGACGATGTTGATGATATTGTTCAAGAAACCTTTGTTAAAAGCTATGAAGCAGAGCTAAAACAAGATATTCAATACACCCGCAGCTATATGTTAAAAACAGCTAAGCACCTCGCCTTGAATCATATAGCTAAATGGGATAATAAATTTAGTACTCCTTTGAATCACGAAACTGAACTTCCTAAATTGCTCAAATCAATGCAATTAGAAGATGAATACACCTCCAAAGAGCGTTTTTTACTATTTTGTCGAGCTACTGAGCAATTAAGCCCTGTGGTAAGAAAGTGTTTTATATTAAAAAAAGTATATGGGATGAGCCAAAAAGAGATCGCACAGCAAATGCAGCTAAGTCAAAGCACGGTAGAAAAGCACATTGCTAAAGGACTATTAAACACCATGCTGTATATGCGCGAGCAAGCGCAAGATGAGAGTGAGCATGGGCAACAAAGTGCGAGCATTGTGAGGGCAGTAAAATGAATAACATCCATCAATTTACTTCAAAAGAATTAATCTTAGAAAAAGCATCGCTATGGATAAGCGCGATTGATCGTGGCTTAAGTACACAAGAGCAAGAGCAATTTAAACTATGGATGCTACAAAGCACCGCTCATCAAAATGCGGTATATGAGTTAGCGCAACTGTGGGACGACTTAAGTGTGCTTAACGAACTTAGCGTATTGTTTCCTAATAAACACTCAGTTGGCATTAAAACCAAGCCTGCCTATGTATATGGTATTGCAGCAAGTATTATTGCAGCCTTAATGATGTGCAGCTATTTTTTGATAAACATTGATAGCAACTTTAACCAAAATTTAGCTAAAGTAAATTATACAAAAATTTATAAAACAAAGGTTGGCGAGCAAGCAACCTATGTTTTACCAGATGGCACAATAGTTCAGCTTAATACCAATAGTTCATTGGAAGTAGCTTATAGCCAAGGGCGCAGACAGTTATTACTAAGCCGTGGGGAAGGACGTTTTAACGTAGCTAAAGATGCATCACGACCATTTAGTGTGATGGCGGGTGACAAAAGCTTTACCGCACTTGGTACAGTCTTTAATGTTCAGCGCAATACCTCATCAGATCTCGAGTTGGTAGTCACTGAAGGTAAAGTGATGATCACCGATCCTAGCGTTGCCGTTAATGCTGACGATTTTAAAGCGTATCAGCAAGCTGATAACAGCAATCACGAAATCCGCCAGATCAATGCCAATATAGTGATATCGGGTGAAAAAGCTATTATTGAACAGAGCGTAACTAAACCAATTACACAATTATCGGTTGATGACGTACAACGCGATTTAGCATGGCAAAATGGCATGTTGATATTCAATGGCGAGCAACTGGTTGATGCCTTAAACGAAGTTAGCCGTTATACCGCCACGCGATTTGAACTGTCATCTGATGAATTAGCGCGTATTAAAGTGGCTGGCGTGTTTAAAGCGGGTGATGTCGCAGGGCTGTTAGAGAGCTTACAAAATAATTTTTCAATTGAGCATGAGCGTTTAGGCGAGCATGTTGTTAGTTTAAAATATCAAAAAAAGTCATAGGTAATGGTAATGAAAATCACGCCATTGTTAATCAATGTTACTCATAAGGGTTTAAAAAGTAATTTAAAGATTAAAAAAATGATAAAAACCTATAGAGGATTTTTGTTTGCTAACTGTTTATATAAGTTGCGCAGTAACCATATGTGTTATTTAAGCCCGTTGGGACTCGTTGCACCGCTGTTTTTTAGTATCAGTGTACATGCGAATCAAATCCAGGGGCAAATGATGCAGTTTGATATAAAAGCGCAACGAGCAGACAAAGCCTTAATTGAATTTGCCAAGCAAACTGAACAAACAGTGGTTTTTTCGTACGAACTTGCTAAACAGTACCAGGCAAATTCGTTATATGGATTTTATTCTCAACTCGATGCGTTAAACGCATTGTTAGCTGAGACTGAGCTCGATGCGGTTGTTGATCAAAATGGTTTACTGAGTATTAAACTCAAACAAATCAATAGGAAAGATAACAACATGATGAAGCTTTCAGGAGTTAGTGCTGCTGTATTACCTGCTTTACTTGCAGTTAATTCACAAGGAATAAATGCCGCTGAACAAAGCGCAGAACAAAACATCGAAAAAATTGCTATTGTAGGTAGTCGTGTCGCAGGACGCTCAGTTGAAGACTTACCTGTCCCCGTTGATATTTTAAGTGCAGAAGCACTCGAAAATACCGGTCAAACTGAAGTTGGCCGCATGCTTCAAGCTATCGCACCTTCTTTTAACTTTTCAAGTTCATCTATTAGTGATGGTACTGATGCATTAAGACCCGCAACCTTACGTGGCCTTGGCCCGGATCAAACATTGGTATTGATCAATGGTAAGCGTCGTCATCAAGCCAGTATTATCCACATTAATACTTCTGTTGGTCGTGGTACTGCGGGTACTGACATGAATGCGATTCCAGCCTCAGCCATTAAACGTATTGAAGTACTGCGCGACGGCGCTGCGGCTCAATATGGTTCGGATGCAATTGCCGGTGTTATTAATATCGTGCTAAAAGATGGCAGCGAAGGTGGTAAAGCGGCCGTTAACTACGGTGAGTACTCTGAAGGTGATGGCGAAACCGTTAATATCGACTTTAATAAAGGCTTTGCTTTAGGTGATAACGGTTATTTAAATACAACTATTAACTACCGTGATCGTGCACCAACTAACCGTGCAGGCCTTCATGGCTCATGTCAGTTCTATGGCTGTACTGAACTTTCTGATGGTACCTTGCTTGCAGGTGATCCACGCGAATTAACCGCACCGCGTGATACATTCAGAATTGGTGATGCTGATTCACAACAATTTGGTTTAACAGTTAACACCGGCTACGAATTAGGAGCGGGTGAACTATACGGTTTTATTACCTATTCAACTCGTGATAACGAATCAGCAGCATTTTTCCGCCATAATGCTAATGCAGGTGGTAACCCGGTACTTCAAGATGGCGATGCAACTATCCCAGCTGGTTTTTTACCTAAAATAAACACCACGATTGACGATATTTCATATAACTTTGGTTATAAAACTGAATTTGATAACGACTCAAGCTTAGACTTATCGTACACCTATGGTGAAAACAGTATTGACTACACGACTAGCGATACTATTAACGGCTCTTACGCGAATTTTTTACGTTATGATCAAGGCCTAAGTGCAGCAGATATTCGCGCCACGATTCCACGTCAAGGTTATGCTTATGGCATGGAGCTATCACTGCAAACGATCAATCTTGATTTTACTCAAAATTTTGATGACTACTCATTGGCAATGGGTGCTGAAATTCGTACCGATGAGTACCGAATTTTAGAGGGTAGTGAATACGCATATCGTGATTACGATACCAACAACGGTGTTAATATTTATGATGGACTAAGCGGTGGTGTTGGCAGCGAAAACGCATCCGGTGGCACACAAGGCTTTGGTGGTTCATCGCCAGCATCGTCGGTTGATGAGTCCCGTGATGTGATCTCGTTTTACTTAGACGCTGAAGCTTACGTTATTGAAGATGTGATTATCTCAGGGGCGTTACGTTACGACAATTATAAAGGGTTTGGCGATACAGTTAATTTTAAACTAGCCGGTAACTGGTCAGTAACCGAAGATATTTCACTTCGTGGTGCGCTAAGCTCAGGCTTTAGAGCACCTTCAATGCAACAGTTGTATTTTAACAACATCAGCACACAGTTTGTTGTAGGCCCTAATGGTAACTTAGTGGCTGAAGAAGTGGGTACCTTTAGAAACGACTCAACCCTTGCCCAAAGTTTAGGTATTCCTAAGCTCACAGAAGAGAAATCTCAAAACCGTAGTTTAGGTATCGTTTATAACGTAAGCGATAATATTAATGTAACCCTAGATTACTACTCAATCGATATTGACGATCGTATTGTAATTAGTAATCGCTTAGGTAAAGGCTTATCAAGCAGCCTTGATGCCGCGTTACTGAGCTCGGGTGCAGGTGCAGGGCAGTTTTTCTTAAATGGCGCTGACACTGAGACACAAGGTATCGACTTTGTGGCTACATGGAATACAGAAGGCCTAGGTGGCACGCTTGATTTTACTTTAGCGGCTAACTTTACCGAAACCGATGTGGTGTCGTTATTTACACCAGCAGGTTCTGGCCTTGAAACCGTGCCAGTCGATGATGTGTTTTCTGATCAAGAAATTTCTATTATTGAAGAATGGCAACCAGAAGATCGGATTAACTTAAGTGCGCTTTATCGTCGCGACGACTGGACCGTAAACCTATCGCTTAACCGTTTTGGTGAGTACACAGTTGAAGATGGCGGCCGCCAGACTTACGGTGCTGAAATTTTAACGGATATTAAAGTAAACTATTTTGTGACTGATGATTTATCGGTAAATATTGGCGCGAATAACTTATTTGATGTTTACCCAGATGAAAACACCATAGGTAATTCACGTTCAGGCACAATTGTAGATGCTCAAGGTAACACTATTGTCAGCAGTGACGGGGTATTTAAGTACTCACGTCGTTCAGCGCCATTTGGCTTTAATGGTGCTTACTACTATGTAGGCGCAGAGTACCGCTTTTAATAAATAACTCTCCTATTGTTATTTAACAACCAAAGGGCCGTCAGGCCCTTTTATCGTTTTTAAACTTAATGTTTTTGCATTTTACTCATTTCTGCATGGCAGCTTTGCATGGTAAGTAATACCTTTGATAGCGCAGCTTCACAGTCGTGGGACTGAGGCTTTTTCAACGCTATTTTTATTTCTTCTAAGGTTTTATCTTCCACTTCCTCAAGCTCTTTAACGTATATTTGATCGTTATCGTTAGTAAATTTACTGATCAAAGCGGTGAATGCTTGGCGTGCTTCTACAACAAACGACGAGCCATCTTCGCGTTCACCCTGCTGATTAATTGCATAAGGTTGTAAACTCTCCACACAGACTTTACGCGCGTCAATCATACGTTGAAATAGGGCACCTATTGCGGGGTCTTGTATTTTATCTTGTGCTTTTTGGTAAAAGTCGATGCCGCTATTCATTACTTGGATAATGTCGGTAATATGATTTATTTCTTGTCCTTGATGGGTGCTCATAATAATGACCTCTGTTAATTTAAAATACAGTCATTACCAAGCAAGCGCTATTCCAAACAAGCTTTATTTTTAAGTTTTTGTATTTTATGGCTTTTAATTGTTTTTGACGGGGAGGAAGGCTTGCTAACCAAGCGCTAGCAAGCAAATTTTACATAAAGGTATGTAAGAAGGTTATTTTAGCTCATCCGCTACTTCAGCTACTTTTTGGCGTAACCAAATATGGCTAGCATCTCTGTGTAATAAAGGGCTCCATATCATATCAAGTTCAAATGGCGGAATAGGAAAGGGTGGCTCAAGTATTTTAAGCCCAGGATCGTCTACATAAATATTAGCTGCCTTTGAGGGCAAAGTCGCAACTAGGTTTTTCTCTTTCGCTAAATGAATAGCGACATGGTAGTTACGAGTAAAAGTGGCAATATTTCGGTGTTTACCAAAATGCGCCAGTGCTTCGTCAACCCAGCCCAGCTTTTGCACATCTTTAGGATCCATCCCTACACCCACACCAAAACCTGTCTTACTTACCCAAATGTGGCGGGCTTTTAAATAGCTGTCTAGACTAAAGTTTTCAATAATAGGGTTGTCGGATTTGACTAAACAGCAAAAGCTATCTTTCCAAATACGTTTATGATGAAACGACTGTGGTAAATTTTCAAAGCGGTTAATCGCCATATCTACTTTACCGTTTTCAACATCGTGAAAGGTTACATCACTGGGAGTTAAAATATCTAAGGTGGTGTCGGGCGCTTCTTCGTGTAGTTTACCTAATAAACGCGGTGCCATGGTACTGGCTGCGTAATCACTGGCCATGATCCTAAATACCCGTTTGCTTTGTTTAGCATCGAACTCACGATTAGGTGCCAGTGTTTCTTCAAGGGTCATCAAAATACCACGAATGACAGGCTGTAGCTCAATAGCACGCTCGGTCGGTACCATGCCATCGCTGGTACGTACTAAAATAGGATCATTAAAAAGGTTTCGTAGGCGTTTAAGTCCGTTACTCATGGCCGGTTGAGTAATACTAAGCTGGTTTGCAGCACGAGTAACATTACATTCGCGCAGTAATGTATCGAGGTAAACCAGTAAATTTAAATCTATTTTACTTATATTCATTGTGTGTCCTTAACGTTTACCAATAATGGATAAAACGTTGTGCTGTAGGATAGGGATAAATATGACTCACCTTTCCATTTTTTATATTTTGTTGTGCTTGTTTCCAAAAGTTCACATCAAGTAATTCAGGGTGCGTGCTAGTTAAAAATTGTTTATATGTTGGGTTAGGCATTACAAAAGTACATAGCTGCTCTGGAAATACATCTTGAGGAGCAACCGAGTAACTTTGTTCGTCCATTAAATAATCGTCATAACTTTTTGCTTTGGGTAGTGCTCTAAAGTTCATGTCTGTTAAATATTGCACTTCGTCGTAATCGTAAAAAATAATACGTTTGTGCTTACTTACACCAAAGTTCTTTAACAACATGTCACCGGGGAAAATATTCACGGCAATCATTTCTTTGAGCGCTTGACCATACTCCTCTATGGCATCTGCGGCACTTTTTTCATCTGCATTTTCTAAAAACAGATTAAGCGGTGTCATGCGTCTTTCAATATATAAATGTTTTATAATTAACCAGTCACCTTCAATAACCATTGATGATCCAATGGTTTTGTGTAACTGCGCTAACAAGTTACTATCAAAACGCGCTAAAGGAAATACGACGTTTGAATACTCTATAGTGTCGGCCATTCGCCCTACACGGTCGTGGCTTTTAACCAATTGATAGCGTTTTAATACGGTATCGCGACCAAATGGCTTACTTTCACCAAATTTATCTTTAATAACTTTAAATACATAGCCAAATGAGGGCAGAGTAAATACCATCATCACCATACCTGGGGTGCCAGGTGCAATGGTAAATTCGTCATTAGAATGGGTTAAATGATTCAAAAACTCACGGTAAAACTCAGTTTTCCCTTGCTTATGAAAACCAATCGCATTGTAAAGCTCGGCTAAGGTTTTATTCGGCATCAGTTGGTTCAAAAACCGCACTAACGCGGAAGGGGCGTGAGTTTCTACCATAAAGTAAGCGCGTGCAAAGCCAAAAATAACCCGCATTTGCGACGACTTAGTCAGCAGGGCATCAAGATATAACCCCTGATCTTCATGGTGAAGTACCGCAATGATAAAAGGTTGAACGCCACTTTGCGATACAACACGCCCTACAATGTATGCGGCTTTATTGCGGTAAAACGGCGTGTGTAATATATCAAAACGCATTTGCCAATGCTGGTGGTGAGTATCGGGGGCCTGCTTATAAAATGCTTTAACTAATAAACGAATATCGCGCTCAAGATTGACAAAATCGGCTTTAAAATCAAAGTGGTTAATGATGCGTTTAATGGTTGGTTTTAAACCGTCCACTACAGGGAAGTAGCTTCTGTATTCAGCTTCTACAGGCACTGAAGGTGCATCTTTGAGTGTCGCTTCAACAAAAATAAAGTCGTTATGGAAATAGCGGCGGTGGTACAAGCGGCAAAATACGGAGTTATAAAATGTCTCAGCAAGCTCAGCTTGCGGATGAAAACATAAAAAATGCTGGTAAATTTTCTTTACTTCAAGCCATAAGCTTTCGTTTAGCTGGTCTGTTTGCTGGCGTTCACGTAAGGTTTTTGTGGTTTCGTTAACCCGATCATCGTAATAACTAATACGCAAGCGGCTAATATCATTAATTGCTTGCCAATCTCTTTTAGCAAACGCATAGGGTGCTTTTGCTGTTGTTCTTTGAAACAGCAGGTAATGTTTTTTAAATCCGGTTAAAATTAATTCAGCAATTTGGCGTGGTTGCATCAGTACTCCTTAATTGACGCCTTTAGGTGTTTAGCAAAGTGCAGGTGGATACCATTTAAATTGTAAAAGGTGGTTAAAAGAAGTTGCACCACTAAACACGCATTAGAGTTCAAACTCTACGGTTGTTAAGGGTATGTTATTTTATATTTAAAACCAAGCTAATTAAGATGATATTTATTTAAGTTAATTAGTGGCTGATTGGTAGGCATCAATCTTTTTTTGTAATTTTTTAATTCGCTTTTCAATCAACTTTTTATCTTTTTTATATTGCTTATCTAAGCTTTTTTGTGTCTTTTTAATATCTTTACTAATTCGTTTTTTATCATCCGCACTCAATATATGATTTAAGCGCTGTTGTTGCTTAAAATCAGCTCTGTCTTTTTCTCGTGTAAGGATGGCGAGTTTATGCTGGTTACTGCGCAGCTCTGCCTCTAAGTTGGTAATTATGGTGTCGCGCTCAAGCTCGTTTAACTGCTGGGTGTAGTTTATTTCTTCACCTGTCTGTTTAGGCTCAGTGGAAGTTATTTTATGCATGGTTGCATTATTACTACAGGGAAATTGTGAAAATGTCGTTCCTTTTGGGGTAACACATTTGTAGTAGGTGGTTTGAGCTAATGCGAAAGGGCTAAAACAAAAAAGGCAGACAATAATGATCAGATTAATAACGTTGAACATAATGATTATCCTTTGCATATTCTGATCGAGTTAATAATTTTTAATGCTAAAAACTATAACCTAGCTTGGGGGGATAGCAAGTGCAAAGGAATAAAAATAGAAAATCAAGCGAGCCAGTGCTAATAACCCGCTTGAACTATCAGGTGCTATTGAGAAAAAGTTTTGAGCTTTTTAATACTGTGTACTAAAAACGGAATATCAAGTCCTTGTTCAATAGAAAATCCTTGTGCAGCGGAAATATTTCTAAAATTTCCGTCACGATCAATTAGCGTAATTCTATCTTTTTTATAAGCTATCACGACACCTTGTGAGTAATTAACGCCAATGTTATTACTTTTACTGTATAAGTTTTTACCTAACATTGTCTGCTCTGCAAGGGCATTACAGTTTAAATATTGGCCAAGGGTAGTAGCAATAATATCACTCGGCTGAATTAAGCCGTTCACTTTAGAAATAAACTTATCTGAGCTATATAGCGTTGACGTAGTCACTATTTCATTACTGTTTTGCGACACACTAAATGCAAAAAACTCAGTAGCATCATCGCGTACAGTCGAGCTTTCATTTGCTTTGATAACCCTGATTGTACTGTCTTTGTGTGCTTGCTCGTTAATAAAGCTCAGCTCATCAATACCGTATACTTCTACACTTCGACGTTGGCTTTGCCAAACGGGTAACGTTTGTTGCTCAATAATGTCGGTTTTATAAAATGCAGGCAGGCCGTACACTAAACCAAATAGCATGTCACTATGATCTGTAGGTTGTAAAAATTGCTGATTTTTATAAACGCCTTGTTTGCTGGCAACAAATTTTGCCAACTGCTCGTCATTATCAAAAACTAAAATATCAACTTTAGCTGCGTTGTAATCTTCACATTTTGCTAATGGGGTAGGTATTTGGTAATTAATACCTTGGTTATTAATTTTAACATTATGTGCTTGCTCGTAGCTTTCAACATCCAATAAATCGTTTTTAGCGAGTAAACTTTTGGCTGTAGTAGGGTACGAAAGTGGCAGTACGTTGTCTTGCTTGGTGATATCAAACTTTAAATTTGCATCAGCCCAAATATGAATGCTGTGGCTTAATGCAAAACAAATCACTAAAAAAGAACCGGCATAACGGGCAAATTTAAATTGCTTCAAACGCCCTAAATGGTGCCAAGTAAAGTTACTAACCGTAAGCTGAAAACCTAAAATAAGTAATACAATACTGCCAGCTAGCAAGGTAGTGAGCGCAGGTGAATTTGTTAAGCGGTGCCACAACAACGAAATAATTTCAGGCAGTGCTGAGGCATTTAAGTGATAGCCTAAGTTAAAATACACATAAGCGTCCAAAGTGAGTATTGAAGCACCTATTGTTGCTATCACTGCTGCCATACCGCGTATATGCTGCGGATAAGGAAACACTAAACTTAAAGGAAAAACCGTCAGCACAAACGCTAAAAATGCAATAAAGCTGGTGTGGCTTAGCCACGTAACCACCATATAAGTAATACCTATATAGGTGGTGGGCGGCGAGTCGGCAAATAAATAGCTTAAGCTAATTAAAAGCGCCAAACCAATATTGGCAAATGTAAACCAATGGCCCCAACTTAATAATTGACTTGCTTTCGATGAAAACTGGTTATGCTGCGATAAATTCATAGAGTTTATTTAACCGACTGAGCGAGTGCTTTTGCAAAGTTCTCAGTAACAGCTTGTCTTTTCCCTGTTGGTACATGCTCTTTTAAGATATGCGTGATAGAATTTCCTAAACACATAAGACTTAAATCAACCGGCGCATTGTGTTTTGATAAAACATCAATAAGCTGATCGACGATTTGTTCTACTTCTTCATTAGAGTATTTTGATAAGATTGGCATCAGTTGGTTCAATAAAAATAGTTATATTCCCGTATTTTAACACCAGAGGCGTGAAAAACAAAGATGGCAATAGATGTTAAAAAATTAGTCGTGCACTATGTAGACAAAAAAGATGACGACACCCAAATTCACCTTCGCAACGATGAAATGATGATCAACGACAAAGTCGCTGTATTCATTGAGCAATTACACCATGCCTACAATGGCAAACCGGGCAAAGGTTTTTGTGCTTTTAGTGGCGAAAAAAACAGTATTGTTGCCTCTACTATGCAAAGCTACCGCAATAATGAGCTTGGCTTTTGGCATATGACCGAGCAAGCATCAACGGTATTAAAAGAAGAGTTAGATAAATACGCTTTTAATGAGACTGGCTATTTAGTATTTTGTCATTATCAGTACGTGGCTACTGATTATATGTTGATTGCCATGATCAACATTAAAGAACACTACTCAATGACTTCAGAGCTTGATTTAGCCGCATCGCGCCATTTAGATATTTCGCGTATGCAATTGGCTGCCCGCATCGATTTAACCGCATGGGATACCCAAGCAGACGATAATCGTTATATTTCATTTATTAAAGGCCGTGCAGGGCGAAAAGTAGCTGACTTTTTCTTAGATTTCTTAGGCTGTGAAGAGGGTATTGACCCTAAGCAACAAAGCCAAGTGATGCTAAGCGCGGTAGAAGACTACTTATCAGAGCAGCAATTCGATAAGTCTGAAAAAGACGATTTACGTAAGCAAGTATTTGATTATTGTAACGACTGTGTCACCACAGGCGAAGAGGCTAATGTAAGTGAGCTTTCAGCAACGCTGACCAAAGGCGATGACAATCCGTTTGAGAGCTTTTGTAAAGAGCAAAGCTATGACTTAGAAGAGTCGTTCCCAGTCGATAAGAAAACAGTAACGAGTATGGTTAAGTTTTCAGGCTTAGGTGGCGGTGTGAGCATTAGCTTTGAGCGTAAGCATTTAGGTGAGCGTGTAACTTATAATGAAGCCACTGATACCTTAGTGATCAAGGGCATTCCGCCAAACCTTAAAGACCAACTGCAACGTTTTATGGAGCAAGAGCAAGATTAAACTTCGTTAAACACTGTTTGATTAAACCAAAAGCACGATATTAATGCCGTGCTTTTTTGTGTCTAAAGTAGAGTTTAGAGCCTTCTAATAAGCGGGTATTTACCTTGGTTTTTTAATTCAAACGCGGGGTGAACCCGCTGCTACAAGGTTTAGATGTAGCAGCGACTTTATGTCGCGTCATTAAAGATAGTTTTGGCGGGCAACGAGCTACGGGAGCAGGCTCGAAGCCCTAACCTCACAGCCCGCTAACTTTTACCTCTAATCTTTGATTTTTTAACCACAGAGAACACCGAGACGCTGCGCGCTGCACTGAGAATAAAAAACAAAAACTAATACCCTGTACTTTTTTAATTCTCATAACATTTGTATTTAATCATTTCCTCTTTTTTCTCCTATCCTCAGTGGTAAATAAATCACTAAAGTCTTATTGTCATGCTTACGGCAAGTTGTGAGCTACAGGTTTGGGGAACAGGCTCGAAGCTCGATTACCGCAGCCAGCTAACTTTCACCTCTAATCTTTGACTTTTTAACCACAGAGAACACCGAGACGCTGCGCGCTGCACTGAGAATACAAAACAAAAACTAATACCCTGTACTTTTTTAATTCTCATAACATTTGTATTTAATCATTCCCTCTGTTTTCTCCTATCCTCTGTGGTAAATAAATCACTAAAGTCTTATTATCATGCTTACGTCAAGTTGCGAGCTACGAGTTTCGGGATCAGGCTCGAAGCCCTAACCTCACAGCCCGTTAACTTTTGCCTCTAATCTTTGATTTTTAACCGCAGAGAACACCGAGGCGCTGCGCGCTGTACTGAGAATACAAAACAAAAACTAATACCCTGTACTTTTTTAATTCTCATAACATTTGTATTTAATCATTTCCTCTTTTTTCTCCTATCCTCAGTGGTAAATAAATCACTAAAGTCTTATTGTCATGCTTACGGCAAGTTGTGAGCTACAGGTTTGGGGAACAGGCTCGAAGCTCGATCACCGCAGCCCGCTAACTTTTTCACCTCTAGTCTTTGATTTTTTAACCACAGAGAACACCGAGGCGCTGCGCGCTGCACTGAGAATACAAAGAAATAAAAACCAATAATCTGTACTTTTTTAATTCTCATAACATTTGTATTTAATCATTTCCTCTTTTTTCTCCTATCCTCAGTGGTAAATAAATCACTAAAGTCTTATTGTCATGCTTACGGCAAGTTGTGAGCTACAGGTTTGGGGAACAGGCTCGAAGCTCGATCACCGCAGCCCGCTAACTTTTTCACCTCTAGTCTTTGATTTTTTAACCACAGAGAACACCGAGGCGCTGCGCGCTGCACTGAGAATACAAAGAAATAAAAACCAATAATCTGTACTTTTTTAATTCTCATAACATTTGTATTTAATCATTTCTTCTGTTTTCTCCTATCCTCTGTGGTAAATAAATCACTAAGGTCTTATTGTCATGCTTACGGCAAATTGCGAGCTACGGGTTTGGGGAACAGGCTCGAAGCCCGATCCCCGCAGCCCCCGCTTGCCAGTTACATAAATTCCAAGCAATAAAAAACCGCGTTAAAATCAATTAACGCGGCTTTTTTATGCTTTGAGCTAAACTTAGTGCTTATTCAGCATTAAGTGTTTTAGTCATTGCTGAGCTTGCACGACCAGCAGGTTTTACTGAGCCAGGGCGAAGGCCACTGTCAGGGATTAACTCACGTTTGTCATGTGCCATTGCAACCGATGTATGCTTGGTTTCGCTATCAGCTACAGGTGTTGGCTGTGCCATTGGCGCACTTGCATGTCCAGCTGTAATCACTGTTTTAGCGTTTACATTACTAGAACTCGCTTGTGAAACAGTTTTAGGTTGGCTTGCAACCACTGGTGCTTCTTTCGCTTCTACAGGTGTTTCAGTAGCACTAACCGGTGCGGTTTCAGCTTCAACAGCAACTTCTTCAGTTTTTACTGGTTCTTCAGCTTGTACTGGTTCTTCAGTTTTTACTGGTTCTTCAGCTTGTACTGGCTCTTCAGCTTTCACTGGTTCTTCAGTTTGTACTGGTTCTTCAGTTTGTACTGGTTCTTCAGTTTGTACTGGTTCTTCAGTTTTAACTGGCTCTTCAGTTTTTACTGGTTTTTCAGTTTTAACTGGTTCTTCAGTTTTCACTGGCTCTTCAGCTTTCACTGGTTCTTCAGTTTTCACTGGTTCTTCAGTTTTCACTGGTTCTTCAGTTTTCACTGGTTCTTCAGCTTTTACAGGTTCTTCAGTTTTCGCTAATTCTTCCTCAACAATGTTTTGTTCAACTGCATCAGAGGCATCAACGGCCGTTTTATGTGCTTTTGCTTTTAGCTCTGCTTCGTATTCAGCAGCGGCTTGATCCGCAACGGGTACAAACGCAGGCGCTTCATCAGACTTTTCTGGTGCGTTTTCACCTTCAGGGCGACGACGGCGTTGACCTGATGCGCGAAGATGACGTGGTGAACGACGTGAACGAGTGCGTGTTTGCTCTTGTTCTTCATCTTGTGCCACAGCGTTATCGTTTGCATCAACAACAGCCTCTGCTTGTTCTTTAGCAGGTGCAGGTGCTTTTTCATCTGATACTGGCGTTTGCTTTTCAGCAACAGGTGCTTGTACTTGTGGCTTGTCTTCTTTCACCACAGGTTGCTCAACAGCTTGCTCTGTTGTTTGAACTTGCTCAGCACTTTCGTCTTGTACGCGAACTTTTTTACGTAAATTACGACGTTGGCGACGTACCTTAGGCTTTTGCTCTTTTGGCTCAGCACTTGCATTTTTGTCAGACTTAGGCGCAGTATCCGCGTTTTGAGTTGCCTCTGCTTTTACTTGCGTTTTATCTTCAGTTTTATGCTCAGGACGTTTACGCGTATTAGAATTGCGACGGCGCTTATTGCGATTCTCATTCTTTTCTTGCGTATCACCTGCAGGCGCTGACTCATTTTTAGTTTCAGTGTCTGTTGTACGTTCGTTACGTGGTTTATTACGTGGGTTGTTATTACGACGACGCTGGTTGTTGTTACGGCGACGATTATCACTACCACGATTGTTATTGGTGCGCTCTTGAGATTTCTTCTCAGAAGACTCTTGTGTTGTTTGCTCGCTTTCGTTTGCAAATAACGACTTAATCCACTTACCCAATGAAGTAAATAAACCAATTTTAGCTTTTGCTTCTACTACCGGCGCTGCTTTTGCTGCCGCTTGTGGAGCAGGCGTTGAAGGCATAACGACACCTTTAAGCTTCGGCTCTTCACGTACAGGGGCTGCTGGCGATTTAGACATTTCAAATGCTTCTGGCTCAGGCGCAACAACTTGCTCGTAGCTTACTGTTTCAAGCGTTTCATCTTTACGTAAGCGCATTACTTCGTAGTGTGGTGTTTCCATGTGTTGATTAGGAATAATCACTACGTCACATTTGTGATGCTTTTCAATGCGGTGAACGCTACGACGTTGCTCATTTAATAAATAAGCGGCAACAGCAACAGGCACTTGTGCATTTACTTGTGCAGTATTGTCTTTAATCGCTTCTTCTTCAATCAAACGTAAAATCGATAGTGCAATTGACTCGTTTGAACGAATAGTGCCTTGACCACTACAACGTGGACAAACACCTTGGCTTGCTTCACCTAGTGAAGGGCGTAGGCGCTGGCGCGACATTTCAAGTAAACCAAAGCGTGAAATTTTACCAATTTGAACACGCGCACGATCTGGGCGAGCGGCATCTTTTAAGCGGTTTTCTACTTCACGTTGATGACGTGGAGGAGTCATATCAATAAAGTCGATAACAATTAAACCACCTAAGTCACGTAAACGAAGTTGACGTGCAATTTCATCCGCTGCTTCTAAGTTGGTGTTAAGTGCTGTTTCTTCAATATCGCCGCCTTTTGTTGCTTTAGACGAGTTGATATCGATAGACGTAAGTGCTTCAGTAGGGTCAATAACAATTGAACCACCTGATGGTAAACGCACTTCACGTTGGAACGCAGACTCAATTTGGCTTTCAATTTGGTAATGCGTAAATAACGGTGTGTCACCTTGATAAAGCTTAACGCGGCTCATAAAGTCAGGACGAAAACGCTCAATGTGCGCTTTAGCTTCTTCAAAAACACGTGGTTTATCAATTAAAATTTCGCCAATGTCACGACGTAAATAGTCGCGAATGGCGCGGAAAATAACGTTGCTTTCTTGGTGAATTAAAAATGGCGCTTTAGCACTGTCTGCCGCTTGTTGAATGGCTTCCCAGTGGACTAATAATGCTTTTAAATCGTAGTTTAATTCTTCAAACGATTTACCAACACCCGCAGTACGTACAATCAAGCCCATACCTTTAGGTAGTTCTAAACGGCTAAGCGACTCTTTAAGTTCAGTACGCTCATCACCTTCGATACGGCGAGAAATACCGCCAGCGCGAGGGTTATTAGGCATAAGCACTAAGTAGCTGCCGGCAACGCTGATAAAGGTTGTGAGTGCAGCACCTTTTTGGCCACGCTCTTCTTTATCAACTTGTACTATTACTTCTTGACCTTCTTTGATCACGTCGCGAATATTCGGACGACCATGGAAGGTGTAACCTTGCGGGAAGTAAGTGCGAGCAATTTCTTTTAATGGAAGGAAACCATGACGATCAGCACCGTAATCAACAAATGCTGCTTCTAAAGATGGTTCAATGCGTGTGATTTTGCCTTTATAAATATTGGCTTTTTTCTGTTCGTGACCTGGGCTTTCTATATCTAAATCATATAGGCGCTGGCCGTCAACCAGTGCTACGCGCATTTCTTCTTGCTGCGTTGCATTGATTAGCATACGTTTCATAATGTTACTCTACTAGTTTGTGTCGCTGACATGACGATGTTTTTCTCGCCTGTTCAGGTGTTCCTATTTTTAGAATGTGCAGCCTCACGACTGGGTCTTTAACGGAACGGCTCTGTATTTTGGTACGCAGTATTTTAAATGCCGGCAAACAATAGGGTGTTATCACGCTATTAAATTCTAAAGGGATTCAAATGTGTCGGCTGTTTAGCTCAATACTCATTTTATCCAGAAGTTGGCCTGTCATATCAATCTTATTAAATGCATTCATATTAGGTGCGTAGGGCTCTTTAGGTTCAAACCATAGTTTCGTTTTTAAAACTACCGTTATCTATTTTATGAGCAAAAATCGCTACCGATGTTAATGAACGCTTATTTATTAGATTTTTTTAGTTCTAAATAAGCTGCTGTACGGTACTACTACAATATTTGAGCGAATTCTGAACGGCGTGTTTTTTACGCCGTCACTATCAGACAAATTATCTGTTCATTGCTTTTACTATCACATTAAAAATCAATTCATGTTCAAACTTAACCAGCAATATATTACGCGCATTGCCGTTAGTTGTGCGCACGTGTTGACTGGGTATGTATAAAAGCTTTGGAAAACTTAACTCGGATCTGTATGATCGGTTACCCAGAATGTGCATCACGAATGTTTTGTTGTGTTAAAAAGCACCGTTGTTATTTGCAAATACTAAATATTTGCGCTGCTGATTATCCCACTATTATAACCGTGTTAGCAACTAAATTATTTTACTTAAATCAGTGATTAGGCAATGTCAGAAAAAACCGGCTTACAAGTATCTTTTGTCACGATCAACGAAGACCACCTAGGTCAGCGTATTGATAACTTTCTTATTACCCATTTAAAAGGGGTGCCTAAAAGCGCAATTTATAAAATTCTTCGTAAAGGTGAGGTGCGTGTTAATAAAAAACGCATCAAGCCTGTGTATAAATTGCAGCTAGACGACGTTATTCGTATACCGCCAATTAGAGTGTCAGAGCGTGAAGAGTTTGTACCATCAAAACTCGATAAAGTAACGCGCCTCGAAGACGATATATTATTTGAAGATAAATACCTGATTGTTATTAACAAGCCATCAGGCATGGCTGTGCATGGCGGTAGTGGCTTAAGCTACGGGCTTATTGAAGCATTACGTGTTTTACGCCCAGAAGAGCGCAGCCTAGAGCTTGTGCATCGTTTAGACCGCGATACCTCAGGTTGTTTACTCATTGCTAAGCGCCGCTCAGTGCTGACCGCTTTGCATGAGCAATTACGCGAAAAAACCATGGAAAAAAATTACTGGGCATTGGTAGAAGGCCAATGGGACTCTAAAACAAAAAATGTAACGGAAGGTTTGCGTAAAAATACCCTAAAATCGGGTGAGCGCGTAGTACGTGTTGATAATACCGAGGGCAAACCGTCGCATACCCGTTTTAAAGTGCTTGAACGTTTTAACGATTGCTCATTAGTACAAGCATCCCCTGTAACCGGTCGTACTCACCAAATTCGTGTGCATACTCAGTGTCAAGGCCATGCTATTGCCTGTGATGATAAGTACGGCGACCAAGGATTTGATGAGTCAATGCGTAAACGCGGTTTAAACCGCTTATTTCTACACGCGCATGATTTGAGCTTTTACCATCCTAAAAACGAAACCACTATGCGAGTAGAAGCACCGCTTGATAAAGCACTATCAAGTTGTTTAGTAAAACTTAGAGCAGCAAAGGCGTGATCGTAACCCCAATAAAACATTACAAGCTGGTGATTTTTGATTGGGATGGCACCATTATGGATTCAATTAGCAAAATCGTTAATTGCATTCGCAAAAGTGCCCAATCGCTTAATATTGAGCCGCCAAGCGATACCGCCAGTAAAAATATTATTGGTTTATCGCTTGAAAACGCAATCGCAACCTTGTTCCCTGAACGCAGTGAGCATCACGAAGCGCTTATTGCAGGGTATAAACAGCAATATGCACTTGATACCACCCCAACACCGGTGTTTGATCACGTTGCACAGGTACTCACTGCGTTAAAAAATCAAGGCGTAATATTGGCGGTTGCCACAGGTAAAAGCCGAGTAGGACTGGAACGTCTACTGAATGAAAGCCAGTTGCGTCACTTTTTTAGTGCTACGCGAACCAGTGACGACGCTAAATCAAAGCCTGCTCCCGATATGCTTTATCAATTGCTTGAAGAGCTAGGGATAAGTGTTGATGAAGCGCTAATGATAGGCGACACCCAAATAGATATGGCAATGGCAAAAGCCGCGGGTATGGATAGAATAGGGGTAACCATGGGCGTGCACAACGCAGCGCAATTAAACGAGTTAACCCCGATTGCAACGGCTGACAACTATCAGCAGTTGCAAAATATATTACTCGGTTAATCAGTTAATTTGCGCTAGGCACTTGAGCTGCTAATACATCAACACCAAACTCAGCCAATAATTGGCTGAGTTTAATGAGTGGTAAACCAATTAAGCTGTTTGGATCATCACCACTGAGCTTTTCAAATAAACAAATACCCAAGCCTTCACTTTTAAAACTTCCAGCACAGTTATAAGGTTGCTCTGCATCGCAATAAGCACTTATTTGCGCCGTTGTTAACGTTTTAAAGGTCACATTGAATGGCTCAATAATGGTTTTGCATTGCTTAGTGTGTATATCGTACACACATAAACCCGTTAAAAAAGTGACTGTTTGCCCACTAAATAAGCTCAATTGCTTTATTGCGTTTTCTTTATTGTGCGGCTTACCTAATATTTGGCTATCAAATACAGCAACTTGGTCGGAGCCAATCGCGAGGCCTTGGTCAAAATGATCGACGGCTGCTGCGGCTTTTAATTCACTGAGGCGCTTAACAAGTGTGCTTGGTGTTTCGTTTTTATGCGGCGTTTCGTCAACATCTGGCGAAAACGTTTCAAACGGCAGATTAAATTTTTGTAATAAAGACTGCCTAAATGGCGAGCTTGAGGCTAATATAAGGGGGTGCTTCATGGCATGTTTTCCTAGCGTAAATCAGATTGAGTTAGGATAAATCAGATCCGTGAGTAAAACACGTGAAAAACAACGTAAAATTGGTTTTTTACTTTGACTAACTTACTAACTATCTATATGATGCAGCCCCTATGCAAAAGGTGAAAATTCCCATCACCCTTCATCCGGGCAAAGCAGCTCAGCATCGTTTAAAGTATGACGGTGTTGTACCGCTTGAGAAACTTCCTCGTTTACGAGGGGTTATCCAGGAAGAAGTAGGTGAAATAGCGGTAAAAATTCATTGCAAAAACGATGAGCAAGGTTTAGTTGTGATTAGTGGCAATTTGTCCACACACGTAACTGTCACTTGTCAACGTTGTAATGGTGATTTAGGGTTGGATTTGGATCAAGACTTTGTGTATTCGCCAGTCGGTTTGGATGCAGAGTCAGATGATCTTCCAGAAAGCTACGACGAAGTAGCACTTGATGAAAATGGTGAAATAGACGTGTTTGAGTTAATCGAAGACGAACTTATTTTAGCAGTGCCATTAGTGCCTACCCACAACGAAGCTTCATGCAGTTATACAGCAGAGCCTGCCAGCTTTGGTGTTTTAAAGGCGGAAGATGATAAACCAAATCCATTTGATATTTTGAAACAACTTAAGAAAGATTCTTAGGAGAAGACTATGGCTGTACAAAAAAGCAAAAAGTCTCGTGCAAGACGCGGCATGCGCCGTTCACACGATGCGATCAGTGGTCCAACTTTAACTGTAGACCAAACATCTGGTGAGACTCATCGTCGTCACCATGTGACTGCAGATGGTTACTACAAAGGCGTTCAAGTAATTTCTAACTAAGAGATTGCTTATATGCTGACTAATCTAACCATAGCGTTAGATATGATGGGGGGCGATTATGGCCCCCGTTCATCTATCCCCGCAGCCGTTTCCGCGGTAAATGCTAATGCCAACTTAAAACTCATTTTATGTGGCAACGAGCAAGTAATAGCTAAACAATTAGAATCACTCGATTCACTTTCTCATCCCAGATTAATAATTCGCCATTGTAATGACGTTGTTACCAATGCCTGCGAACCCGCTGTTGCTATACGCTCAAAAAAAGATTCCTCAATGCGTATTGCCCTCGATTTAGTTAAATCGGGTGAAGCGCAAGCCTGTGTTAGCTCTGGCAATACAGGGGCGCTATTTTTTATGGCGCATTACGTATTAAAAATGCTTCCAGGGGTTAAACGTCCCGCACTCATATCGGCTGTACCCACAGAACGTAAAAATCCTGTTTACTTACTCGATTTAGGTGCCAATGTGCACTGTGATGCGCAAATGCTGTATCAGTTTGGCATTATGGGTTCGGTAGTGGCAGGACAAGCACTTGGCTGCGATAACCCTAAAGTAAGTTTATTAAATATTGGCGCCGAAGACATTAAAGGTCACGACGAAATTAAGCAAGCCGCGCAGTTAATGCAGCAAAGCGAGCTGATTAATTATATTGGCTATAGCGAAGGTAGTGATATTTTTTCTGGCAAGGCTGATGTTATTGTCTGTGAAGGCTTTGTTGGCAATGTTGCACTTAAAACCTGCGAAGGCATTGCTAAACTTATCATGAAAAAGTTTACCCGTGCCCTCGAAAAGCACGTCGTTTACAAGTGCATGGCGTTTATGTTGGCGCCAATCATAAAAAAACTCTATAAAAGAGTGAACCCCGACCAGTATAACGGCGCTTCTCTGGTAGGATTGCGCGGTATTGTTGTTAAAAGCCATGGAAATGCCTCAGCTAAAGCATTTCATGCTGCAATCGACGAAGCAGTGAAAGAAGTAGAACGTCAACTTCCAGATAAAATAGCTGCTATTTTCGAAAAAACACATTCTAAAGACACGGCGGTTGAATAACAGTTAACGTGCCGTGTTACACATTATTTATTTTGTTTAATTAAAAGAGCAAACTATGGCACAAAAAATTGCACTTCTTTTTCCAGGTCAAGGCTCGCAAACTGTGGGTATGTTACAAGAGCTACTAGCGAGTTCTGACATAGTAAAAGCCACATTTGCAGAAGCTTCAACCGCACTTGGTTACGACCTAGCAGACCTTGTACTTAACGGTCCAGAAGAAAAACTAAATCAAACACACCGTACTCAGCCTGCACTATTAACCGCAAGCGTTGCTATTTATCGTCATTGGTTGGCTGCAAATCCAGATGCAGACGTCGTTATGGCAGGTCACAGCTTGGGTGAGTACTCAGCTTTGGTATGTAGCGATGTGATCAGTTTAAGCGAAGCCGTAAAACTGGTTGAAAACCGCGGTTTATACATGCAAGAAGCCGTACCTGCTGGTGTAGGTTCTATGGCCGCAATTATTGGTTTAGGCGACGATGAAATTAAAGCCGCTTGTGCTGCATCTGCACAAGGTGAAGTGGTTTCTCCAGTAAACTATAACTCGCCAGGCCAGGTAGTTATTGCCGGTCACAAAGATGCAGTTGATAGAGCCTCTGTTGCCTGTAAAGAAGCCGGAGCAAAACGTGCACTGCCATTATCGGTAAGCGTACCGTCGCATTGTGAACTAATGAAACCAGCGGCTGAAAAATTAGCCGCCGATTTAGCCGCTTTAACATTTAATACACCTAAGTGTGATGTAATCAATAATGTTGATGTAAAAGCTGAAGGCTCAGCCGATGCGATTAAAGAGGCATTAGTACGCCAGTTATATAGCCCAGTACGTTGGACTGAAACAGTACAGGCATTGGTTGCACAAGGCGTAACACAAAGTTATGAATTTGGTCCTGGTAAAGTACTAACCGGACTTGCAAAACGCATTGATAAAGCGATGGTGTGTGGCTCAGTAAATGACCTTGCATCAATCGATACAGCTAAATAAGAGTATATAATATGAGTAATTTATTTTCTTTAGAGGGCAAAGTTGTCCTGATCACTGGCGCTAGCCGTGGTATTGGTAAAGCTATTGCAAACACATTAGTAGCGCAAGGCGCAAAAGTAGCGGGCACGGCAACAAGCGAGTCGGGTGCGGCTAAAATTAGCGAATACTTAGGTGATAACGGTAAAGGTTATGCGTTAAACGTAACCGATCCTGCGTCAATTGAGGCGACATTAGCGGCAATTAAAGCTGATTTAGGTGATATTGATGTATTAGTAAATAATGCCGGTATTACGCGCGATAATTTATTAATGCGCATGAAAGAAAATGAGTGGGACGATATTATCGACACCAACCTAAGCTCTATCTTCCGTTTATCTAAGGCCGTACTTCGCCCAATGATGAAGAAAAAGAACGGCCGTATCATCAATATCGGCTCTGTAGTGGGAACTATGGGTAATGCGGGTCAAGCTAACTATGCGGCCGCTAAAGCGGGTGTTATCGGCTTTTCTAAGTCACTAGCGCGTGAAGTAGCGTCTCGTGGTATTACTGTTAACGTGGTTGCACCTGGTTTTATTCAAACAGACATGACCGATGATTTGACAGATGAGCAAAAAGCAGCAACGCTTGCAAACGTACCTGCGGGTCGTTTAGGTCAGCCTGACGAGATTGCAGCTGCGGTATGTTATTTAGCATCTGACGCCGCTGCGTATGTATCAGGTGAAACTTTGCATGTAAATGGTGCGATGTACATGGTTTAAGTTCGTAATACGAATTAAATAAACCAAAAATAGTATGCGGGTTTGCTAAAAAACATTGAATTTTTCGCAAACTTGCTTTAAACATACTTGAAATCGCTGTGAAAATAAGCGATAA
This sequence comes from Pseudoalteromonas sp. NH0006-26, assembly GCF_057552415.1. The sequence continues at coordinate 116,372 of NZ_BAAJMJ010000005.1, forward strand.
AAGGTAAAATAAACACTCAACAGGTTTGACCAGCAAATTATTTATGGTCAAAAGATTGAATCAGAGAATTATCGGACGTAAACTACGCCGCAATCTGAAAATAACGCATTGGCGTTTTTAATAAAGGAAAGAAGAATGAGCGATATCCAAGAACGCGTAAAGAAAATTATCATCGAACAGCTAGGTGTTAAAGAAGAAGAAGTTAAAAACGAAGCTTCATTCGTTGATGACCTAGGTGCAGACTCTCTTGATACTGTTGAATTAGTAATGGCTCTTGAAGAAGAGTTTGACACTGAGATCCCAGATGAAGAAGCTGAAAAGATCACTACAGTACAATCTGCAATCGATTACGTTACAGCTCACGCTGAGTAATTAATCGCAAATTAAGGGCAGCATTCGCTGCCTTTAATCTTTATATCCAAACCACCTCAAAGTACATGATTCAATACCAAACCCTCACTCACTATCAGCAATTAAGTTGTTATTGCTCAGCGTTGATTATTGGTTTGAGACTCGCACTTTGAGGTAGCTTGGGTATGATCATCCCCAATACTAATAACATAGCTAGCAACAGTAATAGTGTTAACGCTGAAATAAACTAAGCTAAGCTAAGTTAATTGGTATAATAATAATTCCTTATTGGAGGCAAACCGTGGCTAAACGTCGTGTCGTCGTAACTGGCTTAGGAATGTTGACGCCGCTAGGCAATGATGTGCAATCAACCTGGCAAGGCTTATTAGATGGTAAAAGTGGTATTCAAAATATTACCCACTTTGATACATCAAAATTTGGTACTCACTTCGCTGGTTTAATCAATGATTTTGATGCATCGGCTTATATGTCGCCAAAAGATGCTAAAAAAATGGATTTATTTATCCAGTATGGCATTGCAGCGGGTGTTCAAGCTTTTCAAGATTCTGGCCTCGAAGTCACTGAGCAAAACGCAACACGTATTGGTGTAGCGGTAGGTTCAGGCATTGGTGGCTTAACCCTCATTGAAGAAAACCACATAAAATTATTAAACAGCGGTCCACGTAAGTTATCGCCGTTTTATGTACCGTCTACCATTATTAATATGATCTCGGGTCATTTATCTATAATGCACGGCCTACGCGGTCCTAATATTTCAATTGTGACAGCATGTACTACAGGTCTTCATAATATTGGCCATGCCGCACGTATGATTGCTTATGGCGATGCTGATGCAATGGTGGCCGGTGGCGCAGAAAAAGCGTGTACGCCAATTGGTATGGGTGGCTTTAATGCCGCACGTGCGCTTTCAACGCGTAATGACGATCCACAAGCAGCGTCTCGTCCGTGGGATAAAGATCGTGATGGTTTTGTGCTTTCTGATGGTGCCGGTGTGGTGGTTGTTGAAGAATACGAACACGCTAAAGCACGTGGCGCTAAAATTTATGCAGAGCTTGTTGGTTTTGGCATGAGTGGTGATGCTTACCACATGACCTCACCACCAGAAGATGGCGCAGGTGCAGCTCTGGCAATGGAAAACGCATTAAACGATGCGCAAGTAAATGCAGAGCAAGTTGGCTACATCAACGCACATGGTACATCTACTCATGCGGGTGACAAAGCCGAAACATCAGCGGTTAAAACCATTTTTGGTGATTCAGCTAAAGATGTGATGGTAAGTTCATCAAAATCTATGATGGGTCACTTACTCGGAGCGGCAGGCTCTGTTGAGTCGATAGTGTCTATTTTATCGTTGACCGAGCAAAAAGTGACGCCAACAATTAACTTAGATAACCCAGACGAAGGCTGTGATTTAGATTACGTACCGCATACAGCACGTGACGCTAAACTTGATTACGCTTTGTGTAACTCATTTGGGTTTGGTGGTACTAATGGCTCGTTACTGTTTAAAAAGGTATAATCTTTTTTAACAACGAATGAGAATAAGAACCCAGTTGTTTAACTGGGTTTTTTTATGTGTAAAAAAATATGCAAACAATAATAACAGCAAGTGAAACCAGTAGCATAAGCACCCGTGATAGGGGCTTAAATTATGGCGATGGCTTTTTTACCACCGCAATGGTTACTGATGGACAAGTTGAGCATTGGGCTTATCATAAAGCACGTTTAATTGAATGTGCGCATCGTTTGGGCTTTCCTGCACTTGAGTTTAATGCACTAGAGTCGCAGATCACTCAGCAAGTAGCATCACATCCTCAAGCGGTCCTTAAAATCGTGATAACACGAGGCGAGGGTGGACGAGGCTATTCGCCACCAAGTGAATGTAATTTAAACATTATTGTGAGTGTTTTAGCTTATCCAGATCATTACAACAGCCTAACAGATTCGGGAATTAGCTTAGCTATTAGCCCGATTAAGTTGGCCATTCAACCTCATTTAGCTGGGCTAAAAACCTTAAATAGGCTTGAACAAGTACTTGTCAAAAATGCCCTACAAACCCAGCACAGCGATGATGCGCTAGTGCTTGATTACAACAACAATGTAATAGAAACCTCAGCGGCTAATATTTTTGCAATTAAAAATCATAAAATATTTAGCCCAAGGCTGGATGAATGCGGCATTAAAGGTGTTTTTCTGCAATCTTTATGTGATAAATTAGCGGTTGAGTTTAAAACTGTCGGCGTTGATGAGCTTACCCAAGCAGACGCCGTATTTATCTGTAACAGCTTAATGGAAATTGTGCCTGTAAAAAGTATAGACGAGCACTGTTTTGATATTGTGCATAGCCAATCATTACTAAACGAGTTACTAGCCAAGGAGGCTTAGTGTTAAAAGTTATATTATCAGTATTACTACTGGCTTTTTTTAGCTCAGTGATTGGCTACCAGCAATTACAAGCAACCATTGAAACGCCATTAAAGGTGGCGCAGAGCACTCAATTTGAAGTTAAAAAAGGCACCGGCTTTAATAAGTTGTGCCGTCAATGGCAGCAACAACAGTGGCTAGAAGACTGCTGGCGGTTTCAAATATTAGCTAAACTAGACCCTACCTTAACTGACTTAAAAGCGGGTTTGTACGAGTTAAGCGCAGATAGCGTAATAAACAACATAAAAAAAATAAACCAAGGTGAGCAAATTAGTTTTAGCTTTACCATTATTGAAGGTCAAGCACTTAGAGATGTATTAAATACGGTAAAAATTGCTCCACATTTACAAAACGATTTAAAACTCGAGCAGCTTGGCGAGCAAATAATCGGCAAGCAAACTCACCTTGAAGGGTGGTTGTTTCCCGATACTTATCATTATCATAGTAACGACAATGCGAGTAGTTTATTAAAGCGTGCAGCGCAAAAAATGCAGCAAACATTGGCAGATGCATGGCAGCAACGGGCAAGTGATTTACCTTACGACACTGCCTATGAAGCCCTGATCATGGCTTCAATAATCGAAAAAGAAACCGCGCTTGCCAGTGAGCGCCCGTTAATTGCTTCAGCGTTTATTAATCGCTTAAATACCAATATGCGCTTACAAACCGATCCAACCGTAATATATGGACTAGGCGAAGATTTTGACGGCGATATCAAACGTAAAGACCTAAGAAATTACACGCCGTATAATACCTATCGTATTAACGGATTACCGCCCACACCCATTGCCATGCCCTCTAAAGAAGCCATTTTAGCGGCGGTAAATCCGCCCAAAAGCGAGTATGTTTACTTTGTAGCAAAAGGTGATGGTAGTCATCAGTTTTCAACCACATTAAAACAACATAATGCGGCAGTTAACCAGTATATTTTAAATAAAAAGAATTAGTGTTTATGAAACCAAAGTTTATAGTTATAGAAGGCCTAGAGGGCGCGGGTAAATCTACCGCCATTGCCCTGTGCCAAGACTTTTTAAATCATCACCATGTTGATTTTATCAATGTGCGCGAACCCGGTGGCACGCCTCTGGCTGAATCGTTACGTACTTTAGTAAAAGCAGAACACCAAGAAGAAATAGCTTTTGAAACTGAGCTGCTAATTATGTATGCCGCGCGTTCACAGCTAATGCATAATGTGATCAATCCGGCTCTTGAGCAAGGGCAGTGGGTATTAGCCGATCGTCACGATTTATCGTCACAGGCCTATCAAGGCGGCGGCCGCGGAATAAGTGCAAACACCTTAGCATCGTTATCGTCTATGGTGTTAAAAGGCTTAAAACCCGATTTAACCATTTACCTAGATATTGACCCTGTTATTGGCCTTGAACGTGCAAAAGGTCGCGGCCAGTTAGACAGAATTGAGCAAGAAGCCATTGAGTTTTTTCAGCGCACCCGTATGCGTTACATTGAGCTTGCAAATGATGACGACAGCATAAAAACAGTCGATGCCAACCAAAGCATTGATAAAGTGCATCGTGATATTACCAATGTACTACGCACGTTTTTTTCAGGGTTAAAATAATATGGCATTGCCGTGGCTTAATGAGGTAGAGCAACGCTTAACTCAGAGCTATAAAGCGCAGCGTTTTCATCATGCGCAGCTGTTTTGCGGGCCTATTGGGGTTGGCAAATTTGAGCTAAGTGAGCAACTAGCAAATAGTTTGTTATGCCAAAACACCCAAGCACAGTTAAGTAGTCCAAATAGTGTGTTAAGCCCTTGTGGGCAATGTAAAAGTTGTTCATTAAACTTAGCGGGTACACACCCAGACAAGCGCATTACCCAAGTGGAAGGGCAAAGCATAGGTGTTGATGATATTCGCGGCATAAGCGATTTTATGCATCAGTCTGCGGCGCAAAATGGCAATAAAGTGGCAATTATTCAAAACTGCGAAAAAATGACCACCGCAGCCGCTAATGCGTTATTAAAAACCCTTGAAGAGCCAAGTAATAGTCGGTTTTTAATTTTGACAACCAGCCAAGTGGCGCAATTACCTGCCACTATTTTAAGTCGCTGTGCTAAAACTGAGGTTAAAGTAACCAATAACCAATTAGCACAACAATGGTTAAGTAGTTTGGATGTGCCTAACTATACGTGGTTGTCGTTATTTTATAGCCAACCACTGCAAGTAAAGCAGTGGCAACAGCAAAATCAGCTTGAAAACATTGATACGCTTTATAAATTTGCAACTGAGTTTAAACAAAGCCATAATTTCAATGCGTTAGTCGACATAATAAATAAACAGCCTGAGCTTGTGCGTATTTTTACCTTATTTTTAAGTGAGCAGCTCAAACAACAGCTTTTAAATGGCATGAGTTTTGAAGCTTACCAAGTTGCTCAGCAAACGCTGAATGATTTTTTACAGAATAATATACAAATACTTGGGCTAAATTTACCGCTTGCGGTATCACGACTAGCGTATACATTACGTAATCAATAAAAAGGACTAGATATGCAAGAGCTATTAGTAGATATAGACGACCTTGACGAACTATATCGCTGTTATATGCCTTTTTTAAAAAAAGGTGGGTTATTTGTACGCACCAATATGCGCTATGAACCCGGGTATTCACTTGCCTTACGCGTTACCTTGCCTGACGCGCTAGAAGATGACGTGGTAACCGGGAAGGTTACGTGGATCACTCCACAAGGCGCTCAGAGCTCAAATCCACCAGGGATCGGCATTAGCTTTTTAGATGATAAAACAAACCTAAACGCGAAGATCGAAAAACTGCTGGGGACTATGTTAAACTCCGGCAATCCAACTTATACCATGTAGTAAAAACAGGCCTTATTTTGATTGTAGATTCTCATTGCCATTTAGACCGTCTTGATTTTGATAAACTCGATTTAAACCTAGACCAAGTACTTGATAACGCTCGCGCCAAAAAAGTAGAACATTTTTTATGTGTCAGCGTCACGCTTGATCAATTCCCCAATATGCTAGAGCAAATAAAACATCACAACGACGTGTCTGCGTCATGTGGCGTGCACCCGCTCGATCAAAAAGACGCGCTTAATAAACAGCAATTAATTAACTTAGCCTCACACGACAAAGTAGTGGCGATTGGCGAAACTGGGCTCGATTATTACTACGCAAAAGACACCCATGCCGTACAACAAGCCAGTTTTGTTGGCCATATTGAGGTGGCAAATGAATTACAAAAGCCGCTTATTATTCATACCCGTGACGCCCGTGCCGACACCATTAACTTAATGCGTGAACACAAAGCAGAAAATTGCGGCGGGGTACTGCATTGTTTCACCGAAGATTGGGATATGGCCAAAAAAGCTATTGATATGGGCTTTTATATTTCTATTTCAGGTATTGTAACCTTTAAAAATGCGGTAGAGCTTAAAGAAGTAGTAAAGCAAATTCCTCTCGATCGACTGCTTATTGAAACCGACTCGCCTTATTTAGCGCCAGTACCATATCGTGGTAAAACTAATCAGCCAGCGTATGTGGAAGATGTTGCTTACTATATTAGTGAACTAAAAGGCATTAGTTTTAACGAGTTGGCAAAGGCCACCACTGATAACTTTTATTCTTTATTTAAATTAGCAGCTAAAGGCTAACCTCATGACAACTCTCTCGGTGCAACACCCGCTATTACTTATGGGGCCCATGGTGCGCCGAGCAGAAAAAACTGCAGTCTGTATTCAGTTTGCTACTGCAAAGCCAGTAAATTGCCGTATAGAGCTAATTGGTCACGAATGTTATAGCGAACAAGACACCATAAGGCTAGGGGAATATTTATTCTTACAGTTTGTGGTTATTAAACCCATTAACAGCCAATTCCCACGCGATACCTTATTACCTTACCAGCTATTTTTTGATGACAGCCCGGTTGATTTATCTGCGTTTAGCTTTAACAATCAGCCATTACCTGAATTTGTGATCCCCAAAAAACTGACGCAAATACTACATGGCTCGTGTCGTAATGCGCATCACCCTGCAAAAGACAGCTTAGTAAGCTCTAGCCATTGGCAAGCTGTACAACGAAGTAATGAGCAGCAGGGGGCACAGTTATTATTGCTTTCGGGCGATCAGGTATACGCCGACGATGTAGCAGGGCCTATGTTATTAGCAATACATCAGCTGATTAAACACTTAGGCATATATAAAGAACAGCCACTTAATTTAGATTTACCCGCTGATATTGCAGAGCAACTATATGGTCGCCATTGCTTGTTGCCGACTACCTCATGGAAAAAGCGTTCTAAATTAGGCATTGGCTATTGGTTAAAAAAGGACGAACCGCATTTTTCCAGTGTTAAAGCTTATAATCATCTGATTCATTTTGAAGAGTTCGTAGCGCTGTATTTACTCAATTTTAGTAGCCAAGCATGGCAATACATTGACCTAAATAACTTAAGTTACTCAGGTGGTAACGAAAAAAATCAAACGCTATTTAATGCAGAAAAAACCGCATTAATTGACTATGCACAAGGTTTAGCAGAGGTAGAGCGGTTATTTGCTAATGTATCTATCTTAATGATGTTTGATGATCATGATGTAACCGATGATTGGAACCTAACCGCAGGCTGGGAGCAAGCCATTAACCAAAACCCTAGCAGCAAGCGTATTGTAAATAATGGCTTAGCAAGCTATTGGTTGTTTCAGGGAATGGGCAACGACGCACTACATAAAACCGGATCGTTACTGAGCCCCTTTAACGACTGCTTAGCTGGTGATAAGCAGTGGCAATTTAAAAGCTTTGATAAGCATCTGAACGACTTTAGCCATTGGCATTATGAGCTAATGACTATTCCTAAAGTGGTGGTACTCGATACCCGTACGCACCGTTGGCGTAACGAGCAAAACTTTAATGAACCATCAGGCTTACTCGATTGGGAGCGCCTCACAGAGCTTGAAGAGAGCCTATTAAGCCATGACCAAGTAATTATTGTATCGCCCGCTCCCGTGTTTGGGGTTAAATCGATAGAGGCAATTCAAGCTGTATTTAATATGTGTGGGCAACCACTGATGGTTGATGTAGAAAACTGGATGGCGCACGAAGGCTCAGCCAAAAAGCTACTCAATACTTTTAGACGCACCGACACCCCAAATGAAACACTGATTTTATCCGGCGACGTGCATTATTCATTTTGTTTTTCGGTGCAAAAGCGTTTTGGCGATCACCCCAACAGAATTTGGCAGCTCACAGCTAGTGGCATTAAAAACGAGTTCCCGCGTAAGCTAATAAATGTTCTCGACAAGCTCGACTCTATTTTATACGGCCCCAAAAGCCCACTTAACTTTTTTACCAAACGCTGGCATATGGAAGTAGACAAACACCAAACCAAAGGCAAAGGACAAAAGTACCTAGTAAGCGATTCAGCCATTAGCTTAGTTACGCTTGAAGCGGGAAATTTAGCAAGGTACCAATTAATCCATGGCGACGGCCACACCACCGAATTTGATTTAGAAGAGCAGTGATTTAAAGCATAAGTTTTAGGTTGATATTATTGCCGACGTGTAGCAGCGACTTCATGTCGCGTCATATTTTAATGTCGTGAGCGACGGGCGACGAGTTGCGGGCTAAATATCCAAAAGCGCAGCGTCTCTTAGCCTCCTTTGTGAATAAATCACTAAAATATTTTTTGAACAAAGAGAAGGGAATGAGAAACAAATGAGAGGGTCAAGCCAGTTCAAGGTTGAAATTAGTATCGACTTGTAGCAGCGACTTTATGTCGCGTCATTAGCGGAGGGCGACGAGCTTCTAGTTGCGCGCTGCACTGAGAATACAAAGTATTTGCTAATACTTATAACATTTGTATTTAGTTACTTTCTCTTTTTTCTCCTACCCTCTGTGGTAAATAAATAACTAAGTTCTTATTGTAATAATAGTACTGGATGAAGGGCTAAGCTCGAAACTCATTAACTTTATTTAAAACCTTTATTTTTGCACCACAGAGAACACCGAGGCGCTGCGCGCTGCACAGAGAATACAAAGTATTTGCTAATACTTATAACATTTGTATTTAGTCACTTTCTCTTTTTTCTCCTACCCTCTGTGGTGAATAAAATCACTAAAATATTTTTTGAACAAAGAGAAGAGAATGAGAAACAAATGAGAGGGTCAAGCCGGTTCTAGGTTGATATTATTGCTGACTTGTAGCAGCGACTTCATGTTGCGTCATTCTTTAATGTCGTGAGCGACGGGCTTCGAGTTGCGGGCTCAATATCTAAAAGCGCAGCGTCTCATAACCTTCTTTGTGAATAAATCACTTAAACCCAAAATATAAAAATTACTCTTGAACCACAGAGGCGCTGCGTAGAGAAAAGGCTTCAATTGCTGAAATCTAATAACTAACCACAATTTTTTAACTTTTGTTTTAAATTACTTTCTCTTTTTTCTCCTACCCTCTGTGGTGAATAAATCACTAAGTTCTTATTGTAATAATAGTACTGGGTGAAGGATTAAGCTCGAAACCCGTTAACTTTATTTAAAACCTTTATTTTTGAACCACAGAGAACACCGAGGCGCTGCGCGCTGCACAGAGAATACAAAGTATTTGCTAATACTTATAACATTTGTATTTAGTCACTTTCTCTTTTTTCTCCTACCCTCTGTGGTGAATAAAATCACTAAAATATTATTTGAACAAAGAGAAGCGAATGAGAAGACAGAATCAGTTGTTAGGGATTAGGTTCGTAACCCGCTCCCCGCAACTCGCAGCCCGTTAACTTTCGCTGCGTCTTTTTTTAATCCGCTTTGGTGCCGGTAACTTATTGGTTAATATAGCTAAACATAACACCACTATAAACAGCATTGAGTTTGCGCCGGCTTGCAAGGAGTAATCGACCGACGAATGTAGCATCATGGCTACAATGGCCGTAGCACAACCAAACGCCACCCCCTGATAAAGCGCCGTTTTACGCGTGCGCATAGTATTAATACACAACCATAAACAATAAAGTACCAAAAGTCCTAACAACGCGGTTACAGGAATACCCAGCTCAACCGCAAATTGCACATAATCGTTATGCGCATTGTCGTAGTAGCCAGAGTAGGGCTCAGATTGATACGCAGGAAATGCAGTATAAAAAGTACCGCCACCAGAGCCTAATAACGGGTTATCTAAAATCAGCGGAATTGAGTCACGTACAACTTCATCACGTGTTTCCGATTGCAAACTAGTCTCGCTAATACGTTGTTTTACTTTTTCTACATCGAAAATGGCACCAATGATGATTAAATCGATAATAAAAAAGCTCACAATCAGCAATTTAAATGCTTTGGGTTTTTGCTTATAAACAAATAGTGCTAGTAAACTTACTATTATCAAAGCGATAAAAAACGCCGAGTTACCCATACGGCTGCGAGTTAAAATAAGCGCCACAATAATAATAATTAACGAAATACGTAAGATTATTTTAGAACTTAATAATACTTCGGCCCAGGCACGTAGCGTTTGTTTTAAAGTGGGTTTATAGCCATTGTTAGTGCGTTTTAATTCGCTAATTAAAACGCCAATGCCTAAACATAAACATAAAGCTAAGTAATTAGCTAAAAAGTTAGAATAGGTAAAGGTACCAATCGCTCTGTCAGTATGTTTGTAACCAAATAGAGGGCTGACAATATCAGGCGATAAGTTTAAATAACTAGCATACAGAGCTTGAAATACCCCTGCACAAATTACAGCATAAATTAATTTTTTAATTCGCTCGGCACTATTGCAGTAGTTAAATACGAGCCAGCTCAACATGAGTAAAAAGCTGGTTTTTAATAACATTTGTTTGGTTTGAAATACATCAACACTCACGCTAAACAGCTGTATACCACAAACTAAAATAACAACGCTTAAAGTAAAAAAGAGTGGCCAGGAATAGCGCGGCGGAAATAGCGATTGATTATTATTTAACACACTGTGTGTAAGGTGAGTAATAAAGGTAAAGCTAGTTAAAATACCAATAGCTAAAATTGCCCAAGGGCGGTAACTACCTAAAGGAAGGGGGAGTAAAAATAGGATCAGGCAAATAAAAAAAAATATAAAACGATTCAAAATAAACTCAAACAAAGTAAAAACGCAGCCAATAGGCTGCGTTTAAATATTCTAATAGTAAAAATTAATTACCGACTTCAGATATACCGTTATCACCGCCTGTACCACCAGAACCTGGAGGTGTAGGTAATGTTGGTAAGCCTACTACTGGTGGTGGAGCAGGCTGGCCAGCACCTGGGCCTGCAGCAGTAGCTTCTGATGCAACTGTAGCATCAACGCCGGCAGTAATTGCAGCTAGAGTAATGGCATCAGTATTCGAACACGTAGTTGAAAGGCTGTTTAAAAAATCAGAGATTAGCGGATTATCTGCACCTAATTCATCAACAACAGCTGTCACTAAAATATCGATATCTGCAGTGTTACAACAAACATCATTTGCAAATGCACCGTTTAACCAATTGCCGTCGCCTGTTTTCTCAGGTTGGTTATTGTCTGATTCATCTTCAGCGCCATTATTTACTACGTTGCTTTTGTTTGAACACGCTTGATTCAATGCAGCAACAAGCTCTTCACGTAATTGCTCTGATGAAGTATCAACTGTTGCATTATTAAGAATGCTTATAACGCCATCTGTATTTACTTCTTGAACCACTGCAGCATTGTCCGTTTGTGCATAGGTTGGAAGAGCAGTAAGAGCCGTTGCGCTAGCGACTAAGCCAGCTAAAAGTAATTTTTTCATTTCTCGTCCCTTGGTTGAGTACTAATTGCAAAATTTTAGCGCATCGGTGCAAAAAGTAAACTCTTTATTTACGCCATTTTCATTAGATTTAATGATTTTTGATGGTGGTAGTATCAAATTGCCCTGTACACCATCACACCCTAGGTATTCAAGTATTTCTAAAGTCTCGGTTTTTTCAATTAAACAGGCTAAAACTTTAATACCAAAACCATGGCAAATATTGTTAACGGTTTGAATATAAAATTGGCTTTGTGGGTTAGTTACTAAATCTTGAATATAACTACCATCAATTTTAACGTACTCAATATCCAGCCCTTGTAAATACCTAAACGATGTTAAGCTAGTACCAAAGTGTTCAATACACACATTAATGCCCAGCTCTTTTATTGCATCTATATGTAACGATGCAACATGCACGTTATACAATAAGCTTATTTCGTGCAGCTCAAATAGCAAGTTAGTTTTTATAACTGGCTTAGTGTGCGAATAAAGAGTAAGCCATTCTATAAAGTCAGTTGAGTACAAAGATGCCTTACTAATATTCAGGGCAAACACTTCATTTGGGTATTGCTCTTTAATATCTACAAAATTACGTATAATTTTTTTATCAAGTTCTTCGGTTAAATTTAACTTTTCGGCCATTGCAAATAAGTGGCCATTATTTACTTTTTCGCCATCATGAATAAAGTGTGCAAATACCTCAAAGTAACATTGAGAGTGAGCCTTATTGGCTTGTTTTACTGGCTGTACCGAAAAGCTTACTTCACCGGCATTTATAATCGACTTAATCAGCTTACGCCATTGGTTGACGCTAAATAGTGACTCTTTATCGCTATTATCAATTGTAGTGTCTTCGCCAATGGTGCAACCGGTATCAAGTAACGAGAGTACTTCGCCTACACTCACACCTTGTTCAACGGCAACTATGGCTAAATTTGCGTAGCCATTTATGTGCAAGCTGTTTTCTTTTTGGCTTAATTTATCACTCAGATCTAAACGGGCTTTATTTAAAAATAACACGTCATAAGGGGCAAGTAACACAAACGTGCCACCGTTTAACCTAAATACAGTTGAGTTTGGTAATTCTTCTGCAGCATGTTTAAGTATTTTAGCTGCATCAAGCACATGCTGATCGCCATCTTGGTAGCTTACTATTTGGTTTATATTATTTAATGAGGGCAGGGTAAGCATCATTGCAGTAATGGGCGCATCGTCTGAAATATTATTGACCACAGAGTTAAAGTGGTTTTCAAACGACTTACGGTTACCCAGCCCAGTTAACGAATCTATATAAACTTCTTCGGTAAGTGCCTGAGTTTGTTTGGTCAGTGAATCAAACGTACTTTGTAAGTTTATAACCATGTTATTAATGGCTTGGGTTACGGTACGAAGCTCCCGCGCTACCGGAATTTCCTTATTTAAGGTAAAACGTTTGCGAGTGACTAGAGTGGCTTGGTCTTCTACGGCTTTTAATGGCTTAAATACGGCGCGTAAAATTAAAAACGCAATAGCGAGTGATGCAGCTAAAAGTAAAAACGAGCTATATAAACTGCGTAATGTGTGCTGCCACAAGGTTAAATACGACTGCCCAGTATGGCTGGTTACATTAAGTGTGCCTGCCATCATCCAGCCGTTATTAATTTCAGAGTGCATAGTAGGCGCACTCAATTCAACCGCACTAATAAACCAAGTAGGCACAGATTCAACGCGTTTAGGGTTTTGTAACTCAAATATTATGTTGTTTTGCACATCAGTAAATTTAATTTCACTGTAGTAACCAGAGTCGAAAATAGCGGTTGCCATCGTTTGTGCAATCATTAGGCTATCGTCTTCTAAATAGGGAGAGATAGAAAGCCCTAAACTGGTGGCAGTGTCTTGCGCGTGGCTGGCCATTTGCGTTTGTAAGTAATTACGAGTTGTGTCTACGTCGGTAATAACACGCGCGCAAAATGAAATGATCGAAATTAAAATGATCAAGCCATATACTTGGGTCTTTAAACTCAATCCATATTTAAAAATTCGAGACATAACTACTAGTTCCTTTGTTGTTACCGTTAGCGGGCGCAAGCTCACCTTGTTCAATTCGTTCTAGCATGGTGTTCCAAGCAGAAACCCCACGGCTATTTTTAACCTTATTACCTAACCCTTTCGATTTGGCTAACCACAATCCTTGGCCATTAAAACTATATATAGGTTTTAAATCGCCACGATTACTAGCAGGCACTAGTTTAGTATTAAAATTATCGAGCACCAGCGGTATTTGATTGGGTTGTTCAAAGTATATCAACACCATGTGTGGTTGGTTAACCGTACGTTGGCGCACATACATAAAGCGTATTTTATCTTCTGGGATGCCTAAAGCAATTAAAGTAAAATATTTAGCAATAACATAATCTTCACAGTCACCCATACCTACCCCTAAACTTTCGAGTGGGGTGGCCCAGTAATCTTTTTTTTGCCAAAGATCGTCATCGGTTTTGTATTTTATATGCTTATTAAAAAAGTCATTCACTAAGTGAATTTTTTGCCATTCGCTTTTATCGGCAGAGTCATCAATAAAACTCAGCCAGTTTTTTATTCGTTGATGGCCAGCATCACCGTAAAACTGTTTGGCACGGGAAATTATATCGCTGTTACGCAAATGTAAAAGCATGTCTTGTGCACAAGCAAAAAAAGACACTAATATAATGATGCAAATTCCAACGCGCACAAAGCCCATCCCTAAAAAGTTAACGCAGTAATTATATTCTCATTAAAACTAAAATGATAGGTTATAAAAAAAGCACCAATCCAGCAATTAACAACTTTGCAACATAAAACAATCAAAAAGACTGCTTTTTATATTGAGCGATTGTATGGCTTGTGTATAATAGCCGCCCATATGGATGGTAGCGCTTAAAATCTTTGCTTAATTTGGCAAAAACATCAACAAGTGACTGCGGAACAAAAAAGTAACAATAAAAGGAATTGAAGTGAAAGTATTAAAAGCAGTCTTGCCTGTTGCAGGCTTGGGTACGCGCATGCTGCCAGCTACCAAAGCAACGCCTAAGGAAATGCTTCCACTAGTCGATAAACCTCTCATTCAATACGTTGTTAACGAAGCAGTAAAAGCCGGTATTAAAGAAATTATACTGGTTACCCATGCTTCTAAAAACGCAATAGAAAATCATTTTGATACCAGCTTTGAGCTAGAAGCCACTCTAGAAGCTCGCGTAAAACGCAGCTTGCTAGAAGAAGTTCGCTCAATAATCCCGCGAGATGTAAGTATTATTTCTGTTCGCCAATCTGCGCCATTAGGTTTAGGCCACGCAATACTTGAAACTTGGCCAATCATTGGCAACAACCCATTCGCTATTTTATTGCCAGACGTAATTATCGATCAATATAAGTCAAACCTTAAGATTGATAACTTAGCACAAATGATCGCCCGATTTGAGCGCACTCAACATAATCAAATTATGGTTGAACCTGTACCACATGAAGAAGTGCACAACTACGGTGTGGTTGATTTGGCGGGTGAATATATTGCGCCTGGCGAAAATGCAACCATTACTAATATGGTTGAAAAGCCAGACAACGACGATGCGCCAAGCAATTTAGCCATAACAGGGCGTTATGTTGTATCACCCGCTATTTGGGATTTACTCGAATTTACGCCTCCAGGGGCTGGCGGCGAAATACAGTTAACAGATGCATTACTGCAGTTACGCCATCTTGAAACAATTGAAGCGTACCATTTAAAAGGTAAGTCACACGACTGTGGCTCAAAACTAGGTTACATGCTCGCAAACGTAGAATACGCAATGCAATCAAGCCTAATGGGTGAAGAATTTACAAAGCGCGTTAAGCAATTAATGGCAAATGCATAAAGCTATGCAAAATCGGTTAATAAAAAATTAAGGGAAATCATGGCTATTAAAGTATTAAGTATTTTTGGTACACGACCTGAAGCAATAAAAATGGCGCCGCTAGTTAAAGCACTCAATGCAGCTGAAGGCATTGACGCTAAAGTATGTGTTACTGCACAGCATCGTGAAATGCTTGACCAAGTTTTAGACCTTTTTGAAATTGTACCCGAGTACGACTTAAATATTATGAAACCTGGCCAAAGCTTATACGATGTAACAACAAATATTTTGTTAGGTTTAAAACCTATTCTTGAAGAGTTTAAACCAGATTTAGTCCTTGTTCATGGCGATACAAGTACCACCTTATCTGCAAGTTTAGCTGCGTTTTATCAGCAAATTCTAGTGGGGCACGTGGAAGCAGGTTTACGCACAGGCAACTTAAGTTCACCATGGCCAGAGGAAGGTAACCGTAAGCTTACTGGCGCAATTACAAAGTTACATTTTGCACCAACGCAAACATCGCAGCAAAACCTACTAAACGAAGCAGTAAATGCTGACGATATCGTAATTACTGGTAACACAGTCATTGATGCATTATTACAAGTGGTTGATAAAGTAAAAACCGACACCGCTTTAATCTCAACACTAAAAGCTAAATTCCCGGAGCTTGATGAAACTAAAAAGCTTATTTTAGTTACAGGGCACCGCCGTGAAAGCTTTGGTGGCGGTTTTGAGCGTATCTGTGAGGCGCTAGTAGAAATTGCAACCGCGCACCCAGATACACAAGTTTTATACCCAATGCATTTAAACCCAAATGTACGCGAACCAGTAAACCGCATATTAAAAAATGTTGATAATGTGCATTTAATTGAGCCGCAAGACTACCTACCATTTGTGTATTTAATGAATCAAGCCCACATAATAGTAACCGACTCAGGTGGTGTTCAAGAAGAAGCGCCAAGCTTAGGTAAACCTGTACTTGTTATGCGTGACACCACAGAACGCCCAGAAGCGGTAGAAGCTGGTACAGTTAAACTAGTAGGTACAGATAAAGCACGCATTGTGAGTGAAGTGAATAACTTACTCACTAACGCTCAAGAATATCAATCAATGAGCCGTGCACATAACCCTTATGGTGATGGTAAAGCGTGTGAGCGCATTGTGGCTAAAATTAAGCAACATTTTAAAGATTAAAATAAAGTTTAAAACTTTTTCAAGGATTTAGTAATGACAATTAAAACAGTTTCTGTTGTTGGTTTAGGCTACATAGGTTTACCCACTGCGGCGGTTATTGCATCGCGTGGCATGCAAGTAATAGGTTTAGACGTAAGCGAAAAAGCAGTTAATACCATTAATGCCGGTGAAATACACATAGTAGAGCCTGATCTCGACATAATAGTGCGTGGCGTAGTATCAACTGGTAATTTAAGAGCGACTACAACGCCAGAAAAAGCCGACGCGTTTATGGTAGCTGTACCTACACCATTTATTCACAGCGAAAGTGGTAACCACAGTGCAGACTTAAGCTATATTGAATCGGCTGCAAAAATGATTGCCCCAGTGCTTGAAAAAGGTAACTTAGTTATTTTAGAAAGCACCTCACCCGTAGGTGCAACAGAGCAACTAGCCGCTTGGTTAAGTGAAGCGCGCCCTGACTTAACATTCCCACAAGATAAAGGCGATGCCGCCGACATTAACATTGCGCATTGCCCAGAACGTGTATTACCTGGTTATGTATTACAAGAGCTGGTATCAAACGACCGCGTAATAGGCGGCATGAGCAAAGCATGTAGCGAAAAAGCCGTTAAGTTATACGAAACTTTCGTGCGCGGCGAGTGTATTATTACCAATGCTCGTACTGCTGAAATGGCTAAGTTAACCGAAAACTCATTTCGCGATGTAAACATTGCCTTTGCCAATGAATTGTCGGTAATTTGTGACAAATTAAAAATTAATGTATGGGAGCTTATTAAGCTTGCTAACCGTCATCCGCGTGTAAATATTTTAAATCCAGGCCCAGGTGTTGGCGGCCACTGTATTGCGGTTGATCCTTGGTTTATTGTTGCAAGTTGCCCAGACGAAGCCAAAATAATTAAACAAGCACGCTTAACAAACGACGCAAAACCGTTTTACGTAATTGAAAAAGTAGCAAAAGCCGCTGATGAATTTAAACGCCCAGTAATTGCATGCTTAGGCCTTTCATTTAAAGCCGATATTGACGACCTTCGTGAAAGTCCGGCATTAAATATTGTTGAAGAATTAGCAGCAAAAAATATTGGTGAAATACTTGCGGTAGAGCCAAATATTACTGAGCTACCAGCTAACCTAGCAGATAAAAGTGTGAGTTTAGTGTCGCTGGAAACCGCACTAGAGCAAGCAAATGTCGTTGTAGTATTGGTCGATCATAAGCAATTTAAAGCTGCAGATAAAACAGAGTTTGCATCAAAAGTTGTTATTGATACTCGCGGTATTTTGTAAGGAATTATTATGAAAGTTACTTTTTATGGTATTGGTTATGTTGGATTGGTACAGGCTGCAGTTCTTGCTGATGCTGGGCACAATGTATGCTGTGTTGATATTGATGAAACACGGATAGAAAATTTAAAGAAAGGTATTATTCCAATTTACGAGCCCGGACTAACGCCTTTAGTAGAAAAAAACTTTGCGGAAGGTCGTTTAATATTTACAACTGACGCACAATTTGCTGTTGAATTTGGTGAATTGCAGTTTATTGCAGTAGGCACGCCACCAGACGAAGACGGCTCAGCAGATTTAAAATACGTATTAAAAGTAGCTGAAACTATTGCGACACATATGCAAAAGCCAAAAGTTATTATCGATAAGTCAACGGTACCTGTGGGCACTGCAGATAAAGTTAAAGCAACAGTGCAGTCAATTCTTGATAGCCGAAAAAGTGATTTAAGCTTTTCAGTGGTATCAAATCCTGAGTTTTTAAAAGAGGGGGCTGCTGTTAGTGACTGTAAGCGCCCTGATCGCATAATCATTGGTACAGACTCGACAGATGCAGAGGACCATATGCGTGAACTTTATGCACCATTTAATCGAAATCACGAAAAAATTATCGTCATGGATATTAAAAGTGCAGAGCTTACTAAATATGCTGCCAACTGTATGCTAGCTACTAAAATTAGCTTTATGAATGAAATGGCTAATATCGCTGAACGAGTAGGGGCCGACATAGAACATGTTCGCCATGGCATAGGCTCAGATCCACGAATCGGTTATCAGTTTATTTACCCAGGTTGCGGCTATGGAGGTTCATGTTTTCCAAAAGATGTACAAGCACTTGTTCGTACGACAGATAGCATAGGCTACGAATCAAAAATACTCAAAGCAGTCGAAGCCGTAAATTACGCACAAAAGCATAAGTTATTTGAGTACATTACAAAACACTATGACTTAGAAAAACATCCAGATGCAATTAAAGGTAAGACTTTTGCGTTGTGGGGTTTAAGCTTTAAACCTAACACAGATGACATGCGAGAAGCACCAAGCCGAGTTTTAATGGAACAGTTATGGGAATCAGGAGCCAAAGTACAAGCATATGACCCAGAAGCAATGGAAGAAACCCAACGAATTTACGGTAGCCGAGACGATTTAAGCTTAATGGGTACCAAAGAGTCTGCTTTAAACAAAGCTGACGCATTAGTTATTTGTACCGAATGGCAGAACTTTAGAGCGCCAGATTTTGATTTGATAAAATCGAAACTAAGTAGTGCAGTAATATTTGATGGACGAAACTTATTTGAGCCAAATAGAATAAACAAAAAAGACATTAAATATTATAGTATTGGCCGTGGACTTTCGGTAACTGGGTTGAATCTATGAAATATCTTGTAACAGGAGCAGCAGGTTTTATTGGTAACTTTGTGGCTGAGCGTTTATGCCAATTAGGTCATGAAGTTATAGGGCTTGATAACTTAAATGATTATTACGATCCTGCATTAAAACTTGCGCGTTTAAAGCGTATAGAACACTTTAATAACTTTAGTTTTATAAAAATGGAACTTGCTGATAGAGAGGCTATTGCAAAGCTATTTGCAAACGAAAAGTTTGAAAGAGTGATCCATTTAGCAGCGCAAGCGGGTGTAAGGTATTCAATAGAAAACCCGATGGCTTATATTGATTCAAACGTAGTAGGCATGGCAACAATATTAGAGGGTTGTCGCCATAACAACGTGAAACATCTGGTTTATGCTTCTTCAAGTTCTGTATATGGTGCAAATACTAAAATACCTTTTGCAGAAGAAGATAGAGTTGATCACCCTGTATCTCTGTATGCAGCAACTAAAAAATCTAATGAACTGATGGCGCATACTTATAGTCACTTATATTCATTGCCTACTACAGGACTTCGCTTTTTTACAGTCTACGGACCTTGGGGACGACCTGATATGGCCCCATTTTTATTCACCGATGCTATAGCCAACGATAGAGAAATTAAAGTATTTAATCATGGTGAGATGCAAAGAGACTTTACTTATATAGACGATATTGTTGAAGGCATTATTCGTATTCAAGATCATGTTCCATGTGTTGGCTCTGGTAATACAAAAGAAGGCTCACAATATTATCGTTTATTTAATATTGGCAACAATCAACCAGTACAGCTTGAGTCTTTTATTAACACGATTGAAAATGCCCTTGCTAAAAAAGCGAATAAAAAGTATTTACCAATGCAAGATGGTGATGTTGTTCGCACATACGCTGACATAGAAGAGCTTAATAAACAAATAGATTTTAAACCAGAAACTAACCTTCAAGATGGCATTAATAAGTTTGTAAAATGGTACTCGGAATTTTATAACAAATGATAAAATCTTTTTTTGAACTTAAAGACTATATAAAACATGATCATTATAGAATTTATAAAACTACATCTAAACTTAGCGTTTTTAAAAGTTTATTTTTGGGTGAGTCTTTTAAATATGTCTTTTGGTTAAGAGTTTGTGATTACTTAAATGGAAAAAATAAGGTTTTATACTTTATTTCTAAAATTATATTAAGACATTACAAGTATAAGTTTACAATTTGTATTCCCGAAAAAACGACTATTGGTAAAGGCTTTTACATTGGTCATTTTGGTGGTGTATTTGTTTCACCCAAAGCTGTAATTGGTGAAAATTGCAATATATCTCAAGGTGTTACGCTGGGTCAGATTTCGCGTGGTGTAAATGAAGGTGCTCCCTCAATAGGAAATAATGTTTACATTGGCCCCGGAGCTAAGATTTTTGGTGGGGTGAATGTAGGGGATAATGTTGCTATTGGAGCTAATGCAGTTGTAACCAAAGATATTCCTAGAGATTGCTCTGTTGGTGGCGTTCCTGCAAAAATAATTTCTAGTAAAGGGTCGTTTAATTATATAAACAATACTCTTTCGAGTGAGCAATAAAATGAGTGTCATCAAAGGTGTTGCATGGGTTTTTACTGCGACAATTTTAACCCAGTTAATAAATCTAATAACCTTACCATATATTTCTAGGCAGTACGATGAATCTGCTATATCTTCTTTAGGCATTATAACATCAGTATTGACCCTCTTTCTAATATTTAGTTCTTTTAGACTTGAATTTTTCATAGTAAAAAAAGATGAAGCATTAGTATCCCGTTTCACTCAAAGCCTTTTTCTTTTAACTGCTTTTGCTGCGATTATTTATTCATTTTTTTTGCTTGGATACTTAGTTTACAAAGGGATCGAACTTTCTTGGTATAGCTATTTTCTATTATTACCTTATCTGATAGGTGCTTTTTGGCAAAATATAGTTACATTTTCAGTCACTAGAAAGGGTTTTTTTCATCAATTGGCACTCTTAAAAGTTGCAAGGGCTTTTGTGTTGCTTGTAATGATGTACTTGCTTAATACACTACAAGTATTTGGGATTATTTGGTCTTTAGTGATTTCTGTATCACTACCTTTACTTTCCTATTTTTATATTTATCCACAAGAGATTATAGGGATTTTCACTGATGTTCAGGGCAAACTAAAGCTATTAAGAGATGAGTTATTTAAAAATTATCACGCTGCAATACAAGCAATGTTTAATGTTGTTAACTTACAATTTTTCGTTTTCTATGTGATTGCTTTTGAATCTAAAAAAATTATTGCGTCATATTTTTTTATGGAAAAGATTCTGAATGCGCCGTTAAACTTACTGGCAAGCAGCTTACGCCAAGTTATTTATAAACATTTTGTAGATAATAAAAGCAATAAAAGTAAGCTACTAAAGAGCTACATAACGGTTCAAAGCTTTTTGTGTTTTGTTGCAATTTTAATAGGAATATTTTTGTACGTTTTTGGGAATGATTTGATCAACTTTATCCTAGGTGATGGCTGGAACGAAGTTACTTTATTATTGAACGCCTATATTTTTATTATGGTTATGCAAATAATTAATATCCCAAGCACCTCGCTTTACCTTGCAATAGATAAAATACATATTATGGCTCATCTCGAAAAGGCTGATTTGACAATTAAGATTTTTCTAGCATTTTATTCAATTACTGCTGAGTTAAGCATATATGAATTTATTAACATAGCCTCTATATACGTAGTTATTTATTACTGCACAGTGAGTGCTTTTTTATATCGCTCACTATTTAGAGGAGAACGGTAAGTGTTAATAAGATTCTCTTACGTATCATTATTTTTTTCTTTAGGTATATTGTTTTTCAGCCGTTCTTTTACATTTTTATTTGAAATGCTACCAAATGGTATGGCTAGTAAAGTATTTACACCTATAAGCCTATTTTTTTACTTAGTATCTTTAGTGATCATTCTAAAAAAAATTAAATATAAGAGGCATTTTTATTCTTTATCCAAAGCCATCGTAATTCCATCAATTATTTGTTTTATAGCTATTTTATCAAGCCTTCAGTCTGAATATATAGTTGAGTCATTTACTGCTTCAGCAGGTTTGACAGGAACATTCCTATTTGCAATAGCGCTTGTTATCTCCGTAGATGAGAAACGCTTAATATCGGTGATTGTGAACCCGCTAATTATAGCATTAGCAATCAGTATCTTTTTTGCATTATTTATACCCTCTATTGGTATAGATGATGGTAGTAATGATCCTGAGCATATTGGTTTATGGCAAGGTGTTTTTGGCTTTAAAAATAACTTAGGGCGAACAGCCGCATTCACTGTTTTATTCATGATATTTCAAAATTATAAAGGTTATAAATCCAGATGGTATATATGGTTTATTCCTTTTATTTGCTTGATAATGAGTAAATCAACAACTCCATTGGTTTGCTTAATTATTGTATATTCATCTTTTTATTTTTTAAATATTTATGCGCGCATATCTAAAGCTGTAAAGTTTTTGCTAATCCCAGGCATTATATTATTAACTTATACAATGCTTGCAATTGTAAATTATATTATAAACGATGTGTTCGGTAAGTCACTAGCTGGAAATCGAGCTAATTTGTGGGAAGCTGTAATTTTAAATATTGACTATAAATTATTAGGCTATGGATTTGGTGGTGTTTTTTGGGGGGAAGGCAGTCCTGCTGAGTTTCTTGTCGGCAGAGGTTATTATCATTTAGGGCATGCGCACAATGGGTTGATAGATGCGATGATAGACATGGGCTATATTGGCGCTATTTTGTATCCTATAGTTCTGATTGTACCTGTTTTCCATTCAATGAAAAATCTACTTTCTAATGAGTCAACGTATTGCTTACCCTTCCTAATATTAACTTTTTTAATGGTTTACTCTATAAGTGGAAGTTCATTTTTAAAACAGAACAATATATTGTTTTTATTTTACTGTGTAGCCATTATTTATCCAGCATGGAGAAAAATAAATGAACGTCATATTAGTTATCGCTAGCTTAGAAGTTGGTGGTACAGAGCAAAAAGTTATTCGTTTAGCTAACTATTTTGCCGCACAGGGAAAAGCAGTTGAAGTACTATCGCTTTCTTTAAATAATTCACAAAAAGAGAAGCTTAATAGTAAGGTTAAACTTACCATTATCGATACTAACAGTAATATAAAAGCGCGTTTGGGTGCTAAAAAATGTGTTTTTAAATATTTAAAAAAACAGCAAGCTAGTGCTGAAATTATCCCGGCTATTTTTTATTTTAATTTCTACCCAGCATTATTTGTATCTTCAAAACTTATCAAACAAGTTGTATTAATTAATACAACTCATTTACTTGGCTTGATGAGTAAAGTTAAGCAGAAAATAGCTATAAGAAAAATGAAGTTTGCTAACGCTATTGTCTTGGGGAATAGCGAATTAGCTAACGCCTATAAAAATTTTAATCAACTTAAACATACACGGATAGAGGTGTTACAAAATGGAATCGATATTAATTGCCCTGTTAAGAAATGCTATCAAGTAAACGATGTGTTTAAGTTAGTGGTTGTTGCAAGGTTGCGCCCAGAAAAAAGACATGCAGATATTTTTAAAGCAGTAAAAATATTATTAGATAAAGGTTTTAAAATCGAGCTTAATTGTATTGGTAGCCAAGTTTTAGATGGCCAAGAAGGGCAGTTAAAGCAAGTAGTGAATGACTTAGGTTTACAAAAGCATATTAATTTTTTAGGTGAAAAAAATGATGTAAGACAGTTATTGCCAAATTACGATGCTTTTGTTTTACCTTCTAATGATACGTTTTCAAATGCGTTGCTAGAAGCTATGGCTGCAGGCCTACCTGTGCTGGGTGCTAATGTAGGAGGATCGCCCGAAATTATTAGTGATTCAAACGATGGTTTGTTATATGACTTTATGAATCAAACCGACTTAGCAGATAAAATAGAAGGTTTAATATTGGATGAGCAACGACGCAAAAATCTTGGTTTAAGTGCTATTAATAAAATAAATAAAAATTTTTCTAGCGATTCTATGTATAAAAAATATGAGGCGTACATCAATGAATAATATATTAACAAAATTATATTTATTTATTTATAAAAAACTCTTTGGAAGTGTAAGCCTTGCTAGAAAACTAGGCGTAAAAGTTGGCGAGGACTGTCGCCTGATAGGTAAAGTTGATTTTGGCTCGGAGCCTTACCTTATAGAAATAGGTAAGCATGTGAGTATTACGTCATCTAGTTTTGTTACACACGATGGTGGAGTTTGGGTTATACGCAAAGAAAACCCAAAGCTTGACGTAATCGCGCCTATTGAAATTGGTAATAATGTATTTATAGGCTCTAGGAGTATTATTCTTCCAGGAACTGTAATTGGAAATAATGTAGTTATTGGAGCGGGTAGTGTAGTTAAAGGGAATATTGAAAGTGACAGTGTTTACGCCGGAGTACCTGCAAGGAAAATAAAGTCTATTGATAATTATATTCAACAGTCTATCTCAGCGGGAATAGAGACTAAGGAGATAAAAAATAAAAAAAAATACTTAATAGATATGTTTATGACTAAGTAACTGCTAACGATTAAACATCTTTTTTTAATTTATAATAATTTTTATTTAAATACCAACTCAAGGCGATTCATAAATGTTTTTAAAAAATTTTGGCCATGCTTGCTACAAAAAAAGAATCCCACTAATTCCAACAATTACGAATGTACTCATTCGAACTATTTATCGTTGTGCGATTTACAGTGAAACTTCTATAGGTGAGGGTACGAAGTTTGGATATGGAGGTATCGGAGTGGTTATTCATAAACGTGCTGTAATTGGAAAAAATTGTATTATCGGAACAAATGTGACAATTGGAGGTAGATCAAAGTCGAAAGAAGTTCCTCGTATTGGTGATGGGGTATATATAGCCACCGGCGCTAAAGTTTTAGGTGATATTACTATTGGTGAAAACTCTGTTGTAGGTGCCAATGCTGTTGTTTTGAGCGATGTTCCACCTAACTCAGTCGTAGTTGGTATTCCGGCCAAGGTTATCAAATCAGGCATAAATATGAAGGATTTTAGATAAAATGATTGCTTATTTAAAGTCATCCTCACTTTTTCAGATATTACGAAAATACAAGTATAAAATGAAGCGTAAAAATAGCGGAGGTGAAAAAACTTCCTTAGCTCATTTTAGAAATTTGTTAGTTAACGATCTATACATACAAAAAGGTGATTCCATTATAGTGCATTGCGGCTTCGGTTTCTTAAATGCCGATTTTACTCCCAATGTACTTATAACTACTCTAAAAGAAGTGGTTGGGCCGAATGGGCATATTATGATGCCTTTTTATCCTCCCGGTTTATCAAGACATTGGCTTGAAAGTGGACGAGTATTTGATGCTAAAACAATACGTTGCTCCACAGGTGCACTTGCCCAGGTTTTTAGTCAAACAGAAAATGTACAAATTAGTATTCATCCTATTAAAGCTGTTGCTGTCTGGGGTGAAAATGCAAGACAAATCGTGAAGGACCATGAAAAGTGTGCCTATCCATACGATGAGGGGAGCCCTTACTATAAATTCAGCCAGTTAAAAAATGCAAAAGCCATAGGGTTAGGTGTACGAAATTGCTCTGTTGTACATATGTTAGAAGATATGTTTGAGCAAGATAAAGAATACTTATACAGTAAAACTAAAATGGTTGGAAAAGTTAAAACCAATTTTGGTATGCAAAATGTCGATACTTATTATCATCATGGTGATGTTTCACTGATTGAGCCGAAAGATTTTTTAGATAAGTATTGCCCTGAGTTAGTCATATTATCAAAAAAAACCGGCTTTATTAGCTATTCTATTTCTACAGAAAGTTTACTAGGCAAAGGGCGGAAACTATTTTCAAAAGGAGTTAATAGGCAGTGTCATTAAATTATTGTTTAACTTTTGACTATGAATTATTTGGCAGTGGGAAAGGCTGTGTTTTTAAGAATTTAGTCGAACCTACGAGTAAGATATTAGATTTACTAAAACAATTAAATGTAAAAGCAACATTCTTTATTGAGCAGCTTGAAATAAAAGCAATAATCGATAGAGCTAGTGAATTTCCAAATAATGCTGTTTATCAACGTGAAGCAAAAGTTATTTCAGAACAACTTGCGAGAATGCTTAAAGAAGGACATGATTTACAATTACACCTTCATCCCCAATGGTTTGGTGCAGAGTATAAGAGTAACTGTTGGATTTTAAATTTTGATTATTGGCGTTTTTCATCACTCCCTACAAAAAGTGACGATAAAGCGGAACCTTCAAAGTTAAATTTATTAATTCAAGGCAAGCAGTATTTAGAGAGATTATTAACCCCTATTTCATCTGATTATGAATGTATTGGCTTTAGAGCAGGTGGATATAATTTAGGGTTTGATGAATCAACTTACATAGCATTTAAGGATGCTGGTATTTTATATGATTCATCACTTTGTCCTGGATATGTTACTCATTCAAAATTATCAGCATATAATTACTCAAGTTATGAGTCAGATGCTGTTTTTTCATTACCCTATGGTACTTTTGAGTTTCCGTTATTGACTAAGTTTAGTTCTTTAAGTGAAAGGTTGAGCTTCGCGAGAATATTCTCTGCCTTAAAGAGTAAAAGGCTTAAAAAGGTGGAAGGGGGCTTTGAGCCAAGTTGTGATGATTCGAAAGCTATTGCTAGTGCAAATGCAAATTTTGATGTGTGTTTGTCAAGCCGTGTTGAGATTAACTATTTTCTTGAACACATGCAAAATAAGGTAGATACATCAACTGTATTGATTGGTCATCCAAAAGATTACTCAATATTTTCACCCTTAGCTTCGATAATACGCAGACTAAAGAAAGAAGGGTTTACTCCACAGACCATGACTGACTTATGGAAACATAATCATGTACACAACTAAGCTATACCGATGTTCACCTATATTTGTACAAAATATTCTTGTTAGTGTTAAGGGGTTGCTAAAGAAATGTGTCCGTGATGGTGCAGGTACTAAAAAGCTGGAAGAGGTCTTACATAAAAATGAAAAATATTCCTCTATTTTAACTGACTATAGCTCAGATAAGTTGTGCTCGGTTTTGCAAAACGCAACAAGTAATACTGTGTTTTATAATAAAATCGACAGCCATAATTTCGACAAGTTTCCAGTAATAGATAAAAGTATTGTAAAAAGCCGTCATAGTGATTTTTATAATCAAAGTAAAACTGATTTTACAATTAATGGAACAACAAGTGGCACATCAGGTGCGCCTTTAATGATACCTCAAACTAGGGAATCTATCGTTGTAGAACGAGCTTTTGCTAATCGACAACGTGCATGGGCTGGTTTTAAAAAAGGGGATAAACGAGCATGGCTAAGAGGAGATTTAGTCGTCCCGGTTGAACAAAAATCAGGGCCATTTTGGCGTTATTCTTGGTTTGAAGACATGATAGTTTTATCGTCTTTTCATATGAAAAAAGACGTGTTAGGTAGCTATATTGAAGCAATGTATCACTTTGGTGTTGATGTTATACAAGCTTATCCCTCATCAATTGTCACATTAGCTAAGTACTTACAACAGGAAGACGAATACTACCCTGGCAAATTAAAGTCAATTCTAACGTCTTCTGAAAATTTAACGGATGGCGATAGAGCAGTTGTTGAAAAATACTTTCAATGTAAAGTGTTTGATTGGTATGGTCAATTTGAAAGAGTCGCAGCAATTGCTAACTGTGAGCATGGGCGATACCATATTTTAACCGACTATTCACATGTTGAGTTTGAAGCTACAGGAAACGGTAAATACGAAATTATTGGCACTAATTATAACAACTCTTACTTTCCGCTCATTCGCTACAAAACAGGTGATCAAGTAGTTTTAAGTGATGAAAAAGAATGCCCTTGTGGGCGGGTTTATCCTATTGTGAAAGAGATTGTGGGTAGAGAAGTTCAACATGTTTTTAATATTGCAGGTGAGAAGGTATATGCACTAGATCAATGTGTTAAAGGTGCAAAAGGTATTATTGGCAGTCAATTTATACAGAATAAATTAGGCGAGATTACCATAAATGTTATTGCAGATTGTGCCTTTGATAACGAGCAACAGGCGGTAGTGGTTGCAAATGTAAAGGCTCGCTTAGGTCAGGAAATGTTAGTAAATTTCGAATATGTTTCAGAATTAAAAAAAACTAATACCGGAAAATCAATCCAAGCAATTTGCTATATAAAGGGAACTTAATGAACTTAATGATAGGGACTAGTATAGAGGGGCAAGGTGGTATTGCTTCTGTACTGCAACAATATCGACAATATGGTTTATTAGACAAATGGAATATTAAACTGATTGTAAGTCATAAAAGCAAAGTTAACATTGTTACTTCTATGCTTATATTTTTTAAGTGTTTAATCTTAGTATGCTTTTATTTATTAAGTCGTGAAATTGGTTTTGTGCATATTCATATGGCATCAAATGGAAGCTATAAGCGTAAATCTTTACTTGTTAGGCTTATTAAACTTTTAGGTGGCAAGGTTATTATTCACTTACATGGTGGGGGATTTAAGCTATTTTATGATGCATCGACCGCAGGGGTAAAACGTCATATTTTAAATACCTTTATTAAAGCAGATAAAATTATTGTTTTATCTAAAAGTTGGTATACATGGTTAAACGATACCATAGGTAATTCAACGAAAGTTTCGATTGTTTATAACGCAACAGAGCTGGTTTGTGAAAATCCAGATCCTACCGCTGGCCATATTTTATTTCTTGGTCGTTTAGAAGAAGCCAAAGGTGTATGTGATCTAATTTATGCATTTGCCAAAGTGAGTCAGATTTATCCCTCTATAACTCTAACTTTAGGCGGTACAGGCAATCTCGAGTTTTATAAGTCACTAGTCACTGAGTTAGGTGTTGAAAATAAGGTTACTTTTGCTGGTTGGGTAAGTGGCAAGGCTAAAAAAGCATTATTTCGCTCTTCTGATATTTATTGTCTACCTAGTTACAAAGAGGGCTTTCCTATGGGAGTGATAGAGGCTATGTCAAGCCATTTAGCTGTTATAGCCTCTGACGTAGGAGGAATATCAGATGCCATCGAACATAATGTTACAGGCCTATTGTTTAAAGCAGGCGATAGAGGGCAGTTAGTAAAACACCTAAACAATTACCTCTCTAATCAAAAGTTTAAAAACGCAGTTAAAACAAATGCATTTAGAAAATTTAATACGGAATTTTCATTTGATGTTGTCATTCCTTCATTAGAAAAAGTATATAATGAAATTACAAAAATTAAATAAGTTATTACTTCAGCAAGTGATAATCAATAATTACAGTGGAGCTGATCCATTTGATGGCCTAAATAGCAAGTTATTTGAGGTTTTCCCTCGTTTTAAAAAAGGGATGGTTGGTCTAGCGTGGATACAGTTACATAAACGTTTAGCCATTAATTTCAGGCCATTGTTTGGCATACCTAAAATGCGCAATCCTAAAGGGGTCGGTTTATTTATTTTAGGTTTGCTTGAAGATTATAAATCCACAGGGCTAGCAGAGTACTTGCAAGAGGCTATAAAGTTAGCCGATTGGTTATTAACTCAGCAAAGTGATAAAACTATTTGGCAGCATAGTTGTTGGGGTTATCACTTTGACTGGAATGCCCGCGCCTTTTTCGTACCTAAAGGCAAACCTAATGTAATTACTACTATATATGTAGCACAGGCTTTATATGCGTTAGGTGAAGTCACTAAAGACAAAAAATACTCAGAACCTGCAATTGATAGCGCGCATTTTATTGTAAAAACATTATATAAAGAATGTGATGACAGGCAGTTTTTTGGTTACATACCGGGGGAGACTGCATTTGTACATAATGCCAGTCTTTGGGGCGCTGCATGGGTTGCAAAAGTTGCCGTACTAACTAATAACCAACATTACAAACAGCTTGCTTTAAATGCTGCAAGGCAGTCGGTGAGTGAGCAGGGGGGTGATGGCTCATGGGTGTATGGTGCACGCCATCATCATCAGTTTATTGATGGCTTTCATACCGGTTATAACCTAGAGGCGCTTCGCTTACTGAGTGATGAATTACAAATTAATGAGTTTGAATCGGCAATTGCAAAAGGACTAACTTATTATAAAACGCATTTGTTTGAGCAAGATGGCACCGCAAAATATTATAACAACAATCGTTATCCACTAGATATGCATAGTGTGTCCCAAGCTGTTTTTACGCTGTTAAAAGTAGGTAAAACCCCAGATGACTTTGCGATGGCCGAAAAAGTAATAAACCTCGCTATTCAAAATTTATATATGCCTAAAAAGCAACGTTTTATTTATCAAAAAAATAAGTACTTTACCAATAAGGTTGACTATGTGCGTTGGACACAAGCATGGGTATATTATTCGTTTGCTTATTTTAATCGACATAAATTAAACAGCGAGAAAAAAGCTGTTACTGAACAACTTTAAAAAACGGACTTAAAAATGAAACGTATTGAATTTTTAAAAGCACCCATGGATATTGCCACCATGCAAGAGACTGTGTCTTTTATTGAAAGTAGAATTGAGAAAAAGCAATTTTTACAGCATGTAGTGGTAAATGTTGCCAAAATAATCAACATGCAAAAAGATCCTGTTTTAGCTGAGTCGGTTAAAGCGTGTGAGGTAATTAATATCGATGGTATGGGTGTTGTGTTTGGTGCGCGTTTTTTAGGGCACGATGTGCCAGAGCGTGTTGCTGGGGTTGACTTGTTTCATGAATTATTAGCAATGAGCGCCAAGCGTGACTTCCCTGTATTTTTACTAGGCGCTACCGAAGAGGTAGTAAGCAAAACAGTAGAAGTAGTTAAAGCACAAAACCCTAATTTAAATATTGCTGGTTATCATGATGGGTATTTTTTCGGAAATAAAGAGGGGCAGGATGAAGAGGCAGTCGTCACTAAAATTCGCGAATCGGGCGCTAAGTTATTATTTGTTGCTATTACCTCCCCTAAAAAAGAAAACTTCATTAACAAATGGCAAGACAAACTCGGTGTAGACTTTGTTATGGGAGTTGGTGGTACGTTTGATGTTGTAGCAGGCAAAGTAAAGCGCGCACCACAATGGATGCAAAAAGCAGGGCTCGAATGGCTTTACAGGGTAATACAAGAACCCGACAGAATGTGGAAACGTTACTTAATTACAAATTCTAAATTTGCATACCTGTTAATAAAAAATAAGTTTAAAAGTTAATATTGAGAGTCCTAGTTAAATGGCTTTTATCCTCCATCCATATTCTCAAATATACTCTCTCAGAGATAAATGATAAAAAGATAGGGCTAACAAAAAGAATAGATGTTACTTTTTAGGTGGCTCCCTGTTAACTTTAAATTAACATTTTTTAGTTGTTTAAGATGTGTTTTTCATTTTTTGAAATTAATTTTTATCAAAATTAACTGTAAGTTATTGATATAAAGTTTTCACTCTTTTTTAGGTACGGTAAATTAATACTTTCGTAGTGTTTTTTGTTCCTTTTAATTTTATTTGTGTATATAATGTTCATTAATAGCTTGATGAATTAACTTTCATTAAACAAATGACTTTAATTTGGTGCCTATAATGCACTTTTTATTTTCGAGGGATATAGTGATGAACTCATTACTAAAATTTAAAAAGCTAAGTGCAGTGATCGCACTTACTTTAGCTAGCTCTACAACACTAGCTGCAGACTTAGGCGTTGCCAATAATTTTTCAGCATTTGTTTTTGAAGATTTTAAATCGAATTTTGGCCGTGCAGATGGTGCGATTGCCGCAGGTGAAATTGACCTTAAAGGCTATAGCGTAGGTTACACTCGCCCTTACAGCCCAGAAGAATATTATTTAATTAGTGAGTCAAGCATAGACTTTAAGTATGGTCGCCAATATGTTGGTAGCATGATTGCCGGCGGCAGTACTGATATTCATTGGAGTGTGCGTTGGGGTATGGAGTGGGGCTCTAAAATCCTTTCTAACCAAGATGAATCGGCACTGCCATTTAACTTTGATGAACAAGAGCAATACTACAAAGATTTAAGTTTAGAACTAAGCGAACTTGATGAAACTGGTACAGTATACCGTAAATGGGGTGGCCTTTATTTACAAGGTGATGGTAGCTCAGATAGACAAGTGTTTAATTTAGATGCTCGTGATTTTGCTAAGGCACATACTTTTAAAGTATGGGGCATTCCTGCTGATGCAACAGTAATTTTTAATATTACTGGCGATGATAATGTAAATGTAAAAGGCAAAAGCTTTTGGCGCCTGCGTAACCATGCAAGCAAAACCGTATTTAACTTTACTAATGCGCAAAAGCTCGATATTAAAGGCAACCGTTGGCAAGGTGTAATACTAGCTCCTTATGCTGATATTAGAGGGGTATTTGGTACAGCTAAAATGCCTATTATTGGCCAAAGCTTTTACGGTTCAATGGCGCTATTAGGTGGCGAGTTTGATGGTAACTTACCTAGTACATTAGCACCTATTTGTAACGAAATTAGTATAGTTGACAAATGGAATTGGACTGCTAGTGAATATGCGCCAACCTATGTTGATGTAATTTCTACGCCATTAGCAGCTCAATTAAATGATGATAATGGTGATGGTATAATTGATGATCAAGATGTAGTAGACGTTTTGGTTGTAACTTTTGATTCAAGCCAGTTTAGAAAGCCAGGCATAATAAGGGCATTAAGTGGAGTCGATGGCTCTGAGTTATGGTTGACTAGTAATCAAGACGGTTCAATTAGTTATAACCATATTAACTCACACGCTTTCTATTCTGTTGCTTTGGCTGATTTAGATGATGATGGATTAATTGATATTTTTGCCTATGACTCTGTAAATAAAACATTAAACATTTATAGTAATAAAGGTTTACTTAAAAAATCAATACCCCAAGAAGTTGATGGGGTCTTATACGGTAATCCAACTATCTCAGATTTAAATGCTGATGGATACCCCGAAATTATTTTTGGTAAAATAATTTTAGACATTCAAAATGAATCAGTAAGAGAATTACAAAAGCCAAGTAATTACTCTTCCCTTCGTATCGTTGAGTCTACTGTAGTTGATGTTGATTTAGATGGTGTACAAGAAATTCTAGCTAATGGTATTTTGTATAACCAATATGGAGAAGTAATTTGGTCAAAAGGAGCTGATAATGGTGAGACATTCGCACTACCAGTTAATTTTGATAATGACGCTTATCCTGAAATAGTTCAAACAGATTTAGACGGCACCATAACTTTATACGATCACGAAGGTAATCAGTTGTGGAGAGTAAAATCAGCGACAGAAGGGGCTGGTGTAAGCTCACTAGCTGACCTTAATGGCGATGGAGTTCCTGAAATAATTAACGCAGGCTCAACTGAAATTAGAGTTATTAATTCTAATGGTGTTATTCTATCAACAACACCTATTAATGATATTTCTAGTATGCGAGTGGGTACAGTAGCTTATGATTTTAATAATGACGGAAAATCTGAAGTTATTTATCAAGATGAAGAGAAGTTAGAAGTCTTTGACTTTAATCAGAATCAGGTTGTATTCTCAACTAGTCAGTCATCAGGTACTTTATGGGAATACCCGATTGTAGTGGATTTAGATGGCGATGGTTCTGGCGAAATTATCTCTGTTTCTAATAGGCTTTTACTTGGAGATAAACAGCCGAAGAATGGCGTGCACGTTAAAACCTCGGGTAGTTGTAATTGGGCTTCTGCAACACGTATATGGAATCAGCATTCTTACTCAGGTACTAATATAAACCAAAATGGGTCACTTCCATTACAACAAGAGAATAGCTGGGAAAAGTCTAATACTTTCCGTTCGGCTAACCTTAAATAAATAATAACACCTCCCTAAAAAGCCAATTATTTTTAATTGGCTTTTTATTATTGAAACCTGTAAAAAGTATTTTTAAGTTAATTAGTTATTGTTTAATCTGAGGTTTTTTTGTCAAACTTAAAGCATGATCCTGCAATTAGAAGTTTGCTGGAGCGAATGCCTAAAAACGTTCAAACTACGTTTACTGATGAACAGCTAGCCCATTTAAAAGTAGCTATTGGCGCTAGGCAGTGGGGTAACCATACTGTTGATTGTAGAGGCGTAGTTAAACTATTTAAATACCGATATTACTACGTATTATTAGCAGGTCGAAATAGGCGCGAGCTTAACGCTAAAGAACAAAAAATAGCTAAAATGACACAGGCTTTTTTACTAAGTGCTGCGATTACATTTTTATTTTTATTTGTTCTGTTGGTTATATATTTAATTAAATCGGCATTGGGGATAGATATTTTTGAAGGGTATTCGTTTGGGGTTTGGAGTTGGTTTAAAGGCTTGTTTAGCTAAAGATAGCTTTTATATTTAAGTTTATACATATGTTGCAATAAACGTTGATACCATTTAAATGTTTATTACAATAAAAATTAGTACTTTTGTCGTGAACTGTAATTGAACAAAATTGGCTAATACTATATTATCCCCCGTGGAATATGTGGGGTTAACCCATTAAGAATTAGCTACAAGGAATTAAGCAAAATGACATCTCCAAGGACTTTTAAACCCTCAGGTTCCTCTGATGCCAATTTTTACCGATTGTTTGATATATTTGCGTTATTTTTAGCGTTTCAGTGCGCAGCCCTTCTTTATAATTTTAAACTTACTCCTATTTATGCCGCTTCTGTACTCACTGTTGCACTTAGTTATTTATATTGCGCCGAAGTGTTTTCTACTTATCGCTCCTGGCGTGCAGGTAAATTTAAAAGCATGGTGATGTGTGCATGGGGTAGTGTAGTGATTGCTTTTATATTTTTACTGGTTGTGTCTTTTTTATTTAAATTTACTGAGTCGCTTTCTCGCGTGGGGGTTGCTATTTGGTTTATGCTAAGCGTTGCCTATTTATATATTTGGCGCTTGGGTGCTTATTTATATAAACGCAACCGTCGTAAATTAGGATTATCGCAACGCAACGTGGCCATTATTGGTGCTACCGAATCTGCTGCATACTTATATGCTGAAATTGTAAAACACGATGAGCTAGGATTTAATTTTAAAGGCTTTTACGACGACAGAAACCCAGAACGCCTGTTTGAACAACTTGAACAACAAGGTGTTGAGGGGCGTATTCAAAGTGCGGTAGATGCTGCACGCAATGGTGAAATAGATATACTTTACATTGCCCTCCCCATGAAAGCGCAAAAACGCATAGCCGATATTTTACTACAGTTAGGCGATACTACCGTAGATGTGCACATAGTGCCCGACTTTTTGCTCTCTAACTTGATACATGCTCGCATTGAACATGTAGGCGATGTAGACACGCTAAGCGTGTTTGAAGCACCTTGTATTGGTGCCCATGAATTTATAAAACGCACAGAAGATATAGTGGTTTCAGCTATTATTGTTACCTTAA
This sequence comes from Pseudoalteromonas sp. NH0006-26, assembly GCF_057552415.1. The sequence goes on from NZ_BAAJMJ010000005.1 coordinate 152,026, forward strand.
TAACTCCCGTATTATTAACGATTGCTGCCGCAATAAAGCTGACATCAAAAGGGCCTATTATTTTTAAGCAAGATCGCTATGGCTTAGATGGCCGAAAAATAAAAGTGTGGAAGTTTCGCTCGATGACGGTGACCGAAAACAGCGATGTAGTGACGCAAGCAACAAAAAACGATGCACGTATTACCCCATTAGGTGGTTTTTTACGCCGCACTAGCTTGGATGAACTGCCACAATTTATAAATGTTTTAAAAGGCGATATGTCTATTGTTGGGCCGAGGCCTCATGCTGTTGCCCATAATGAAGAGTACCGAAAAAAAGTGGAGTTTTATATGTTTAGGCATAAAACTAAACCGGGCATTACCGGTTGGGCACAAATTAACGGCTGGCGCGGCGAAACAGATACTCTCGATAAAATGGCCAAGCGAGTTGAATACGACTTACATTACATTAAACATTGGTCTTTATGGTTTGATGTTAAAATAATATTTATGACAATTTTTAAGGGATTTAAAAGTGAAAACGCATACTAATAAAATTACACCTTTACTTGTAGCGTTAGGGCTCTCTGCCCCTGCAGTTGCTGTTGACTTACCTGCAGGCAGTATTATTACCAAAGACGGCGCCGCAGTTACACCTACATTACAGCTTGGGGTTAGTAGCAACGACAACTTTTTTATGACGCCGTCGGCGACAGAAACTCGCTTAATTTGGAATATAGCGCCAAGCTTAAACGCTTTAATTGAAGACGGGCCCGATACCTATAATTTTGATATTGCATCTAGCACGTCGTTTCATAATAAAGACACTACCGATAACTTTACTCAAGTAAATGTAGGTGTGGGTGTGCATAAAGAGTTTACTAGCCAACACCGCCTTGATGTAACAGGCGATAGTGACTGGCTATATGAGCCGCGCGGTGGTGGCTTAACCGAAGGCCAAGGCAATGCTATTGATGAGCTGGTTCATTATCAGCAACAAAATTTAAACGCTCGTTACGAATACGGCGCATTAAGCTCAAAGGCGCAGCTTGCTTTAATAACGGGTTACTATAATAAAAATTATCAAAACTTTACCGCAATCTCGCAATACCGAGATTACGATAAGCCTATGCTAGGAATTATTGGTTATTATAATACCCAAGCAGGTACGCGCGCATTTTTAGAAGTAAAGCAAGAAAACTACCATTATGATGTGATCGACTCAAACGGTATTACCCGCGATTCAGATGATGTAAAAGTACTTTTAGGTATGGAGTGGGAAGCTACCGCCATTACTACTGGCTCGTTCAAAGTGGGTTACCAAAATAAAGATTTTGATTCAAACCTGCGTGAAAATTTTAGCGGTTTAAGCTGGGAAGCTGCCGCTGTTTGGAAGCCGTTAACCTATACAACGTTACAACTGGTTACTAGCCGTGCCGCAAAAGATCCATTACTTGAAGGCGATTACATCCGCGAGAGTGTTTACGGTGCAACATGGCAGCATGATTGGAGCGACTACTTAAGCTCGGTAGTTAGTGCTAATTATATAGACCAACAATACTCGGGTAGCTTTAACCGAAAAGATAAAGTAAAAAACGCCCGCCTAGGCTTAAATTATTTAGCTACAAATTTTGGTATGGTTAGTGGTTATATTGATTTTATTGATCGTGACTCAACCGAAACTAATATTGAGTTTGACCGAGTTATTGTTGGCCTTAACTTTACATTTGCATTAAAGAGTAATAAATGAAGGTTAAAATTTTAATAGCTTTAATATTTATGTTGAGCTTTGGTAGTTTTGCGAACGATTCGCAAAACTACATTTTAGGGGCCGGTGATAAAATAGAAATAAAAGTATTTGGTCAGCCCGATTTAGATGTAACCTCACTGCTGGGTAATAGCGGTGAGATTAATTACCCATTTTTAGGAAAGGTTAAACTTGTGGGTTTAAGTGTTTCGCAAGTAGAGCAAACAATAAGCGAAGGCTTACAACCTGATTACTTAGTTAACCCTAATGTGTATGCGCAAGTTATAGAATACCGCCCATTTTATATACATGGTGAGGTTAAAGAACCTGGTGCTTACCCTTACCAGCCCGCCATGACGGTAAACCAAGCCATAGCATTGGCCGGTGGATTAACCGAGCGCGCCTCAGTTGACAAAATATTTATTTTTAAAGAGCAAACCAAACAGCAGCAACAAAAGGGTAGTTTAAACAGCCAAATTGCAGCGGGTGACACCATAAAAATAGAACAGCGCTTGTTTTAAGCAGTTTAAGGCAGTAATTAAAAAATGAATACACACTCTGAAAAGCCTAGCAACAACGAGGAAGTTATTGATTTAGGTGCTTATCTTAATGTTATTAAGCAAAGCAAATGGAAAATTTTAGGTTTTGCAATTGTAGTTACCTTGCTCACTATAATGGTTGCGTTAACCTTAGTGCCCAAGTACACCGCCACAGCCACTTTATTGATTGAGTCGGAGCAAACCAAAGCGGTGAGTTTTGATGAAATTTATGGCTTAGATTCTACTAAAAAAGAGTATTACTTAACCCAGTTTGAAGTAATTAAGTCAAATAGCATTGCCCGTGAGGTTATAACTAAACTTAATTTAAAAGATCATACCGACTTTATTGCGAAACCGTCATTCACCGGTGAGCTAAAAAGTATGGTTAAACAGTTACTGCCTTTTTTAAATAAAAAAGAAAGCTTAGTTCTTACAGAGGAGGAGCAAGCAGAGCGTGAGATGCTGGGCTTATTAGCTGCATTTAAGTCTCGTTTAAGTGTGTCTCCTATAATGAAAACGCAGCTAGTGCGTGTAAGTTTTGAGTCGAGCGATCCTAAGTTAGCTGCACTAGTTGCTAATACTGTTGGCGAGGTTTACATAGAAAGCCAAATGCGCGCTAAAATGGGCATTACCCAGCAGGCATCGAGTTGGTTAAACACGCGTTTATCTGAATTACGTATACAACTAGATAGCTCTGAAGTGCGTTTACAAGCTTACCGAGAAGAACAAAAGCTGGTTGATATAGAAGGTATTGCAGGTTTGGTTACCCAAGAGCTTGAGCAAACCTCCAAACAGCTAGTAGATGCGCGAGCGACTAAAAATAACCTTGAAAGCATAAACCGTGTAATTAACGAATATGGTAACGATAACATAGAGCTATTGGGTAGCATGCCTGAAATTACCTCGCACCGTGTAATACAAGACGTTAAACGTGAAGTAGTACTCGTTGAGCGTAAGGTAAGTGAACTTGCAGAAGTTTATGGCCCTAAGCATCCAAAAATGATCTCAGCTAAGGCTGAGCTTGCCACGGTTAAAACTAACCTTAACAAGCAAATTAAAGGGTTAATTACCGGTATTGAAAAAGAGCTAAACAGAACAACGCGCACTGTAAATGCGCTTGAGCGTGATTTAGCTAAAATTCGTGCTGAGTATCAAGAGGTAACGCGTAAAGAAACTCAATACAATCAGTTAAAGCGCGAAGTTGAAACAAACCGTAATATTTTTAATACCTTTTTATCTCGCTCAAAAGAAACCGAAGTAACCAGTGACTTTAGCTCGGCTGCCGCACGTTTTACTGACCGTGCTTATGCACCTAAAGATCCAAGCAAACCTAACAAAAAGTTAATTGTTATTTTAGCCTTTGTGGCGAGTTTTGGGTTTGCAGTGGTAATGACTTTTGTTTTTGATGCCTTAAACGACACAGTTAAAAATAAAAATGATGTAGAAAATAAACTCGCACAGCGCATGTTAGGTTTATTGCCGCATGTTGCAGTTCCTAAAAAGAGCTATTTTCCGATTCATGCTTATTTAGAAGATACTTACCGCCGCTTTGCTGAGTCGGTACGTACCTTTCGCACTAGTTTGTTGCTAACTCAATTAGATAGAGCGCATCAAGTTATTGCGGTTACCTCTACCTCCCCAGGGGAAGGTAAAACCACCACCTCTGCAAACTTAGCTATGTCGTTGGCACAAATGGGCAAAGTACTACTAATTGATGCCGATTTACGTAAACCAACGTTAGCTAAACGTTTTGATATACCGGTATTTCACCCAGGTTTAAGTAATTTAATGATTGGTACTGAGCAATTAGCTGAGTGTGTTCATGTTGACACGCAATCGGGTGTAACAATTATGCCAAGCGGGCAAATACCGTCTAACCCGCTTGAGCTGTTATCAAATCCACGTTTTGCTGAGCTACTTGGTGAGTTAAAAACACAGTACGATCACATTATTGTTGATACTCCGCCTACACAAGCAGTGAGCGATGCCTTAGTAATCGCACAAAGTGTTGATTCGGTAGTATATGTTGTTAAATCCGACATAACCCGTATCAAACCAATTACAGCCGGCCTTGAGCGTTTATTTGAAGTAAAAGCCCATGTTGCTGGTGTGGTACTAAACCAGGTAGATATGAGCAAATCTAAAGATGAGCATAGTCATGGTTACTATGATTATTACGATTACTCTCAGCAACCTGAAAAGCCACAAGCGTAACGAAGTTAATTTATGATTGATATTCATACGCATATTTTGCCGGGTATTGATGATGGCGCTAAAGATTTAACTGAATCTTTAGCGCTTTTAAAATTGGCCGAAAACGATGGTATTACTCATATGGTAGCAACGCCACATATACATGTGGGTCGCTTTAACAATGCGAATAATCAAATACAAAACGATTTACAAAGTTTAAAGCTAGAGGCACATAAAGAAGGTATTAATGTTAAATTAGCGGCCGCTGCAGAGGTGCGTTTAGACATAGAACTTATGGCAATGGTGATGGCTAATAAGCTGCCTTTTATTGGTAAAATAGCAGACAAAAATGTGTTGTTATTAGAGTTACCGCATTCACACATGCCACAAGGTTACGATAAGTTTATTCAGTGGCTCGCCAAAAAAAATATACGCGTTATTATTCCGCACCCAGAGCGCAACCGCGATATTCAGTCAAACCTTTATTATATTCAGCACTTAAAGCAGTTAGGCTGCGACTTTCAATTAACAGCATCGAGCATTGAAGGTGAGTGGGGCGAAAGCGCCCACACTATAGCGTTACAAATGCTAAAAGATGGTTTAGTGAACTATGTTGCCTCTGATGCCCATTCAGTAAAGCGCCGACCGCCTATTTTAAGCCAAGCTAGAAAAACAGTAGCGCAGTTAATAGGTGAAGAGCAGGCCACAGCGCTTTTTGTAACTAACCCGCTACAATTAACCGAGTGCTTATTTAATGACTAAATTAAATATGTTTAAGGTAGTTCCTGCAGTTACATTAGCCATGGTAGTACTTGTTATTGCTTATACCAGCATGCAAAGTATGCGTGCTAATGCGTGGTACTTTAATGCGCTAAATATTGTGCAAGAGTCGGATGGTGCTTTGTCTGGTTCATCGCTTCAGGCGGCAGAAAATGCAATTACCTTAGCCACTAATATGGATCCTGAACACCCGCATTATTGGCATTTTTTAGCTCATATAAAAATGCTAGGTTTGGCCGGTATTGATACAACATCAGGTGAGCAATCAGATAAAGTAAAGCAAACATATCAACAAGCTGAGCAAGCGTTATTAAAGTCGGTTGAGTTAAGACAAACCTGGGCACTAACCTGGATTAGCTTGGCGCAAGTTGTAAGTTATCAAGAGGGGCCTACCGAGCGGGTATATAATTATATTCAGCAAGCTAAAAAAGTTGGCCCTTATAAGTTAGATGTTCACTTAGGTATTATTCAAATTGCGTTAATGCATTGGAATGAGCTATCACCCACCTACAAAGCTCTTTATTTGAATGAGCTAAAATTAGCTTCTAAATATGGTTATAAATTTTATGATGTATTTAGTATGGCTGAGCAAATGAATCGCTTGCCAATAGTGTGTTTATCGCTTCAATTTGGTTCTCATTATGAGGCGGTTAGAGGTAGTTGGATGTTTAATAAATACTGTGGTTAAAACACGAGCCACGGGCTTCGAGTAACGGGTTTCGGGCCTTGAGCCTCGCAACTCGTTTACTCTGAACTTTAACCTTTTTTTGAACCACAGAGAGCACCGAGGCGCTTCGCGCTGCACAGAGAAAAAGCTTCAATTTTGGAAATCTAATAACTAACAACAGTTCTTTAACCTTTGTCTTTAATCACTTCCTCTGTGTGCTCCTATCCTCTGTGGTAAATAAATCTTTAAGAGCTTATTGTAATGCCCAGGTCCGGTTGTCCGATCCCCACAACCCGTTAACTCTCGACTTTAACCTTTTTTTGAACCACAGAGGGCACCGAGGCGCTTCGCGCTGCACAGAGAAAGAGCTTCAATTTTGGAAATTACTTTCTCTGTTTTCTCCTATCCTCTGTGGTAAATAAATCTTTAAGAGCTTATTGTAATGCCCAGGCCCGGTTGTCCGATCCCCGCAACCCGTTAGCTATCTCCTAAAACCTTTTTTTGAACCACAGAGAGCACCGAGGCGCTTCGCGCTGCACAGAGAAAAAGCTTCAATTTTGGAAATCTAATAACTAACAACAGTTCTTTAACCTTTGTCTTTAATCACTTCCTCTGTTTTCTCCTATCCTCTGTCGTAAATAAATATTTAAGAGCTTATTGTAATGCCCAGGTCCGGTTGTCGGATCCCCGCAACCCGTTAGCTATCTCCTAAAACCTTTTTTTGAACCACAGAGAGCACCGAGGCGCTTCGCGCTGCACAGAGAAAAAGCTTCAATTTTGGAAATCTAATAACTAACAACAGTTCTTTAACCTTTTTCTTTAATCACTTTCTCTGTGTGCTCCTATCCTCTGTGGTAAATAAATCTTTAAGAGCTTATTGTAATGCCCAGGTCCGGTTGTCAGATCCCCACAACCCGTTAACTCTCGACTTTAACCTTTTTTTGAACCACAGAGAGCACCGAGGCGCTTCACGCTGCACAGAGAAAGAGCTTTAATTGCGAAAATCTAATAACTAAGAACAGTTCTTTAACCTTTATCTTTAATCACTTTCTCTGTTTTCTCCTATCCTCTGTGGTAAATAAATCACTAAGTTCTTATTGTAATATAGGACTAGGTGAGGGATTAAGCTCGTAACCCGACTCTTGCAGCTCGTTAACTTTCGCCTAGACAAAAAAAGACCCAGAGCTATAAGGAACTCTGGGTTATAGAGGGGCTCATATGTAAGCCCTGCGCTAACTAAAGACACTTTCAGATTCTTAGGGAGAAGAAGAAAGTTATTTAAGTATAGTCAAAAGCTTCAAAAACACATACTTTTGTTCGTTTTTTATACTGCAATAATTACAGTGGGTTACAATTGTTATGCACATCTTTATTACACTTAAGCTAGGGTTTACTCCCAGTTTATTAACTGCGTATTTTGCACTAAATCTCGAGGTAGTGAGTTTTTAACCTTATTTTTTTGCCATTTACCTAAGCCAATCGGGCAATCGCATAAAGTTAATATTACTTCACCCGTTGCCTTAACAACGTCATCCAAACGAATGTCTTTGCCATTAAAGTAATCGCTGGCTTGTTGATTGGTTAATTCCAGTACATTACTTTTACATTGCTTACCAAATACGGTGGCAAACTCGTGAGCGAGGCGCACCCCATTTTTATGAATAACGCCTATCTGAATACCTAACCGCGCGTATTTTATTTTATTTTGTATCGCTTCAAATTCATTTGGGAACAGCCAAAGCTCTTTGTCGCGCTGCATTAAAGTACCTGGCAGGCTTGTTAAACCAAATTGCTTTTTGAGGGAGCTCATAAACGCATCTTGCTGTTTACTGTCAAAGTGGTTAAACGGGAATGCCCCTTTTTTCACTTTAATGTTTTGGTTTTCGCAGCTGCTGTGCTTTTTAAATTTAGCAATAAAAAAGCCTTCACTATCGAATGTTTGCGGCCATACATGCAAATAGCCTTGCTCAGTGGTGGCCTTTTCGGCCCCAGGGAAAAGGTCATTTAAAGGCTCTGGCGTAATGTATTCGCCAAACTCTTCTAGCAATGCATCACACACTTGTTGGTTTTCGAGTGGGGTTAATGTACAGGTTGAATACACTAGTGTACCGCCAGGTTTAAGTGCATAAAATGCGCTTTTAATCAGATCTTTTTGTACTTGGGCAATAGTAATGTTTGATTCGATAGACCAATTTTTTAGTGCATCACTGTCTTTACGAACCGTGCCTTCACCCGAGCAGGGCGCATCAAGCAAAATATTATCAAAGCATTCAAACATGTAATTACCAAATACCACGCCATCAAAATGCGATAACGCACAATTACCAACACCCATGCGCTTTAGCGTAGCGCTAAGTACTTTTAAGCGCGATGACGACAGCTCATTTGCAACCAAAACACCTTGATTGTTCATTAGTGCAGCTAGTTGTGAAGTTTTAGAACCTGGTGCCGAGGCCATATCGAGCACTGTGTCACTGGTTTTAAGGCTTTGCTTTAGTGCGATTGGCGGCAGCATTGAGCTTGCCTCTTGTACATACATAGCGCCGCTTAAGTGTAAGTCGGTATTACCTAGCGCTAAATTTTGCTCTTCATCGTTTGGGCGCTCTAGCCAAAAACCTTCATCGCACCAGGGTATGGCAGTGAGTTGCCAATTTTTTTGAGCTGCGTGGCGTTTAAATTCTTCAACACTCATTTTTAATGTATTAACGCGAACAGACTTACGTAAAGGTCGACGACACGCATTTAAAAAATCATCTAATGTAAGGTGATCAGGCAGATAAGTTTTTACGTCGTCAATAAATTGCTCTGGGATATAAGTGTTAGCGTCCACGATTTGGCTCATACAATAAAATTAAAGCCGGATAATAGCATTTTTAACGCTTTTTTTCAGTGTTAAAAATGAAAGAGTAACCCTTTTAAAGTGTCGACACCTTATTCAGTAAAGCGGTTTAAATACTATCTTTTATTATACTTTTAGCTAATGCTGTCGACAATCTGGTGGTTTTTTATTCATTTTCAGCGTTTTCAGGGTTGACAGTGTAGGTTAATAAGCACATAGTTAAACCATAAATTGTCGACAATATAAAAATACTTTATGACACAGCACTTTTTAAACGACACCGCAGTTACAACCGCTTCCGATAAAGTGTTTGTAGATATGCGCCGCGAAATAGTAGAAGGCAGCATTGCACAAGGCAGTAAAATATCAGAGCCAGAGCTTGCAAAGCGTTATGGTGTAAGCCGTGCAACCCTTAGAGAGGCATTAAACCGTTTAGAAAGCTGTTACTTAGTTGAGCGTAAAGCCAATATAGGTTGCCGTGTTGTGGCATTAACCGCAGAGCGTTTAATTGAGGTGTATCAAGTGCGCAGTGCCCTTGAGGGACTTGCATGCCGCCTAGCTGCCGACAATATGGAACCAGATGAAGTACAAGGCTTAAAACAATTACTTAATCAGCATTTGCAAACTCAGCGTGTTAAAGAAGGTGAGTCGTACTATCAAGAAGCAGGCGACTTAGATTTTCATTACAGAATAATCAAAGGCAGTAAAAACGCGCACTTAATTCATTTGTTATGCCACGATCTGTACCAATTAATAAGAATGTACCGTGTACAAATGGGCATGGTAGGGCCACGCGTATCGAAAGCGTTTGACGAACATTTAGCGATTATAAACGCCATAGAAAACCATGATGGTGAGCTGGCCGAAATGCTAATGAAGCGCCATATAAGCGCTTCTCAAGCGAATATACAAACAAAATTTGATGGATATCAATCAGTACAAGCCACTCAAAATGAAATGGCTAACTAGATTCTGTTGATCTTTGCGGATTAAACCCTGAAAGGTCAATAGACCCTAATACAGATGTCACATTTTTAAAAAATACTAAGCTGCCAAAGAGCAGCCCCGTTCAAAGTTAGGAGAAGGTAATGTCAGCAGGATTAAAATTTAAACAGGCAATTGCAAATAACCACCCGTTACAGGTTGTGGGTACTATAAACGCGTATACCGCGATGATGGCTGAAAAAATGGGTCATCAGGCTATTTACTTGTCGGGGGCGGGTGTGGCTAATGCTTCATTTGGTATGCCAGATTTAGGCATGACCAGCCTTGATAACGTACTTGAAGATATTCGCCGTATTACCGGTGCGAGCGATTTACCATTGTTAGTAGATGCCGATACAGGTTGGGGCGGGGCGTTTAATATTGCCCGTACCGTTAAAGAAATGACTAAAGCGGGTGCAGCAGGCTTTCATATTGAAGACCAAGTAGCGCAAAAGCGTTGTGGCCATCGTCCTAATAAAGAAATAGTTACCCAAGCTGAAATGGTTGACCGTATTAAAGCCGCAGTAGATGCAAAAACCGATAGCGATTTTTACATTATGGCGCGTACTGATGCATTTCAAAAAGAAGGCTTGAACGCAGCAATAGACCGTGCAGCAGCGTGTGTTGAAGCCGGTGCCGATGCCATTTTTGCAGAAGCCGTTCATGACCTTGCTGATTACCAAGCATTTAGCAAGGCGATTAATGTGCCGATTTTAGCCAACATTACCGAGTTTGGCCAAACACCTATTTATACCAAAGAGCAGTTAAGCGATGTGGGCGTAGAAATGGTGCTTTATCCATTAAGTGCATTTAGAGCAATGAACAAAGCAGCACTTAATGTGTACTCGGCTATTTTGAATGAAGGGTCGCAACAAAGCCAAATTGAAAACATGCAAACGCGTGCAGAGCTTTACGACTTTTTAGATTATCACTCGTACGAAAACACGCTAGATAACCTTTTTTCAGCAAAATCTGACAAATAATAAAAAATTCAACAGGAGACAAATCATGGTAGATAAAGCATTAGGTGGCGCAGGCTTACGTGGCCAAGTAGCAGGACAAACAGCATTATGTACAGTAGGGCAAACAGGCTCAGGTTTAACTTACTGTGGTTACGACATTAGCGAACTGGCTGAAAAAGCGCAGTTTGAAGAAGTGTCGTTTTTACTTTCTCGCGGCGAGTTACCAACATCAAGTGAATTGGCAGAGTACAAAGCTAAACTTAAAAGTTTACGCGGTTTACCAAAGGCACTAAAAACAGTGCTTGAGAACATTCCTAAAGACGCACACCCAATGGATGTAATGCGTACAGGCTGTTCTATGTTAGGTAACCTTGAAATGGAAAACGACTTTAGCGAAGCAAACGATGCGATTGACCGCATGGTGGCAATTTTCCCAAGTATTATTTGTTACTGGTATCGTTTTACCCATGACGGTGTTCGCATTGAAACACAAACTGATGATGATTCAGTAGGCGCACACTTTTTAACGCTATTACACGATAAAGCGCCAAGTGAATTATTTGCACAAGTGATGAATGTATCACTAATTTTGTACGCAGAGCACGAGTTTAATGCCTCTACCTTTACCGGTCGAGTGTGTGCGTCAACGCTTTCTGATATCCATTCTTGTGTAACTGGTGCAATTGGTACTTTACGTGGCCCACTGCATGGTGGCGCAAACGAAGCCGCAATGGATATGATTGAAAGCTTTAGCAGTGCTGATCAAGCTGAAGACGCGCTTATGGGCATGCTTGAGCGTAAAGATAAAATTATGGGCTTTGGCCACGCTATTTACCGTGAGTCGGATCCGCGTAATGTTATTATTAAAAAATGGTCTGAAAAATTAGCGGCAGAAGTGGGTGACGATGTACTTTACCCAGTATCAGTTCGCTGCGAAGAAGTAATGTGGCGTGAGAAGAAGTTATTCTGTAATGCTGACTTTTTCCATGCATCGGCGTATCACTTTATGGGTATTCCTACTAAGTTGTTTACGCCTATCTTTGTAATGAGCCGTGTAACCGGTTGGACAGCTCACGTAAAAGAGCAGCGCGCAAATAACCGTATTATTCGCCCAAGTGCTGATTACACAGGGCCAGATGCGCGTAGCTACACGCCAATTGAATCAAGAGGCTAATTAGTTAGCGTTTAAGGTGAGCCTAGCTCACCTTTTATTGTTTATAGCGCTGATGATTACTCATTGTAGCGCTTTTGTCTTGTTCATCCCCGTCACCAAATTAGCGAATTTATTATGACCATTATTAATAACACCCAATACCGTAAGCCATTACCAGGCTCAAATGTAGATTATTACGATACCCAAGCCGCGGTAGATGCCATTAAACCGGGCGCTTACGCCACACTGCCTTACAGTTCGCGGGTATTTGCCGAAAACTTAGTGCGCCGCTGTGAACCCGATATGTTAACCGATGCGCTTAGCCAAATTATTGAGCGCAAGCAAGATTTAGACTTTCCGTGGTATCCGGCACGCGTTGTATGTCACGATATTTTAGGGCAAACCGCTTTAGTTGATTTAGCGGGCCTGCGCGACGCTATTGCTGCAAAAGGCGGCGATCCTGCAAAAGTAAATCCGGTTGTGCCAACACAATTAATTGTCGATCACTCGTTAGCGGTAGAGCATGCAGGCTTTGACCCTGAAGCATTTGAGAAAAACCGCGCCATTGAAGACAGACGCAACGATGACCGTTTTCATTTTATCAACTGGACTAAAACTGCGTTTAAAAATATTGATGTGATCCCGCCGGGCAATGGCATCATGCATCAAATTAACCTTGAAAAAATGTCACCAGTAATTCAAAACCGTGACGGTATTGCATTCCCAGACACGCTAGTAGGTACCGACAGCCATACACCGCATGTTGATGCGTTAGGTGTGATTGCTGTTGGCGTGGGCGGCCTTGAGGCAGAAAGCGTAATGCTAGGGCGCGCATCGTACATTCGTTTACCCGATATTGTTGGTGTAGAGCTTACCGGTAAACGCCAACCAGGCATCACTGCAACCGATATTGTACTGGCTATCACCGAATTTTTACGTGAGCAACGTGTGGTATCGACTTACCTCGAATTTTACGGTGAGGGTGCTGATGCACTAACCCTGGGTGACAGAGCAACCATTTCTAACATGACCCCAGAATTTGGCGCAACCGCGGCTATGTTCTACATCGACGATAAAACTATTGATTACTTACGTTTAACAGGTCGTGATGAAGAGCAAATTGCATTAGTAGAAAACTACGCTAAAACAGCAGGGTTATGGAGCGATAGCTTAAAAACAGCGCATTACGACCGTATACTTAAATTTGATTTATCAAGTGTAGGGCGCAACATTGCAGGGCCTTCAAATCCGCATCGTCGTGTATCTACTAGCGATTTAGCAGCGCAAGGTATTTCGGGTGTTGTTGAAAACGAAGAAGGTTTAATGCCAGATGGTGCCTGTATTATTGCCGCTATTACTAGCTGTACTAATACCAGTAACCCGCGCAATGTAATTGCGGCAGGTTTATTGGCACGTAACGCCAATGCAAAAGGTTTAATGCGTAAACCTTGGGTTAAAACTTCATTGGCACCGGGCTCTAAAGCAGTGCAATCGTACCTTGAGGATGCAAAATTATTACCAGAGCTAGAACAACTTGGTTTTGGTATTGTTGGTTTTGCCTGTACTACCTGTAACGGCATGAGTGGTGCACTAGACCCTAAAATTCAACAAGAAGTGATTGATCGCGATTTATACGCAACAGCGGTGCTTTCGGGTAACCGTAACTTTGATGGTCGTATTCATCCGTATGCTAAGCAAGCGTTTTTAGCGTCTCCACCCCTTGTAGTAGCTTATGCTATTGCCGGTACCATTCGTTTTGATATAGAAAAAGATATCCTCGGTAAGGATCAGCAAGGTAACGATGTAACCTTAAAAGATCTATGGCCATCTGATGAAGAAATAGATGCAGTGATCAAGCAAAGTGTTAAGCCTGAGCAGTTTAGAAAAGTATACGAGCCAATGTTTAACTTAACCGTTGATTACGGCGAAGATAACGACCCATTATACGATTGGCGTCCAGAAAGTACCTATATTCGCCGCCCTCCTTATTGGGAAGGGGCATTAGCAGGTGAGCGCAGTATGAGTGGGATGCGTGCATTAGCAGTACTTGGCGATAACATTACAACCGATCATTTATCACCTTCTAATGCAATTATGGCAAGTAGCGCGGCAGGTGAATACTTAACTAAAATGAACGTACCAGAAGAAGACTTTAACTCCTATGCTACCCACCGAGGCGATCACTTAACCGCGCAGCGCGCTACATTTGCAAACCCTAAACTATTGAACGAAATGGTATTGGATGAAAACGGCGAAGTGAAGCAAGGTTCGTACGCGCGCATAGAGCCTGAGGGTAAAAATACGCGTATGTGGGAAGCCATCGAAACCTACATGCAACGTAAGCAACCGCTTATTATTGTTGCAGGTGCTGACTATGGTCAAGGTTCGTCTCGCGATTGGGCAGCAAAAGGCGTAAGGCTTGCAGGTGTTCAGGTTATTGCAGCTGAAGGGTTTGAGCGTATTCACCGTACTAATCTCATTGGTATGGGTGTGCTACCACTGGAATTTGCTGCAGGTACAACCCGCAAAACACTTAACCTAGATGGTAGCGAAAGCTATGATGTAAAAGGCGAACCAGCACCAGGGGCAACTTTAGAATTAGTGATCACCCGTAAAAATGGTGAAGTAGTCACTGTGCCAATGAAATGTCGATTAGATACGCAAGAAGAGCTTTCTATTTATGCTGCAGGCGGTGTATTGCAACGCTTTGCACAAGATTTTTTAGAAGCAACGCAAGCATCATAAGGATATAAAACAGATGTTTAAACCACAAATTAAAGTGCCAGCGACCTATATGCGTGGCGGCACCAGTAAAGGCGTGTTTTTTAATTTAACCGATTTACCCGCATCTGCCCAAGTGGCAGGTGAGGCGCGCGATAACTTATTACTGCGCGTTATTGGTAGCCCCGATCCTTATGGTAAACAAACTGATGGTATGGGTGGCGCAACATCAAGCACCAGTAAAACGGTTATTTTAAGTAAAAGCACACAAGCTGATCACGATGTAGACTATTTATTTGGTCAAGTCGCGATTGATAAAGCGTTTGTAGATTGGAGTGGCAACTGCGGTAATTTAACCTCTGCTGTGGGCGCATTTGCCATTAGCAATGGTTTAGTTGATAAAAGCAGAGTGCCTGATAATGGAATTGCTATTGTGCGTGTATGGCAGGCTAACATTAAAAAAAGCATTTTAGTGCATGTACCGATGACCAACGCTCAAGTACAAGAAACCGGTGACTTTGAGTTAGATGGTGTTACCTTTCCTGCCGCTGAAGTAAAGCTGGAATTTATTGACCCTGCTGATGGTGATGGCGCGTTATTCCCAACAGGTAATGTGGTGGATGACTTAGAAGTGCCAGGCGTGGGCACGTTAAAAGCAACCATGATCAACGCAGGTATTCCGACTATTTTTGTAAATGCAGCGGATATTGGTTACACCGGTACAGAGCTGCAAGATGATATTAATAGCGATAATGCGGCGTTAACTATGCTTGAAAGCATTCGTGCCCATGGCGCGGTAAAAATGGGCTTAATTAAGAATATTAATGAAGCGCAAGCACGCCAACATACACCTAAAGTGGCTTTTGTTGCTCCAGCAAAAGACTACACAGCCTCAAGTGGTAAGCACATCAATGCCAGCGATATAAGTATATTGGTTCGTGCCATGTCGATGGGTAAGTTACATCATGCCATGATGGGCACAGCCGCGGTTGCTATTGGTACAGCGGCCGCGATAGAAGGCACCTTAGTTAATGCTGCCGCTGGTGGCGGAGCCATTAATGAAGTTAATTTTGGTCACCCTTCTGGCACATTAAAAGTGGGTGCAGAGGCGGTTGTTACACATGGCCAATGGCAGGTTAGCAAAGCTAGTATGAGCCGCAGTGCCCGTGTGTTAATGGAAGGTGTCGTACGAACCCCACTTATTCAATTGTAATATATTTTTTATTATTCTTCTTAAAATGCCAATCAGGTTTACCGATTGGCATCCTACACTTTAAGTTTTAAAGGCACCAAACACTTAAACTCAAGCCTTAATTTCCCCCCCTTAAATACGTTAAATAAAGTTTGTTAGTTCTCAAGCTCTAATTTACCCACTATTAAAATCTCTACTTTTATAAATAAGCTTTTAAATACTCAGTGTTTGTTTTTTTTTGCTTTATATCCCTGAGTCACTTGAAGAATAAGATTAACAGACTAGATTATATCTAGGGTATGTTTTTCTGTTAATAAAATGTTTTTGATTGTGTTTTATATAGCGCTAAAGTATTGAGTAAAAAATAAATCTTTATGCTCGTTGTTTCTTTGATTTACGCATAACACTATCTGCTTTAGGATTTTATTATCATTTATCAATATATTAGAGAGCTTAGATTTTCTCTAAAGGATGTACATTACTAATAAATCTATTAGTCATAATAGGCTATCAAGGAGAAATAAATGACAAAGCGCATAATCAAAGTCACACCGGTTGCTACTTCAATTGCTCTTACACTTGGTTTATCAGCTTGTGGTACTGACAATGATGGAAACAAATATGTTCCACCTGTTCCCCCCGTTCAGGTGGTAACCGCATCGGATGATGCTCAATTTAATGTAGAGATCACAGGTAAAGCTGTTAAGGGTACAATGAAACAAGCAGCTGTTAGCGTAATGACATTAAACGAAGCAGGTGAAACTGTTCCTGTGGCATTTAGACTATCAGCTTCAGAAGAAACAGAAACGTTTATGGCTGAAGCGTCATCTCAAGAAGCTGCAAACTTAGCGGTTGAGGCAAGCAAAATAGAAGGTAACCCTGATACTGTAGTTACCAATAACAGTGGTGGATACAGTATATATTTGGAAGATGATTTTACTGGCCCTGTTTACATTACTGTAAAAACATTAGCAGAGAGTGACGATAGCTTTTTACGTTGTGATGCATATTTAGGTTGTGGTGAATATTCAGTAGCACCAGCAGTAGATGAAGAGAATGATGGTGATAATAATATTGAATTTGGAGAATGGTACAAAACTGACCTTGAGCTCTCTGTGGTAAAGTACATTGAAGAACCTGAGGCTGATGATTCACAAAGCGATATAAATCCTGAGCGAGCTTATACTGCCAATACAACACTTTTAACCTCAGTTGTAGCAAAGCTTCTTATGAGCGAAAGTGTTTCTATTGATGACGACGCTATAGCATCTGCAAGCTTAAACTCAGTAATTAAAGTACTAGGTCCTGATTCGGCTATTTTACTTGCCGCTTTAAATACAGACCTCTCAGTAGGAGGTGCAATTGATTTAAGTAATATTGAGGGCGATGAAGAGCTAAATGCAGCAGTTTTAATTCTCACTCAACTTGCTTCATCAGTTCAAAGCTTACCTTCTATTACTGATGCTATTAATCAAATGGTTAATAACGTTAAGACTGAATCTTTTGCGGCGGGGGTCAACAGCTTTGGTATTCAAACATCGAACTCAACTCTTAATAGTGACTCTGAAACTGCAGCTGATGAGGATCTAATTCAAATTGCAGTAAATATTACTGCGAGTATTTTTGTTGCTGCTGCAACAGGTGGTGAGAATGACATAAAGGCAGCGCTGGAGGCTGCTTTTATTGCTATGAACCCATCAGCTTCAGCGTCTGATATTGCAAACTTTGCTTCAAATTCAGCACTGATAGCTAAAAAAATTAAAAAGGCAAAAGATAAAGGCGTTAAAAATGGAGCTGCAACTAACGCGGCTTTAACTAACTTGGGTAAAACAATTCAAAAAGTATTATCAAAGCTTGGATGTGCAGGTAGCGAGTGTATTGTAGGTACTGATTTTTTTGCTAAATTAGCTGCTGAGTTATCAAAGCAAATTGATATGACAGAAATGAACCTTACTAAGTTACAAGATTCTGTGGATTCTGCACAAGCAGATCTACTCGCTGTTCAAGGCTTAGGGGGAGATGCAATTGTAGATGCTGATGATGCAATTGCATTCGTATTGGCTGTAGTAGAACTAGAAAGTGAAGCCGAGGAATCTAGGTTAGTAAGTATTTCTAAAGCATTATTTACAAAAGCCCGAGGATATATGGGGGGGGCCAAATTACTCACTTCTAGAAGCTCTGACTACTCACAGATTTTGGACGACGCCAAGGCACTTAGAGCTGGTACCAAAGCGGAAGCTGGTGAGGTTTTAGCTTTCTCGAAAGCCCTGAAAATTTTAATTAAAGAATCAGAAAAAGTAATTTCAGATTTCAATATCGATGTTGAAGTTGCAAAGAGAATTGCGTTGAAAGCGGAGGCTAAGGCTGATGCTAAACAAACATTAGCTACAACTGCTGAGTCAGTTTCTACAAACGCGCTTTCTGCAGCTCAAGCAGCTGTTGATTCTGGAAGCCTTGACGCTGTAAGCCTTGTGGAGACAGCAATTGATGCCGCGTCTGACTTTGTAGAGGCTGTTGATCAGTTAGAACTTGCGATATCGAAAGCATTAGCAGCGGCACAATCGTATGCAAAAAAAGCTACCGATGACTCCTCTGAAGCAGATGAAGCAGCTAATTTGATTGCAGGCGCTATTCAAATGAGAGCTGCAGCTGTTACTCAAGCGGCACTAGCTGATGAGCAATTTGAAAAGGCATTAGAACTACAAACTAAAGCCCTGCTTGATGTTGCAACTAGAGAGGTAAAAGCTACGTCAGAGTCGTTAGCGACGATGACAGTGTTAACTAGTTCTGGTGGTGATGCAATTGTAACTTCAGCGGATGTACTGTCTGATGTAATTGATGAATTAGCAAGCAGTGGTAATTCAGGAACAGGTAACTCCTCATCTCAACCTGAATGGGCTTATGATTACAGTCTGGATGACCTAACATTAAAACTTACTAATGATACAACCCAAGAAATGATAAGTGCGATAGCCTCTTATCAAGGTGATAAATTAGTAGTTGCATGGGGGGCTACACTAAAAGGTAGTAATGGCGAATCGGTGTCACTCATTACAAATACCAATCAAGCAGAAGCACTTAAAGAGTGTGAAGACTTTGTAGCTGGAACTATCACAAACCCTAAAGATATAGACTCATGCTTATCGATTACCTTTGATAGAACGGTAGACGCTGGTACAGTTGATGATGCACTAATGACAGATATTAAAGCTTGGAATAATATTAGTATTATGGATGGTGCCTCTGGCTTTGAGGGTAGATTAAACGTCATCGGTAACGATACAATCGATGTTGCGACTGTTACCTTGGAGGGCAATTCCGGTGACTTAGGCTTTAAAGTTGTCGGTATGGTTGATGGTAGTGGTGCTGAGGATAAAAGTACTTTAGAAATTATGGTTAATGATGATGCCGCAATGGGTTACACATTAAAAATGATGGGTACGGAGTCTGCAGGTTACAGTGGTGATGTTAAAGCAATGTACAATGATAAAATGATGTCATTCGGTACGGTAACTAAAGTTACCAACGGAATATCAATCTCTTATATTGACGGAGACACAATAAACTACACAGATGTTACATTTATTGATTTAACTAAGTAATATTTAAACCCTCAAAAGGGAAGAGCATTAAGCTTTTCCCTTTTTTATATTAAGAGATTAAAAATTATGACAAAAAAAATTCTCTTGTTAGGATTTACAGCTGCTTTCATTTCCCCTCTTTCATCTGCAAGCAATCAATTTCAAGTATTTTCACAGTTCGATGCAGAAATATATACCGAAGCACAGCCGGTTGCAGCATTTGTTGATGACTTTGATGCCCCATTAAAGTCAGGTGACAGTGCGTTTACTTACAATATATTTGAACTAGGGGTCAGTTATTCGGGCTTTAAGTTTGGTTTTCAAAGTCGTTATGACTATGTGCTGAACTTTGATCCTGATACGGCTCTTTATACCCATACAGAAAAAAATAACTTAGCTTTTGAAGACAGGTTTTACACTTATCGCTTAGATGGTAAGCAAGCTACAACAAATGGGGTATTTCTTTCTTACGATTTTAATTTTTTACAAAATAACTCTCTAACAATTACACCAAAAGTTTCCGTTTTTGCAAGTACCCACTTTCAAGATGCATCAGTAAATGGCCAAATTTTTAGTGATGAACTAGAGGGAAGTATTTTGGTGGATTATAGCTTCTCAAAAGATATATTATTTAAAAAGTTTACACCGGAAAATAATCCTAAAGGAATGGGTTACAGCTTTGATTTATTTGTTGATTGGCAAGTGAGTAATGACTTTAAAGTAGGTTTAAGTATTAAAGATTTATTTTACAAAACAGATTATGACAATAGTGGTTACGTTAGAGGCCAAACTACAGATGTACCATTTAGTAAAGATGATAATGGGAATGTTGTGACCCAGCCATTAGTGTCGTTACAAACTTCTGCATTTGGCAATACTCAAAACCGTGATTTAGAAATGATAACTCGTTTTAGGGTTTTCGCGGATTATAGAATTAGTGAGCGTTATTCTACTCAGTTAACAATTAAAAATTATGACAAAGATACCTTTAATCAACTCAAAGGGCGAATTCACTTTTGGGATCATTGGGCTGTGCAGGCTGGTTTTGAAACAAAAAGTGAAGCATTTTTAATAGGTGTGGAGAGTAAATATTTTGGTCTTAATTTAAAAACAGATAATCTTGATTTAGATAAAGCCTACTATGCAAATGTGAATTGCTACCTAAATATTAATTTTTAAGGATTTATAATGTATAAAAAAATTATACCTATAGGGATGGCTATATTATTAGCTGCATGCGGCGGTTCATCTGAAAATAATAGTGCAGAGAGTGTTAATAATGTCACTGAAATTTCAACGCTTTCATCTATTGAGGTTTATGTGGCCAATTGGCAATTACCGCAAGGTACACTAAATATTTTTGATAGTAATAATGTTTTACAGGAATCATTAAAAGTTGAAGATATTAATAATGTGAACATAAAAGTAGCAGCCCTTAGCTTTTATACTTTTGAGTTTATCCCTACAGATACCAGACTAAATTGCCCCCGATTAAGTGGTTGCGGTAGAACCTTTCGAGGAGATGTTAATGATTTGAATGAAAACCGTTTAATTGATTATCAAGAAGCAACATCTGTAGAGCTAAACTATAAAGCTGAAGTATTTGGTGCGCCAGGGGCTAATGTTGTTTATTTATCGCCGATGAGCAAGGCGATTACCGAAAGAGGTTTTAGTGCTTCGTTGCCTAGTTTATCTGCAACACCGTTTTATCATTTAACCCACAGTAGCTTACCTGCAAAAGTCGAAGCTCAAATGGTTACTAATGCATTTACATACGCGGCCATTGTAGCTGGCGCAATGGATAATACTTTTAGTGTTGAAAATGCTTTTGAAGAGTTTATAGACGCTGAAACAATTCCACATGACTGGCAAAATTACAGCCTGTTAGCTACACAGTTTATAACTGAAAATTTAATTTCCGAGCAAGATAATACTCAGCTACAGAGTGTGGCGGGGCAAGTAAAACAAACGATAGCGAGTATAACCACTAATTTAGAATGGAATACACTAAGAAGCGGTGAACTGAGCTATGACTCAAGAGAGTTATTAGTAGATATACGCGATATTATTGGTGTTGCAAGGCTTCAAGAAGCAAGCTCCTTAGATACATTGAATACAAGGCTCGAAGAGCTTGAAAGTGCGTTTGATGAAAGCACTAAGATGACATTAGACGTACTTGTTAATGTATTAGATGTGGTTATTACTAATTATTCGCCTGTAGCTGATGAGTTAATACCTGCAGGCCAATATGAAATAGACGGTTTAGATATTGATTACAATAAATCTCCTTACTCTTGGGCAATAACAGGGACTTATGATGGTTTAGCTGTGGTCATTGATTTAACTATTCCTAACTTTAGAATTAGTGGCGTGTTAGGAGATAGAGTCGAAGGTGTTTTGAGTGCTTCAATTATCAACGGAAGTACGTCACTTAATATAACTTCCAGTAAATTGTTAGTGCAGTTAGATGGTACAGATGATAGCAATAATCAAAACTCTGATACAGATACAGATACAGATACAGGAATAGCTGACCTAACAGTAAGCCTAGAGATTAATAAAGAGGCAAGTCAACTTGAGGGGGAATTATCACTCAAGTTGAAACGCGATCTAAACTCTCTTAGCAAGGTAGTAAATATCTTATCTTCTTTCGACTTTAATGGTAAATATGTAAGCAATATACAAAGCATAGACTTCCATATTACAGCCTTAGAAACATCACCTTTCAAGGGAGATGAAAATGATGACTTGGTTTATTCTTTTGAGCTAGATTTTCCGTTAAACGGAGCAAATGATTTTAAGTTTGCTTATGCTGGGAAAATTGACAATAGACCAAGACTTAGTTCAAGTGACTTTTTTGTTAGCTTGCAAAATCGAGGGTTAGATATACAGATCAGGGATATCAAAGGTAATATTAATCTTGTGGTCAGTGGCGCTAATGGACGCTGGTTAGAACTTAAGCAGAAAGGCCGTGATTATAGTGGAGGCTTGTATTTTGGTGATACAAAAATCGCTAAAGTAACTGCTGTAAGAGGGATACCTGGAGTACTGTTTCCAAATGGAGACTTTGAATCGTTATTTTAATATTAATAGGTATTTAAATACTCTGTCGAGTTATTTAAAAGAGTTCTCAACGTTTTATGAGAACTCTTTTTTAAAAAGCTAAGATTTTTGGACTTCCCATAGTTTGCTAGACACCCAATAAGTTACATTCCGTAAAAAGCTATATAGCTCATTAGAGGAGTTGCAAAAGGATCTAGACGAATGGATGATTTATTACAATAATGACTGAACTCATCAAGGAAAAATATGCTGTGGCAGAACGCCATTAGAAACTTTATTAGATGGAAAATTGATCTGGGCTGAGAAAAATTTAGCTCAAATCTAGACTGACAGTCACCGATTAAAAAACGGGTAACTGTCAGATCAAGTCTGAGCTAGTACAGCTAAAATCTTTATAAGCAGTTGTATATACGGAAAGTAATTTTTATTTTATTAACTTTAAACTCGCTAACCTTTTTAAAGTGATTTTACCAAACCCTAATTTTTGTCATTAATATAAAAATGTTTTTCTATTCTAAATAGAAATATTCACATATATTTAGTTTTTATTATGAAACACTGATGCCCGTGAGTGGAGTTGTTAATGGATTTATCTAGGCTTAATGCAGAAAAATTAATCAAAAACTTGCATGCAGGAGTGGTTGTGCATGCTCCTGATAGCAGTATTGTTTATGCAAACCCTGCTGCATTAAGTATTTTACGTATCACACAAAAGCAAGCTTTAGGGCATGACGTTTTTGATAGTCAATGGAATCTAATTGACGAACTGCGTAAACCTCTCAGTGTTGATAAACATCCCGTTAGTTTAGTTATTAATAGTAAAAAACCGATCAGTAATATTGAGCTAGGTATTTGTGATGGCTCATGTGAAGAAATAACTTGGGTATTGTGCAACGCCTATCCAGAGTTTGATGAAAATAATAACCTCGCAGAGGTAGTGACCACCTTTATTGATATAACTCATCAAAAACAAACGATTCCATTTAAAGAGATAGTTGAACTTGCTAATGATGTTATTTTGGTTACTGAGGCTGACCCAATCATTGAAAATGGACCTAAAATTGTTTATGCAAACCAGTCATTCACTAAATTAACGGGGTATCATTTAGATGAAGTTAGAGGAAAAACGCCACGAATTTTACAAGGCCCTCAAACTCAGCAAACAACGCGAGATAAAATAAGGCATGCGCTAGAAAATAAACAGCAAGTGTCAGAGCAAATACTTAATTATAAAAAGTCAGGTGAGCCTTATTGGATTGATATGAATATTTTTCCACTAAAAAATGCCTTGGGTGAAGTGGCTTATTATGCGGCTATTGAGCGTGATATTACTAAAATGAAACAGTATCAAGCGCAGTTAAAAGACTTAACGATTAAAGATCCTCTTACAAATTTACTTAACCGTAGAGGATTTATTGAATCGAGTACACTTGCACTTGATACCTGTTTTAAAAATGAACAGCATTTAACGCTAACTATGATAGATATTGATCATTTTAAGCGTATAAACGATGAGTTTGGCCATGAAGGTGGTGACTTGGTCTTACAAAGTATTGCTGAAACGTTCAAATCATTTTGGGACAATAATGACATTGTAGCGCGTTTGGGCGGTGAGGAGTTTTGCATTGTTTCGCAGGATAAATGTGTTACTACTGTAGTTAAAACATTAGCAAAGCTTCAGGATTTTTTAAAAGATAATCCGGTTGAGTTACCCTGTGGTCAGTATGTCAGTTACACAGTGAGTAACGGGGTATCGAGCTTAACCTCTGAGTCTTGCACTTTGCAAGGCTTATTAAAAAATGCGGATAAAGCACTTTATAGAGCAAAAAACACAGGCCGTGATCAAACCGTGGTGTTTAATGAAAACCTATATGGTACAGATTTGAAAACAGCAGACTAAGGCAATTTTATTTAGTTTATTAAGGGTTATCCTAGGTTGTAGCACTGTTGCTTTTTATTGTTTATAAAGCTTTCAAAAGTGTTATTCTTACGCATAATGACAATTTCAGCGTTGATGTCAGCTAATATAGATTGCCAGTTAGCCGTGCTTTTACTTATTTCATAGTACAAGGCTTTGTATTCTATACTTGGTGATAGTGCAACGAGGGCATTTAGCATCATTTTTTTATCTCTATTTGATAAAAGTGATTTATAAATGCTGGCCTTGAGTACTTCTAAATCGGCGACAATAAGTTCAACGCGACCGTTTAAAAGCAAGTGAATAAGCTGATATTCACTGTTAGCAACAATGGTTTTTATTTTACCTTGATCAATAAGTTCATCTAATTCATCACTGTTCTTATATGAACGAACCACGCCCATCACCCTATTTTTTACAGAATTAATACTGCCATCGTAGTCAATAGTGTGATCTTTAAGTGCCACAAATGATAAGTCGCCACCCGGAATAGGTTCAGATAGCGCCAATAATTGATTTCGTGTCTTGGTTAAAATATTTTCAGACATAACATCGTCAGTAATATAGTACTCAGGGAATAATATATCGGCTTTGCCTAGTTCTGCTTCACGCACCGCGCGAGCCCAAGGGTAAAATTCAATATGAACGCCATAACCACGTTTTACCAGCATGCTTACTGTGAGCTGATAGAGCCAGCCTTTATTGCAGAGGTTATCATCTATATAAGGAGGCCAGTTGAGTGTAACCAAACGAAGGACGGTATCAGCCTCTAAATTATAACCGTAACCACTTTTGTATTTTTCGCCAGAGAGGGTAATATTTTTATCGTCAACAGAGTAGGTTACAGGCGCAGGGTCTGCGTAAGTAAAAAGTGATAAAAGTAAGGCTACGACTAAAAATATTCTCATAAGGATAATGCATTTTTATATGTACATATAAGTTTAGTGCGTTATATGGAATAAACAACGTAAATGGTCAAGTTCTTTTAATATAAATATAGCCTTAAAAAGCGATAGCTATTAACATGCGACTATAAGTAATTTAACTTAAATACGACATAATAATTATTAGAGGGAACTTTTATGGCTAATAAGCCAATAAGTGAAGATAATCCATTTGCTAATTTATCTGATGTGCAGTGTGAGCAGATCCAAAATTGGTATCAAAAGCATATTTCTTTAACTTTAACCACGTTGCTCAAAGGCAGTAAGTCTGGCCAAGTAATAGAAAGTAAATTAGAGCGTGCCTTAAACCAAGCATTATGCAAAAGTAAACGGCTCACGACCCAATCAGGTAATGGTAATTCGCCTATAAAATTACAAAATGCAAGTGTATTGGCAGAACTCAAAGATACGCGTGATTTGTTTCATGGTGCACAAGTTAAAATAAATAAGCTAGAACAAAAAATAACAACAAGTGCTGACGAAATACTATTGCTAGAGACTCAAAAAAGCGAACTACAGTTAGAGGTACGCAGTTTACAGCAACGGTTAAACCATGTTTTATCACGGTTAGAGTCACAAGGTGTCTCGTTTCAAAAAAGCCATTATGTAGGGCGTATATTGGTACATGCTTTACGAGCAAGCTTTGAAAATTGGCAGCAAACACCCTCTGGTGAGCCTTTCAAAAATCATGACTTTTATAAGCTTTTTCCCCGAGTTTTGTACTCAAGTTTACTAAAAGAGATAGAGAAACTGCTAGGGGAGCATGATTATAATCAAATAGAGCGCTCGCTCAGTGATTTCGTGTTTCAACAAAAGGGCTCACCAGTAGAGAATTGGCCGGATGAAGACCCGATATACGAAACACAATTAGTTAACCAAAAGCAGTCTGAGCTTTTAATTAAATTACAAAGCCAACACCAGCAGCGAAAAAACTTTACCGCCTATTTAGAAAAGCGTCTTTCTAATACTGGCTTTACTCATAAACACAGTGATTTACTGATGACCTTAGTTGATTTTGCGACAAATAATGAAAATAGTAAGTTTTCTAGTTATTGCCATTAATTTGGAGTAATCGTTTGGCTAGGCAGAGGTAAAGGTGTTAGGGGATGCTGTTGAAGGCCAAGCTGTTTTAGTCTAGCTGCAATGTTGTCTTGCGCGAGTGCTCGTTTTACCCATTTATACAAAGTGCTTATATCGAGGGTGTGGGTTGGGCGAAGTAATAACTGATGGTTATAGGTTTGTGCAATTCGTTCAGAAACAAGTAGCAAACGCTTGCTTTTTGGATACTTGCTAAAGTATTGGTTTAAGTAAGAACGCGTGACGATGGCGCTATCGCTGCGTTTTTTTAATACCAATTCAATACTTCTTTTATGACTGCTTAATAAAGTCATTTTATATTCGTTTTCAAGTACTGCGGGGTTACTCTCATAATTTGCTAATGGGTAATGGTAGCCTAAAATACCCACCAAGGTTCTATTTTCTAAATTATCAAACCAAGCCTGTGACTTTGCAAATTGCTTTAAAGCAATAAATACCTCACTGTCTGTGGCTATAACAGGGGAATTACTAATTATATTATTCCCTTGCAGCCATCCCCAATCCGGGTTTTCAAAAAAAACTGAATCGAATAAGCCTTTTTGGTAATCTTTAAAGCGACGAACTGGCGTGGTTAGTACCAATTCAAAATGATAAGAATGCTGCATTTTATTAAGTTCGCTGATTAACTCAACAGTAAGGCCAGAAGCACGTCCATCAACAATCTCTATATAAGGAGGGAATTCATAACCGCCTACTTTAACCACTGTTTTTGCATGAGCTTCTTCAACTGAAAAACCAAGTAAGGCTAATAAAATGAGCGTAACAAACTTCATAGTTAAATCCTTCCTTAGCGTGCTTTTGATGTATCAATTTATAAGATAGTCTATTTGTTAACATAGTATGAATTATCAAGCAATGTATTCTAACTTTTTGAGTTAAATTAAATGGGTAGTTATACGATGTTTGCAACGGAATTTAAGAGTGGCATGCGCTTTTTTTGGTGTTTCCCCAAAGTCGGGTGGCGTGGCTTCGCCACTTAACCGACCTACGTTCTTTTAGAATTGGTACGACTGAGTGGATTCGAACCAGCGACCTGTGGACAGGGTAATTAAGAGAGGGTAGTGCTTTTTCTTGAGATGTTTTTGAATTGGTACGACTGAGTGGATTCGAACCACCGACCCCTACCATGTCAAGGTAGTGCTCTAACCAACTGAGCTACAGTCGTACAATTTTAAATACATTTTTTACTAATTTTGGTACGACTGAGTGGATTCGAACCACCGACCTTTGGACCGGGTGATCAAGAGTAGGTAGTGCTCTTTCCTTCAACGTACTTCAAATACATTCTATACTAATTTTGGTACGACTGAGTGGATTCGAACCACCGACCCCTACCATGTCAAGGTAGTGCTCTAACCAACTGAGCTACAGTCGTACTATAAGTTTACATACTATTTAATTCATCCATGAAGCTTCATCCTGTCGGCGTCCTGCCTCCACCTCGTTCGGCTGCGAAGCTTCGCTTCGGTCCAATCTCGCCCATCTGAGCTACAGTCGTACTGCATGTATTTAAGAATTGTTAATTGCTTAACAACGGTCGCTAATATATAGCGTGATGGGGAGTGAATCAAGCATGTTTATGTTATTTGAGTTTATTTGCCGTTTTTTTATTCATATTGGACTGATTTCACACGTTTTATAAAATTTTTGCCACCAGATAACATGCTCTTTTGCTGACGATTTTAGCTGAGCGAGTAAGTTTTTTGCGTTTGGGTCAAGTAGGGCATTTATTTCTTCACTACTTACTGCTTGATTAAACCACAGCTGCACATACAGCGGCTGCAATGTTTCTAAATAGCCACTCAACTGCGCCTGATAAGGCTGAATTTGTTTTAAGTAATATTTATTAAATATATTACTGATAATTTTAGCCTGCTGCTTGTTTTTACCTTTTGGGCATATATCTTCAAGCGTTAAAGTATTTACAAATTGGGTTGCGGTATGATTTAAGCTAATTTGTTCGCGCGCGGCTTGAATAAGTTGTTGGTCAAATTTGTATCTGTTGAGCGGCTCAAGCGCTAACAAAATATCACTGCTGTTAATTGCAATACTATTTTGAGTTTCTATTTGCTGTTTTATAGTGGTGAGTTTTTTTAGTGCCTCAACCGTGTCGCTAAATCCTGCTGGTTGGGTGCTGAGCTCTTGACCAGTTAGTTGCCAAGTGCGATTGAGCTCTGGCTCATTATATAAAGTGTTGTTGAAAAACTGAGTGAGTTGGGCTTGTTTTTGAGTTTTTGCCGCTGCAATTTTGTTGTAAATCTTGCTTTGTTTATCCAAGGTATTTAAACAGTTTTGCGCGCTTTGAATAAAATCTATTTGGTACTTCAATTGGCTGGCAGCGGTGGCTGTTTTACCTAATTGATTATTATGCTCGCTTATTAGAACGTTCAGTTTACATTGGCTAATACCAGCAAGTTCAGTTATGCCAATTTTAATAGCAGGTTGAAAGGTGCTTGTAGGCGCAACTAAAGAGAGTTGTTGCAGTGAGTTTGTGTTCGGCTCGGGAACTTGCAAAGTATTACTTAAGCGAGACAAATAAGTTTTATTTGCCTCACTAGGCTGCTCTGTGCAGCCAATAAGAAATGCACAACACACTGCCAGTAACCAACTAAGTGGCAGTGTGTTATTTTTAGATTGTTTAAGAGAGAATAAATGGTTCACGTTTAAATCGCCTATGCACTGTCAGCATTAGCAGTATAGCTGCTACTGATAAGCCAACGATGATACCTATCCAGAATCCATGCGGGCCCATTGCTGGCACTATTAAGTCTGTTCTTGCTAATACGTAGCCTAAACTAAAGCCGATTAACCAGTAAGAGATAAAAGTAATATAAGAAATTGGCGCGGTGTGCTTTAAGCCTCTCAATATACCATTTGCAGCTACTTGTAATGCATCAGGAAGTTGGTAAATACAGGCTAAAATCATAATAGATGAAGCAAGTGCGAGTACCGCAGGGCTATCGCTATAAAGTTGGCTGATCACATCGCGACCTATAAAAGTAATAAAAGCAACAAACAAAGCAACCATCGCTGCCATAATATAACTTGTCGATACCGCTACTTTTAATTGATCTAAATGATTTTGCCCAAATAAATTACCAATTCGTATGCTAATTGCAATTGAGAGGCTCAGAGGCATCATAAATAATAGTGCAGTAACACTGGCTGCAATTTGATGGCCAGACACGGCTACAGCACCTAAGTGCGCAATAAATAAAGGTATACAGGCAAACAAGGTCACTTCAAAAAATGTCGCCAGTGATATAGGAATACCGAGTTTGGTAATAATACCTATGGTTTTAAAGTTAGGTTTTTCAAAGCCAGCTAATAAGCCTTTAGCATCTATTTTTTTACTGAGTTGGCAATAAGTCACCTGAGCAATCGCCATAACAGTAAATACGAGTGCGGTAGCAATACCACAACCGGCTCCGCCAAATGCTGGTAGGCCAAATAAGCCATTGATAAAAATATAATTGAGTGGAATATTTACCGCAAGCCCCAATAGGCTGATATAAAATGCGGGCTTGGTCATCCCCATGCCTTCGGTCATATTTCTGTAAACGGTAAAAATTAAAAAGCCAAACACACCCCATTTAACAAAATGAATGTAGTCAAAAGCAAGTCCAGCAATCGCAGGGCTGGTATCTAGCTGTAAAATAACGGTATTGGCAAGCTGGGCTGCACTAAAACCAGCAATACTTAACAGGAGGGTTAAATAAAGGGCTTGCTGAAAATAATGGCTGATGCCGTTACGATCTTTAGCACCCGCAAATTGGGCAATAACGCCTGTTAATGCTAATAGAATACCTTGTATTGCTAATAAAATGGGGTTCCATATTCCTGTAGCAATTGACAGTGCTGCTAAATCGGTAGGGCTCACTTGTCCGGCCATTATGGTATCAACCACCGACATTAATACTAAAGTTACTTGTGCTAAAAAAACGGGAACCGCGAGGGAAAGTAAACGTTTGGCTTCCCAACTACAAAAAGTCATAAAAAACAGCTATTCAGAAAAACATATTCGCATTGTAATCTATTGTGATCTGCCAAGCTATGCTGGTGGTCGGTGTTTGTATTTAATTCATCTTGGCGGTGAAAATAACCATCAATAAGTACTATTAAGTGAATGATTTTGCCTTTTGATACGTTAAACTAGCACTTTGTTAGAAATAGAAGCGATTTTTATGTTTACCGGTATTATTCAAACTCAAGCAACGGTAGTTTCTAAAACCCATGCACAGGGCGTGTTACGCTTGGTAGTTTCTGTCAATGAGCAATACGTGAAGCATTTAGACTTAGGTGCCAGCATTGCTATAAACGGCTGCTGTTTGACGGTGGTAAAAGTAGAGCTAAGTAATCACGATGTGGTTGCTCAAGTGCATTTTGATGTTATTGATGAAACCCTGCAGCTTACTAATCTTGGGCAACTGGAATTGGGTAGTTTAGTTAATTATGAGCGTTCAGTATCGTTTGGAACTGAGTTAGGTGGGCATATAGTATCTGGACATATCCACTGTACTGCCAAAATTGCGCAAATAGTTAAGTTAGAAAACAACTACAAAATACAGCTTAGCCTGCCACAAAAATGGCAAAAATATGTATTATACAAAGGCTTTGTATCTGTTAATGGTGCCAGTTTAACGGTGGGAAATATTGATGAGAAAGGCTTTTGGCTGCATTTAATACCAGAAACACTCGATATTACTAATTTAGGTGAAGCCGTTGTGGGTGATGAGTTCAATATTGAAGTCGACCAGCAAACCTATACAATTATAAACACCGTTGAAAACTACATGCGCCAACATAGCTAAAATATTTGTTCGTCATCGCTGTCCACATGTAACTCTAACTTATTACGTGCATAGTCTATATGCATGTTCAAATGAATAAGGTTACAACAGGCGCTACATTCTTCATAGTAGTCTTGGTCGCCCATACTAGCATCAAGATCTAAATGAATATGGTGTCCACAATGTGGGCATGCGATACGTTGTGATAAAAAGTCTTTCATAATAACACCTCATAAAAACTAAGTTATTTTACGTGGGTAGCACACAACGGGCTTACTCTGATTATAGTGCTTATATTTTGTTTACTGCATTTATTTAAGTTTAGTAGTTTAGTAGTTTATCAACGTGCTCTTTGGCCTGATTTAGATAATGCCCAGCATAAATGTTGGCGTTGTTTAAAATAGGGTAAAGCTGGTAAACAAGCTTACGTTGCTCATAACCCTGAGCTAAAGGATAGTGTTGATTGTAGGCACTATAAAACTCCTCAGGTAAGGGGGCATAGAGTTCACTCATAGCAATATCTACCTCCCGATCACCGTAATAGCAGGCTGGGTCAAATAATGTCGGAATGTTATTCACAAAGCCCAGGTTACCGCGCCAAAAATCGCCATGTAATAATGAGGGTAAAACATGATGACTATGCAGTTGCTCCTTTACCTGATTTATTAGTTGCTCTGAGTCTGCCAACATAATGTTTTTTTCAGCTAAAAGTTGTAATTGCCAACCAATACGTTCTTCTGCAAAAAAAACATCCCATTTTTTATGCCACTGATTAGGTTGAAGTGTTGAGCTTAAATAATTGTCGGTATCAAAACCAAACATCGCTTGCTGGTGTTTTTGATGTAACATGGCAAGATGTTCACCCATCGTTGACCAATGGGTGTGGGGAAGGTCATCAAGTGTAAGCCACTCTAATACAATAAAGGCGTATTCTATATTGGCCCCAGTAGTAATACAGTCGGGCACCATAAAAACACTGTTTTGAGTAAGCTGTTTTAAACCTTGAGCTTGAGCTTCAAAGCGCTCTAGCTCATTTTTTTGCGCAATTTTAACTAAATAATTGTGCTTGCCATCGCTTAAGTGAAACAACTTATCGGTTGATGTGTTTTGCAACTGACGTTTATGGGTGTGTTTAAAATCGTAATGGATAGCTTGGCTGATCTGTTGATTGATTGTTTTCCACATAACAATAGTCACCTTTTAAACCTATAAATAAACTATGGCAAAAAGGGATTAAATAAACAAATTAATCGGTGTAAAATTAAGACTATCAATTTCTGATACAAATCACTGAAATGGAATAAAAATGAATAAAAGTTTTATCACTAACCTATTAGCAGCATGTTGCGTTGTTTTTGGTTTTGTATTTGATCAAGCCATTGTACTTTCGGTGGGCTTATTTGCACTCTCTGGTGCGGTTACAAATTTACTCGCTATTCATATGCTGTTCGAAAAAGTGCCGTTTTTATATGGATCAGGTGTAATTGCGCTTAAGTTTGAAAGCTTTAAAGTAGCAATAAGAAATTTAATACTTACTGAGTTCTTCTCTGAGAATAAAATCGATAAGCTTCTAAGTAAGGCTCAACCAACGATAGATTTTGAATCAGTCATTTATAAAGTGGATTTAAACCCTGCATTCGATAATTTGTTAGTGGTTATTGAACAATCACAATTTGGTAGCATGCTTGCAATGTTTGGTGGCACTGAAGCCGTTGAGCCAATGCGAGAAAAGTTTATTGAAAAAATGCAATCATCACTCGTGCAAATAAGCGACACCGACGATTTTAAAATACTATTAAGCGACATGTTAACCCAAGGCAATAACGCGGAAAGTTTGCATAACACGGTGCTTAAGTTAGTGGATGAACGCCTAGATGAACTCACCCCTAAAATGGTAAAAGAAATAATTCAAACCATGATCCGCGAGCACTTAGGCTGGCTCGTTGTGTGGGGTGGAGTATTTGGTGGCTTATTTGGTTTGTTGGCAGCGCTTATTTAATAATAAATACACGTTAAGCAGGTATGTAGATCCTGCTTAACGTGTTTGACTCGAGTAAATTAAACGCATTTAAAACTCACGATTTTTTAATTAGAACTCAGGTTATTTAGACCCCGCCATAATAACCACAAGCGGTTTGTTTACTTTCGCTAAATCTCTTATTGATGTACTGGTAGACGTTTCCATATTTAAAAATCGTGCTGATTTGTTTAAATCATAGAGCGCTACAAAATCACCCACTGATAAATCATTACAGAGTAATTTTTTACTAATTACATGTTTACTAATACGCAGATCTTTTATGGTTCTGTGAAGTGTCAGTCTTTTGTTAGATGCAACTGCCATACAAGCTTGTGTACCAGGTGATGAGTCAGCGGCAATAAATGTGGTTGCCATTACAGGTGCTGTTAATGTTGCTGCGCCTAATAATACAGTTGAATATAGTGTTGCTTTAAGAGAAATCATTGTGTTTGCCTCTTTGTTTATGTGCAACTTAAGTATTGCTTAATGTAGCCAAAACGTTGTTAACTGAATGGGACAAGCTGTAAGAAAATGTGTATGTAAATTGTGCTATTTTGTAGGTGTATGAAAAGTTGCTCATAAATAATTTATTTTTGACACAGTTTAACGTTTTCCTACTGAAATATTTTTTCAGACTGTTATTATCGCGCCCTAAATTTGTGGCATTTTATCTTTTTGGAGCGCAATTGTGAATAAAACGTTAGCCAGTTACTACCAGCAAGCCTATGCGTGTGAGCAACAGCATTTTAACCAATGTTTTTATTGCGGCTGTGAGGCAACAGAGCGCGATCATTGCCCGCCATTGCATATGCTACAAAGTATTATTGATCTAGGTGAAGAAGCTGACTTTGTTGCCATTGCAGCCTGTTACGAATGCCATGCATTACTTCACAATGAGCGATTAATGACCATTGATGAGCGATTTAGCAAACTTAAAAAGAAATTATCTAATAAGTATGCAAAGCCTTTGCGTGTTTACAACATGTGGGAAGAAAACGAACTCGCTGACATGAGTGATGAATTTGCTCATAGTATTCAAGCCGGTATGAAACTCGGTAAAGAAGCTGCTGAGCGACTCGCTTTTACGGGGTTTAGTTACGCCACTGAGGAAGCACGTGTCACAGTGCGTGAAAAAACCAAAGAGTTTGATGTAGAAGGCACTGTATTTACCGACTTTAAAGAAGCGCTTAACTATTGCATTAATGTTTTAAAGGTGCAAAAAAGTGATTTTTATAAAATTTTGGTGGAAGACTATCAAGGTGATTTTAATAAGGCATTGAGCCAATACAGACATCGTCATGATAAAGTCACAGCCGCAAAAGATGGTAATACATTGATTAAAGATTTTTCAAAATTACATAAGCAAAACTCAGATTTTGTAACCCGAACGGTTAAACACTTTATCAGTAAAGATCCATCGCTCACCACCGAAGGAGCTCTGGATAAGCTTTATAACAATTATATAAAAAAATAATTACAGAAACTCACCTTAAATAACCGCCTTTTCACCTGTTTTTTTAGCTTTATGCGTTTGCTTTCGCTAAAGTAGTAAAAAAACAGGAGAACCTAAAAACATGCAAAAATTTGCTCCCTCATTGTTAGCTGTTGGTTTAGCAGCAGCACTTGTTGGTTGCCAAGAAAGCGGCCCACAAGATGACAAAGTAACCATTAATAAAAACCCATACCCAAGTACTTATCAGCCAGTCGCGACATCAAGTACCTTGATCACGAATGCAACTGTATTAACAGGTACAGGTGAGCGTTTAGATGAAGCGGACGTACTGATTGTTGACGGTAAAGTGCAGCAAGTTGGTAAAGATTTAACCGCTAATGCAGACACCACTATTGACGCGCAAGGTAAATGGGTAACACCAGGCATTATTGACGTTCATTCACATTTAGGTGCTTATCCAAATCCATCGGTTGAGTCTCATCAAGATGGTAACGAGATGACCAGCCCTAATACGGCAGAAGTATGGGTTGAGCATTCAATTTGGCCACAAGATCCAGGTTTTAATCGTGCACGTGAAGGCGGTATTACGTCATTACAAATATTACCTGGTTCAGCTAATTTATTTGGTGGACGCGGCGTTACGCTTAAAAATGTACCGGCTCACACCATGCAAGGGATGAAATTTCCTGATGCGCCATACGGTTTAAAAATGGCCTGTGGTGAAAATCCTAAACGTGTTTACGGTCGAAAAGGTGTATTGCCGATGACACGTATGGGTAATATGGCAGGTTATCGCACAGCATGGATTGGCGCGCAAGAATATAAGCGTGAGTGGGATAAATACGATGCTGATTACGCTGCGGGTAAAAACCCAGAAGCTCCACATCGCGATATTAAATACGATACATTACGCGGTGTTTTAGAAGGTGACGTTCGTATTCATAATCACTGCTACAAAGCAGAAGAAATGGCGATGATGATCGACCTTTCAAAAGAGTTTAATTACCATGCCGGCACATTCCACCACGGAATTGAAGCCTATAAAATTGCTGATTTACTGGCTGAAAACGGCTCGTGTGCTGCACTTTGGCCAGACTGGTGGGGCTTTAAAATGGAAGCCTACGATATGGTGCAAGAGAACGTAGCTATTGTTGATGCCGTTAAAAACTCATGTGCCGTTGTGCACTCAGATTCTGACACCACGATTCAACGTTTAAACCAAGAAGCGGCTAAAGTAATGTACAGTGCAAACCAAAATGGGTTTGATATTTCTGAGCAGCATGCAATTAAGTGGATCACAGCTAACGCCGCTAAATCGTTAGGCATTGAAGATAAAACAGGCTCACTTGAAGCAGGCAAACAAGGTGATGTTGTTATTTGGAATCAAAGCCCATTTAGTGTTTATGCAAAAGCAGAGCAAGTGTTTGTTGATGGTGCAAAAGTTTACGATAGAAACGATAGCGCATTCCAAGCACAAAGTGATTTTATGTTAGGTCAACAATAAGGAGCACCCAGAATGAAAAAATTATCACGTTCGTTTTCGCTTTCTCTGGTTGCTGCAGGGCTTTTAGCATCGGGTACCGTGAGCGCAGAGTCACTGGCAATTATTAATGCAACTTTGCATACATCTTCAGAGCAAGGTGTATTAGAAGGAGCTAGCATAGTTATGAATGATGGCAAAATCACTGCCATTAACCCTAGCGATGTTAAAGCTGACAAAGTTATTGATGCTAAAGGTCAAATAGTGACCCCAGGTTTTATTGCCAGTGTAAATCAACTTGGCTTAGTTGAAGTAGGTGCGGTTGCCGGTTCTCGCGATGCAGGAGAAGAAAAAGCAGGTATTGATTTTGATGCAAGCTTGGCATTTAACCCTCGTTCAACTTTAATCCCTTATGCACGTAAAGGTGGTATTACTCGCGATTTGATCACCCCGTACGGTGGTGACAGTATTTTTGCAGGCCTAGCAAGTGTTGTCGATTTAAGCGGCAGCTTTGAAAGCGTAAATAAAAAGCAAGCAGCACTAGTGGTTCATTTGGGTGAGCGTAGCAAAGGCTCTCGTGCTTTTACCCTGCAAACGCTCATTAAAAAATTAGATGAGCATCAAACTAAAGCAAGCAAAGAAGCCAAAAAAGACGATGCTAAGCCAAGTGCTGAAGACACCATAATGGCTAAAGTACTTAAAGGTGACATGCCGGTACTGATCAGTGTATCGCGTGCAGCAGATATTGTTGAATTAATAAAAGTAAAACAGCAATTTGGTATCAATATTGTACTTAATGGTGTGCAAGATGCCGTTGTAGTTAAAGATCGAATCGCTAAAGCTGGCATTCCGGTGATTATCAGTGCTATGGATAATTTACCAGGTAGCTTCGACTCACTTAATGCAAGCTTAAATAATGCCGGAATACTAGAAAAAGCCGGTGTTAAAGTGCTATTAACTGTGGGTGGTGACGCAAGTCACAATGTTTACCAGCTTCGCTACGATGCCGGTAATGCAGTGTCTTACGGTATGAGTCAACAAGGCGCATTAAAAGCCATGACCTCGAATGTAGCTGATGTATTTGGTATTAATGCCGGTAGCTTAGAAGTAGGTAAAGCCGCTGATGTTGTTATGTGGAGTAACGACCCGTTTGAGCTGAGCAGCCACGTGAATAAAATGTTTATCAATGGTGTTGAGGTTAGTACTGAATCTCGCCAAGATAAACTGCGTGAGCGCTATACAACAGAATCGAACATGCCACGCGCATACACAAAATAAACTTTTTAAGTTGAATTTAAAAGGCCGCATTAGCGGCCTTTTTTATGAACACCTTTCGCCTAAGCACAAAAAAGGCGCTCTGTGAGCGCCTTTTCGTTCATTTAACTGATTTATACTAGTTTAGATAAAATCTCGTTAAATGTTGTGCTTGGACGCATTGCTTTAAAGGCTGCATCGTCATTTGGCTGGAAGTATCCGCCAATGTTCATTGCAGGGCCCTGTGCATCGTTTAGCTCGTTAACAATTTGCTCTTTGTTGGTTTCAAGGTCGCTAGCAATTTGTGTAAATTGCGCTTTAAGCTCGCTATCTTCATTTTGCTTAGCAAGTTCTTGAGCCCAGAATAAAGATAAGAAGAAATGAGAACCACGGTTATCAATTTCTTTTACTTTACGTGAAGGCGACTTGTTTTCAGCTAGGAATGTGCCTGTTGCTTTATCAAGCGTATCAGCAAGTACTTGTGCTTTGTTGTTACCTGTTGTCGTGCTTAGGTGCTCAAGTGACGCAGCAAGTGCTAAGAACTCACCTAAAGAATCCCAACGTAAATGGTTTTCTTTTTCAAATTGTTGAACGTGCTTAGGAGCAGAACCACCGGCACCTGTTTCAAATAAACCACCGCCATTCATTAGTGGCACAATTGAAAGCATTTTAGCACTAGTACCCAATTCTAAAATTGGGAATAAATCTGTTAGGTAATCACGTAATACGTTACCTGTTACAGAAATCGTGTCTTTACCTTCTTTGATGCGTGCTAGTGAGAATAAGGTTGCATCCATTGGCGATAAAATTTGAATATCTAGGCCAGCAGTGTCGTGATCTGGCAGGTATTTATTCACTTTTTTGATTAGCTCAGCATCGTGTGCACGTTCTGCATCTAACCAGAAAATAGCCGGATTACCAGTTGCGCGAGCGCGGTTTACTGCAAGTTTAACCCAATCTTGAATTGGTGCATCTTTAACCTGACACATGCGCCAGATATCACCTTGCTCAACACTGTGCTCAAGTAACGTATTGCCATTTGTGTCAACAACACGAATAGTACCGTCAGCTTTTGCTTCAAATGTTTTGTCATGTGAGCCGTATTCTTCCGCTTTTTGAGCCATAAGGCCAACGTTTGGTACGCTACCCATAGTCGTAGGATCAAAAGCACCGTGCTCTTTACAAAAATCAATTGTTGCTTGGTAAACGCCAGAGTAACAACGATCTGGAATTACAAAGCTTGTGTCTTGTAATTTATCGTCTTTATTCCACATTTGACCGCTTGAACGAATTGCAGCAGGCATAGAAGCATCGATGATCACGTCACTTGGTACGTGTAAGTTTGTAATACCACGATGAGAATCAACCATGGCGATAGCAGGGCGGTTAGTGTAAACAGCTTGAATGTCTGCTTCAATTTCTTCGCGCTTAGCGTCATCTAATGTTTGAATTTTAGAGTACACATCGCCTAAACCGTTGTTTACATCAACACCTAGCTCTTCAAAGAGTGCACCGTGTTTTGCAAAAACGTCTTTGTAGAATACTTTTACAGCGTGACCAAAGATGATTGGATCAGATACTTTCATCATGGTTGCTTTCATATGAAGCGAAAATAACACGCCTTTTTCTTTCGCTGCATTAATTTCGGCTTCTAAGAATGCTTGTAATTTCGCAGCACTAATACGTGATGCATCAATTACTTCACCAGCAAGTAATGGCGTGCTTTGCTTAAGTACTGTGATATCGCCATTAGCCGCTACGTGTTCAATACGAACATCCGTTGCTTCATCAACAGTTACTGACTGTTCAGAGCCAAAGAAATCACCTTCTTCCATGCTTGCAACATATGATTGAGAATCTTTGCTCCATGCACCCATTGAATGCGGGTTATTACGCGCATATTCTTTTACTGAACTTGGTGCGCGACGGTCAGAGTTACCTTCACGAAGAACTGGGTTTACTGCGCTACCTTTAATTTTGTCGTAGGCTGCTTGAATAGCTTTTTCTTCATCGTTTTTAGGTTCAACCGGGTATTCTGGAAGTGCATAACCTTTTTCTTGAAGCTCTTTAATTACAGCGCGAAGTTGTGGAACTGAGGCACTGATGTTTGGTAATTTAATGATGTTAGCTTCAGGTGTTTTTGCCATTTCGCCAAGTTCTGCAAGTGCATCACCAATGCGTTGTTCTTCTGTTAGGTAATCCGGGAAGCTCGCAATTACACGACCAGCTAATGAGATGTCGCGTGTTTCAACTTCAACACCTGCCGCATTTGTGTACGCTTGGATAATAGGTAACAACGAATAAGTTGCTAATGCCGGAGCTTCGTCCGTTTTTGTATAGATAATTTTTGATGTCATCATCATTCCTAGATAGTAGGCCGCATTGGCCAAATTCAACAATGCAAAGAAATCATCGCCTAATACCTTATAAATAAAGCATTAATATATGCAATGAGTAGTCTGTTAGGTGTTGGTACTCGTATAACCTAAACAAGGTGAGAATAATCACACCTGACGGACTAGTGTCTTTTATAACTAAAATTTATGTAAATACAAACTAGCCATTAGGCTAAAGTAATTACGTTTTACAGGATAAAGAGTGTAACAAGCTTGGCTAAAAAGGGCTAGGATTACGCGCTAAACGCCAGCAGTTAAACACCTAATACTGAAATTATTGGGGTAGATAAAATAAAATCAAGGAGTGGGGTTGAATTAACACACAATGAGGCAATTTATATTGAAGTGGTTAGGGATTTTTAGGGAATTAAGCGAGGATCTAAACAGGTCGCTCGCTTTAGTCTCATATTTACAATCACTCTATAATATCGCCGTTAGGGGCTATATTAGTAGCGTGTAGACCTTTAGGGCCCTGTTGTAATTCGAAGGTAACATCTTGACCAGCTTTAAGTGTCTTGTATCCGTCCATTACAATAGTGGAGTAATGAGCAAAAATGTCGTTCTCGCAACCGTCTTCTACGATGAAACCAAAACCTTTGGCGTTGTTGAACCATTTGACTTTACCACAAGCCATACTTCTACATCCTTCTATAAGTTGACTAATTTAGTTATCCTAAACTGTATTGTTTGCTAGACTGACTAAGGTTTAATCAATCACCATTTGACTGTAGTTTATTTAAGCAACCAGTCAAGTGTTTTAGGTTATTTTTTAACATTTTATTTATTTTTTTATTCAAGTTTGCTTGAGTTACAAAGACAAGACTATATTTAATTATGAGTGGTATGAAAGATTCTGGTGTTATCGACACCGTTCGCGATAGTGAAAAGCAAAAGTTGCAGCCACCGCGAAAATATAAAGTTGTGTTAAACAACGATGATTACACGCCGATGGATTTTGTAATAGAGATCTTAATGACGTTTTTTAATATGGATAGCGATAGAGCAACTGATGTGATGCTGCAAATACATCAGCAAGGTAAGGGCATATGTGGTGTTTACAGCGCCGATGTAGCACATACCAAGGCTGAGCAAGTTAACCGCTACTCAAGGGATAACGAGCATCCACTGCTATGTAGTTGTGAGCAGGAATAAATACCACAAAGGTGAACTTTCATCTTTGAAGTGCGGTATAAAATTATTATCTCTGTAAGGGGTTGCCAATGCTAAATAAAGACTTAGAACTAACTTTGAACACCGCGTTTCGTGAAGCGCGTACACGTCGTCATGAGTTTATGACCGTAGAGCATCTTTTACTCGCTCTACTCGACAATCCATCAGCTGGAGAAGCGCTCAATGCGTGTGGTGTTGACGTTTCTGGATTAAAAACAGAGTTACTTGAATTTATTGATGAAACCACACCGGTTATTCCCGATTTAGAAGAAGAACGCGAAACTCAACCAACGCTTGGTTTTCAGCGTGTATTACAGCGCGCGGTATTTCATGTGCAATCTTCGGGTAAAAATGAAGTAACCGGCGTGAATGTGCTGGTGGCTATTTTTTCTGAACAAGAAAGCCAAGCCGTGTATTTACTTAAAAAGAATGATATTTCTCGTCTTGATATTGTTAACTTTATTTCTCATGGGATTGCCAAAGGTGACGACGAATTAGGCGATGACACCGACGATATACATGAAGAAGTTCAAGAGGTGGCCAGTGAAGAAGCGAGCAAGCTCGACAGCTTTACTACGAACCTTAATATACAGGCTAAAGAGGGTAACATTGACCCGCTTGTTGGACGTGACAGTGAAGTAGAGCGCACGGTACAAGTACTGTGTCGTCGTAAAAAGAATAACCCATTACTGGTTGGTGAAGCCGGCGTAGGTAAAACTGCCATTGCCGAGGGTTTAGCCTATCGAATTGTTAACGAACAAGTGCCTGAAGTCATTGCTGATGCGGTTGTATACTCTTTAGATATGGGCGCGTTACTTGCCGGTACCAAATACCGAGGCGATTTTGAGAAGCGCTTTAAAAGCTTATTAAAAGAGCTGCAAGCTAAACCAGGCTCTATTTTATTTATTGATGAAATTCACACCATCATTGGTGCAGGTGCTGCATCAGGTGGGGTAATGGATGCCTCAAACTTAATTAAACCGCTACTTTCAAGTGGGCAATTACGTTGTATGGGTTCAACGACTTACGGCGAGTATAAGAATATTTTTGAAAAAGATCGTGCCTTGGTACGTCGCTTTCAAAAAATTGATGTGCTTGAACCTAGCGTTGAAGACACCACTAAAATTCTTAACGGCTTAAAAGAGCGTTACGAAGCTCACCATGGTATTCGTTATACACAAAAGGCGTTAAAAGCAGCCGCAGAGCTTAGTGCTAAGTACATTAATGAACGTCATTTGCCTGATAAAGCAATTGATGTGATTGATGAAGCGGGCGCAAGCCAACGTTTACTGCCTACGTCTAAACGTAAAAAAACCATTGGTGTATCTGATATTGAGATGATTGTGTCTAAAATGGCACGTATTCCGCCACAAAATGTATCATCGTCTGATAAAGAAACGCTTAAAAACTTAGACCGTAATTTAAAAATGCTGGTGTTTGGGCAAGATCAGTCTATTGATGCATTAACTTCTGCTATTCGTTTATCTCGCTCAGGTTTAGCGAACGAGAACAAACCGGTTGGTTCATTCTTATTTGCAGGCCCAACAGGGG
This sequence comes from Pseudoalteromonas sp. NH0006-26, assembly GCF_057552415.1. The sequence continues at coordinate 194,499 of NZ_BAAJMJ010000005.1, forward strand.
TAGGTAAAACAGAGGTTACCAAGCAATTAGCTAAGTGCATGGGTGTTGAGTTTATTCGTTTTGATATGTCTGAATATGTTGAGCGCCATGCGGTGAGCCGTTTAATCGGTGCGCCTCCGGGTTATGTAGGTTTTGAGCAAGGCGGCTTATTAACAGAAGCGGTGATTAAAAATCCACATGCGGTGGTATTACTGGATGAAATTGAAAAAGCGCATCCAGATATCTACAACATTCTTTTACAAGTTATGGATCACGGTACGCTAACTGATAATAATGGCCGTAAAGCCGACTTTAGAAACGTAGTAGTGGTGATGACGACCAATGCCGGCGTACAAGAAACAACACGTAAGTCGATTGGCTTTAGTGAGCAAGATCACACACATGATGCAATGGGTGAAATTAATAAAGTATTCTCACCAGAATTTAGAAACCGCTTAGATAACATTATTTGGTTTAACCACCTCGATAAAGAAGTTATTTTGCAAGTGGTTGATAAATTTGTTGTTGAGTTACAAGCGCAACTTGATAAGAAGTCAGTTAACCTTGAGCTTACTTCTAAAGCACGTGAGTGGTTGGCTGATAAAGGCTATGACAAAGCAATGGGCGCGCGCCCTATGGCACGTGTTATCCAAGAAGAACTTAAAAAGCAATTGGCTAACGAAATACTGTTTGGTGAGCTAATTTCTGGCGGTACGGTAAAAGTATCGGTTAAAGATAAAAAGCTGCGTTTTGATTACGAGAGTGACTTAACGCCGGCCTAACCTAGAAGGTTAGTAATTTAAAAAGCCTGCTTTGTGCAGGCTTTTTTATTTGCCAAAGAAATAGGCAACAAAAAACCCAGCAAAGGCTGGGTTTTTTGTTTATTAAATGTAATTACTGGCTACTACCATTAATTACATTTAATAAACGCTTAAAGCTAGTTTTCACTAGCCAAAAACTAAATCTCGTTTACGCACTTACTTAGCGAGCACGGAATACGATACGACCTTTCGATAAATCGTAAGGAGTCATTTCTACCGTTACTTTATCGCCGGTTAAAATACGGATATAGTTTTTGCGCATTTTACCTGAAATATGAGCCACAACTACGTGACCATTTTCTAGCTCAACTCGGAACATTGTATTTGGTAAAGTATCAAGGACTGTCCCTTGCATTTCGATTACGTCTTCTTTCGCCATGTTTAGCGTAACACCTCTTTAATAGTTAAACGCTGCAGATTTTGCCCAAAATACGCCAATAAGTAAAGGCGCAGGGGCTATTTTTGTAAATTAAATAGCCACCCACTGGTCATTGAGCTGTTTTTGGGCGGGTAAAAACTGGGTTTTATACTTCATTTTGTCACATTCATCTATTTGATAGCCTAAATAAACAAACTGTTTGCGCTGCTGTTTAGCAAATTTAAGCTGCTGTAATATCATTACAGTGCCTAAACTAAAGTGTTCGTAGTCAGGGTCAAAAAATGTATAAATAGCCGAAATAGCGTTGTCCATACAATCAGTTACAGCAACGGCCACTAAGTTTTCTTGATCCCAAAGCTCTATAAAGGTGATGGTTAACCAGCTACAAAACAAAAAGCTTTGAAATTGTGATTTATCAGGTGGATACATAGAACCGTCTTGGTGGCGCAAGCTAATGTATTTACTGTAAAGTGGATAGTATTGTTCGCGTTCAACTTGAGAATATTTTACCTCAAAGCGGTTTTTTGCTTTGTTAAGTTTACGTTTTTGCGATTTTGTCGGCATAAATTCATCAGCTAAAACGCGCACAGAACTACACGCGCTGCAAATAGGGCAGTGCGGACGGTAAATTTGGTTACCACTGCGACGAAAGCCCAATCCTAATAACGACTCAAACTTATTGCTGCTATAACAACTTGGATCGAGTATCACCAGCAATTGCTCTTGGCGATCTGGCAAGTAACTGCATTCAAATGGTTGGCTTAGGCCAATACGAGCCGGAAGTTGTTCATTCATATATCGCGATTAGCTCCTGTGGCTGCCACATACTGGCAGCTGGGGTGTAACACTGTGCTTTATTAAGTTTAGTTAAAAATTCTTCACGTGGAATCACGCTGGCACCTAACGACATTAAATAAGGATTTTCTAATTGGCAATCAATAAAATGCGCATTATGGCGCTTAAGCCAATTAACCAGCGCCCACATGGCGAGTTTGGAGCAATTTGTTTGATGATGAAACATTGATTCACCACAAAAAACACCTGTTTGCATAATCCCATATAAGCCGCCTGCAAGCTCTCCCTCGCTCCATACCTCTAAACTATGAGCTAGGCCATTGTGATGGGCATTAATGTACGCCTGTTGCATTTGCGGGGTTATCCAAGTGCCATCGGTATCAATGCGTTGATCGCGGCACGCTTCTATCACTTCTTCAAAGGCATGGTTAATAGTTACGGTGACCGGGTGCTTTTTTAAATGTTTTCGTAAGCTTTTACTAACGTGAAAGTCATCAAGCTCAACAATACCGCGTTCACTAGGTGACCACCACATAATTGGCTCGTGCTCACTAAACCACGGAAAAATACCAGATAAATAAGCATTTTTTAACCGCGTTACCGATAAACAACCACCAATGGCAAGCAAACCATCTGGATCATCTAATGCATGGCTGGGATCAGGAAAAGCAAAATGGCTTGTAGCGAGTTGATAGAGTTGTTTAGTCATAACACCGATTGAATAACTGCATGGTCAAGATAAAGTGTAACCTGTTGCTTTAAAATCACAAACCACAAATTATTGAGTTGTCCATAGGGTTGAGCTGGGCTTACATTCCTGTGAGGTAAATTTTAGCCAAAAAAAAGCGCGTTTAAAACGCGCTTTTAATTATTAGCTTAAAAAGTGCTAACTAATAGAATTAGCTAACCACTTTTACTGGTACTGCTTGTCCAGCGTTGAACTTAGTTGTCATTGCTTCTTCAACAGGTGTAAACGATGTAAGGTCAATACCTCCAACCGCAGACTTATACTCTTCGATAGTCGGGAAGCGACCAAGAACAGAAGAAAGTACTACAACCGGCGTTGAACCTAGTAGTGACTCACCTTTTTTCTCAGATGTATCGGCTACTACACGGCCTTGGAAAAGACGTGTTGATGTTGCGATAACAGTATCACCAGGTTCTGCTTTTTCTTGGTTACCCATACATAGGTTACAACCAGGACGTTCTAGGTATAAGATATTTTCATACTTAGTACGTGCAGCCGTTTTTGGTTTTGCATCGTCAAATTCAAAACCTGCGTATTTAGCAAGAATATCCCAATCGCCTTCAGCTTTAAGCTCATCAACAATGTTGTATGTTGGTGGCGCAACAACTAATGGCGCTTTGAATGAGATAGAACCGTTTTTCTTTTCAAGGTTACGTAGCATGTGAGCAATAATTTTCATATCGCCTTTGTGAACCATACACGAACCAACAAAACCTAAATCAACAGGCTTGTCGTTGTAAAAAGAAACAGGACGGATCACATCGTGAGTATAACGCTTAGAAACATCATCGTTATTTACGTCTGGATCGGCAATCATTGGCTCAACGATTTGGTCTAAATCAACCACAACTTCTGCGTGGTATTTAGCGTTGTCGTCTGGAGAAAGTGCTGGCTCTTCACCAGATTGAATACCTGCAATACGCTTGTCGGCTAAATCGATTAGACCTTGTAGCGTTTTTGCTTCGTTTTCCATACCTTTGTTGATCATGATTTGGATACGTGACTTAGCAAGTTCAATTGACTTAATTAACGTTTCATCATTTGAAATACAGATTGACGCTTTCGCTTTCATTTCTGCAGTCCAGTCAGTGAAAGTAAACGCTTGGTCAGCCATTAGGGTACCAATGTGAACTTCAATGATACGACCTTGGAACACGTTTTCGCCACCAAATTGCTTAAGCATTTGCGCTTGCGTTGCATGTACAACGTCGCGGAAATCCATGTGCTTAGCCATTTTGCCTTTAAACGTCACTTTAACTGAATCAGGAATTGGCATCGCTGATTCACCCGTTGCAAGTGCAACAGCAACAGTACCTGAGTCGGCACCAAAGGCAACGCCTTTAGACATACGTGTATGCGAGTCACCACCAATGATGATAGCGCGATCATCAATTGTAATGTCGTTCAATACTTTGTGAATAACGTCAGTCATTGCATGGTAAACGCCTTTCGGGTCACGTGCAGTGATCAAACCAAACTTATTCATAAACGCCATTAGTTTAGGAATGTTTGCTTGTGCTTTGCTATCCCATACTGATGCTGTATGACAACCAGACTGGTAGGCACCATCAACAAGAGGTGAAATCGTTGAAGCAGCCATTGCTTCTAATTCTTGTGCAGTCATTGGACCGGTTGTATCTTGCGAACCAACAATGTTCACTTTAACGCGAACATTTGAGCCTGCGTGAAGTGGCGTATCTGATAGAACACCTACCGCATTACGGTTAAAGATTTTTTCAACCGCTGTTAAGCCTTGGCCTTCGTGTGAAATTTCTTTTGAAGGTGCGTAAACAAGCGGCGTTTCAATGCCAAGAGTTTCAGCAGCAAACGTTTGTAGTTTTTTACCGAACACAACTGCGTAAGAACCGCCAGCTCTCATAAATTCAACTTTTTGCGGTGTGAATGCTGATGAAATATCAACAAGTTCTTTATCACCGTTATAAAGCTTCTTCTCTTTAGTATTAATTGTTAACACAGTACCAGTAGCAACAGAGTAGGCTTCTTCAAGCACTGCGTCACCATTTGCATCAGTTACTGTATTGCCGTCTGCATCTACTTTCTTAACCCAGTTTTTAAGGTCAAGACCAATACCGCCAGTTACATCAACCGTTGTTAAGAAGATTGGCGCAATACCATTTGTACCTGCAACAACAGGTGCAATGTTGATGAAAGGAACGTATGGGCTTGCTTGTTTACCAGCCCAAAGCGCTACGTTATTCACACCAGACATACGTGATGAACCAACGCCCATGGTGCCTTTTTCAGCAATAAGCATTACTTTAGCGTTAGGGTGTTTCTTTTGAAGGGCAACGATTTCTTGTTGTGCTTCTTCAGTGATCATACATTTACCGTGTAATTCACGGTCAGCACGTGAGTGTGCTTGGTTACCTGGAGACAGTAAATCAGTTGAGATGTCGCCTTCACCAGCAATGTAAGTTACTACTTCGATTTTTTCTTCGATGTCAGGTAGTTTTGTGAAGAATTCAGCTTTTGAGAAGCTCTCTAGTAATTCTTTAGCAATTGGGTTACCTGCTTCGTAGGCCGCTTTTATGCGCTCCATATCTGCATCGTATAAGAATACCTGAGTTTTCAGTACTTCTGCAGCTTGTGCTGCGATTTTTGCGTCATCAGCAAAGGCTAAATCAATTAGCATTTCAATCGATGGGCCGCCTTTCATGTGTGAAAGTAGTTCGAATGCAAATTCTGGAGTGATCTCTGCAACGTGCTCTTCACCTAAAATGATTTCTTTTAGAAACTGTGCTTTAACGCCCGCAGCACTGGTTGTTCCAGGTAAAGTATTAAAAATAAAGAAATGCAGTGAATCTTTACGGTGCTCGTTATTAGTATCTTTAATTTGATTAATTATTTCTGATACTAGTTCAGCGCTATCGATTGGTTGTGGGCTTAATCCAAGCTCCGTTTTACGGGTTTGGATTTCTTCCATATATTTTGTATACAAACTCATAGAAAACTCTCGGTAATTTACTTGATATGAAGTTAAGCATTTTAACTGATTTTACAGTTTCTAGTAATGCCTAAATGAATAAAGCTTTTATTCCTGACGATAATTATAGCTAGTTTTACTTATATAATTTGACGGTATTTGTTGCTCACCCTTAGATCCTATCGCACCTAAGCCATTAATTGTATAAATAAAACTAATTTCAATTATAAGTACAATGAATTTTGGTGTGAGTACAGTTATGTTTGGGCATAAAAAAGGGCTGAAAATTCAGCCCTTTTTTAATTTAGATTCTAAATTACAGATTATCTAAAAAGCGTTCTGCATCAAGTGCAGCCATACAGCCAGTACCGGCAGAGGTAATCGCTTGACGGTAAATATGGTCAGATACATCACCGGCAGCAAATACGCCTGGCACACTGGTTTGGGTTGCATTACCGTTAAGACCAGATTCAACCACTAGGTAGCCGTCTTTCATTTCTAGCTGACCTTCAAACATATCGGTGTTTGGCTTATGGCCAATGGCAATGAACACACCCGCTAAATCAAGTTCTTCAGTAGCATCTGATGCCACATCTTTGATGCGAACGCCGGTCACACCCATTTGGTCACCAAGCACTTCATCAAGTGTACGGTTGTAGTGCATTACAACATTACCGTTCGCAGCTTTTTCAGCAAGGCGGTCAGCAAGAATTTTTTCACTACGGAAACTGTCACGACGGTGGATAACATGAACTTCATCAGCAATGTTAGACAGGTATAACGCTTCTTCAACTGCTGTATTACCACCACCAACAACCGCTACTTTTTGACCTTTATAGAAAAAGCCGTCACAGGTTGCACAAGCAGAAACACCACGGCCTTGGAAATTAGTCTCAGACTCTAAGCCTAAATATTTCGCAGAGGCACCGGTTGCAATAATTAAAGCATCACATGTGTAGGTACCTTGGTCACCGGTTAGTGTGAAAGGGCGCTTAGATACGTCAACTTTGTTGATGTGATCGAACACAATTTCAGTTTCAAAGCGTTCTGCATGCTCTTTCATACGATCCATTAATGCAGGGCCGGTTAAACCGTGTGCATCGCCAGGCCAGTTTTCAACTTCAGTGGTGGTTGTTAGCTGGCCACCTTGTTGAATACCTGTAATTAAAACAGGGTTTAAATTAGCACGTGCAGCGTAAACCGCGGCTGTGTAGCCAGCAGGGCCCGAACCTAAAATAAGTAACTTACAATGTTTTGCTTCAGTCATGATCTTTTCCTAAACGTTTAATACGGTTTTAATGCGCCCGATTCTAAGAAAAACAAGCAGGAAGTAAATAAAAGATGAGATTATTTTTTTTCGCAAATTACAAAGCTGTTCATTAATGTGTACTAGTAAATGCATTAAAGGCAGCGCCCGCCTAATAAATAGACTGTTAGCCAATAAAACGACGTTAATTCATGACCAGCCTGATTTTTTTTGTTATCTTTTAACTAATTTTGATTTGTCACTGCTTAATTATGTGACCTAAGTGAATAGGCAACTATGTTATTTTGGCAAGAGAAACCCGCATTTGGGTTGACTTCAAAAGACGTTAACGTCTTAACCAATGCGCAAGAATACCGTACGCAATTGTTAGATTTAATTGCCAACGCAAAAAAACGAATTTATATCACCACACTTTACTTACAAGATGATGAAGCGGGTCGTGAAATATTAGCCGCACTACACAGTGCATCGTTAGCTAACCCTTCGCTTGAAATTAAAGTACTGGTTGATTTTCATCGCGCCCAACGCGGTTTAATTGGTGCAGAAAAGTCAGAGGGCAATGCAAGCTTATATTGCGACAGCTTAGAGAAGTTTAATTCAAACGTTCAAGTGTATGGTGTTCCCGTAAAAGCCAAAGAACTGTTTGGGGTATTGCATTTAAAAGGCTTTGTTATAGACGACACATTGCTCTACAGCGGTGCCAGTTTAAATAATGTGTATTTGCAATATAGCGACCGATACCGACTCGATCGCTACTTTTTAGTCTCGCAAAGCGAATTATGTGACTCAGTGGTCGATTTTATTGAATCAACTTTATTAAGCTCTGAAGCGGTTCCAAGAATTGATCAACGACCGCTTAAACGCATGGCTGACTTTAAGCTTGAACAAAAGCAACTTATGCGTGAGCTTAAATCGGCAAGCTATAAAAGTGCGCAACAATTGAATACTCATGCAATGGGCATTCGTTTGTTTTTGGGTTTAGGCCGTCGTAATAACGAACTTAATCGCTTAATTAAAGCGCTGTTTGATACTACCGAGCAAGAGTTGGTGTTATACACGCCGTATTTTAATTTTCCGGCTCCTTTAATGCGCTCTTTGCGTCGCTTATTAAAGCAAGGTAAACAAGTAACTATTGTGGTGGGCGATAAAACCGCAAACGATTTTTACCTACCACCTAGCGAGCCATTTAGTAAAATTGGTGCGTTACCGTATTTATACGAAACTATTTTACATAAGTTTGTAAAATCGCAAAAACGCCACATAGATAATGGCAACTTAAACGTATACCTTTGGAAACACGAGAGTAACTCGTTTCATCTAAAAGGGATTTGCTGTGACCGTAAAGTGCATTTACTTAGTGGGCATAACCTAAATCCGCGCGCGTGGGGGCTAGATATCGAAAATGGCATTCTGATAGAAGATCCTGAGCAAACGATAATGCGCGATATTGATAATGAACGCCAAGAAATTTTAAAGCATTGTCGCCGTTTAACTGGGCCTGATGATTTAGAAACCATGGACGATTACCCGCAGCCGGTGAAAAAACTGCTTGGTCAAGCTAAGCGCGTAAAAGTCGACTTTATTATTAAACGATTTATATAACATTAGGGTCTGTTGACCACAGACCCTAAAATTTAGATACAAAAAAAGCAGCTAATTAGCTGCTTTTTTAATGCTTATACCTAAATTATGGCTTAGGTATAAGCGGTAACAATAACAGTTACGCGTTTTCTACTGCAGTGCGTGGGTCAACATATTCCATGTTGAACGCTTCAGCTACTTCTTTGTAAGTTACTTGGCCTTTAATTACGTTTAAGCCTTTTAAGAAGTGAGCGTCATCTAGTAGTGCCTTTTTGTAACCTTTGTTTGCAAGGTTAATAATGAACGGCAATGTTGCATTGTTAAGTGCAAACGTAGATGTACGTGGAACAGCACCTGGCATGTTAGCAACACAGTAGTGAACAACTTCATCAACGATGAAAGTAGGATCAGCGTGCGTAGTTGCTTTAGACGTAGCAATACAACCACCTTGGTCAATCGCAACATCAACAATGGCAGCACCTGGCTTCATTGCTTTAATGTGTTCAGCAGTCACTAGCTTAGGTGCAGCAGCACCCGGGATAAGTACGCCACCAATTACTAGATCAGCTTCAAGTACGTGCTTTTCAAGCGCGTCAGCTGTTGAGTAAATAGCTTTAACTTTATTACCAAACTGTGCGTCTAGTGCACGTAATACATCGATGTTACGGTCAAGTACAACAACCTCAGCACCTAAGCCAACGGCCATTTGTGCAGCGCTACGACCAACCATGCCGCCGCCAATAACAACTACTTTAGCTGGCTCAACACCTGGTACACCACCTAGCAACATACCACGACCGTGGTTTGCTTTTTCTAGCGCTTGTGCACCTGCTTGAATAGACATACGGCCAGCAACTTCACTCATTGGCGCTAAAAGTGGTAAACCACCGCGTGAATCAGTCACAGTTTCATAAGCAATACAGATTGCTTTACTTTTAACAAGGTCTTCAGTTTGTGGAAGATCCGGTGCAAGGTGAAGGTAAGTGAAAAGAATTTGGTCTTCACGTAACATTGCACGTTCAACAGCTTGTGGCTCTTTTACCTTGATGATCATTTCTGCTTTTGCAAAAACATCAGCAGCTGTTTCTAAAATTTCAGCGCCTGCTTGAACATAATCATCATTTGTAAAACCAATGCCCATACCAGCATTCGTTTCAACAATCACTTGGTGGCCGTGATTTACAAGTTCGCGAACACTAGCAGGAACCATACCTACACGGTACTCATGGTTTTTAATTTCTTTAGGTACACCAATAATCATAATTTTGCCTTGTTAGAACGGGATAAAAATTTTTCACTATTATATTCATGCTAGGGTAGTGTGTCCCACCTTTTTTTAAGCTCTTTGTAGTGTTAGTATCTGTAAAATTAATTTTATTAGAATAAAAAACTAAAAAGCCATGCATAACTTATTAGACCGTATTGATCGCAAAATTTTAGTCGAATTACAACTTGATGGCCGCCTGTCAAATGTTGAACTGGCCCGACGAGTTGGCCTAAGCGCCACGCCCTGTCTAGAGCGAGTGAAAAAGCTTGAACGAGAAGGTTATATTTTAGGCTACAAAGCAGTGGTTGATCCCGCCAAGCTTGGTCAAGGGCTTTCTGTGTATGTAGAAGTAACCATTACCAAAACATCGCCCGACGTATTTGAAGAGTTTAGTGCTGCTGTTAGAAAGCATGAAGAAATTATAGAATGTCATTTGGTATCAGGTAATTTCGACTTTTTATTAAAAACCCGGGTTAACGATATGTCAGAATACCGCGGCGTGCTCGGTGATATATTATTAAAGCTGCCCAATGTTAGTGAAAGCCGCACCTATGTAGTCATGGAAGAAGTAAAGGGTGAAGAGGGCGTTGTTATTCGTCCTTTTGTTGCTTAATGATAGAGTAACAGCCTTTAAAATACTTTTATTGTCGCAGTCAATTTTGCTTGGCTTAAGAAAAAGCCGATTAAATAATAAAAACTTGTTCATAATCAGGCCATCATGGTTAAGATAAAGTGCATCAAAATACATTTCCTGCTAAGGTATTCTATTGCCAAGTGAGTGTAAAAAATAATAATGAGGGATAGGTAATTATGCGCCTAAACGGTGTACAAAGACTATTAGAAACGGGGCTCATCGTCAGCACCTTTGCAGCGGTATTTATTTTATGTGCTTTAATTAGTTTTCATCCTGCCGATCCTGCTTGGTCGCAAACCGGTGAATTTACCAATGTACAAAATATAACGGGTACAGCGGGCGCGTGGGTGGCCGACATACTATTGCTCACTTTTGGTTGGCTTGCCTATTTTGTACCAGCGGCTATTCAGCTGCTAGGTTACCTGGTATTTAAGCAGCCACACCGTATTTTACAACTTGATTACACCACACTTGGATTACGCATTATTGGCTTTGCGCTGTTTATTACCTCAGCAACTGCTATCAGCAGTATTAATTTTGACGATATTTATAATTTTTCATCCGGTGGGGTAGTGGGCGATGTGATTGCATCGGCGATGATGCCTGCGTTTAATTTTACCGGCACCTCTATTTTACTGCTGTGTTTCTTTTTTGCAGGATTAACCTTATTAACGGGTGTGTCGTGGGTACAATTTGTTGATTACTTGGGTGACTTAATTGTTAGATTATACCGCTTTTTGGTAACCTATGCCCGAGGCTGGATGCAGCGTGAACGCATTGCAGGTAAAGTTCAAGACGAGCAACCCGATGCCTATTTTGAAGACGACACACGCCAACAAGAACCTGAGCTTGCTAATAAAACAGCAGACAAACCAAAAGCACTCGACAAACCAACAACTAAAGTAAACGCGCCGCAAGACGACGAGTTTATGCCGTTTGACGAGCTTGACCAAATACTCGATCAAGAAATTAGTTTTAGCGCCATAGACGATGAACCTATGGACACAGAAGCAGCACTTAATGCGCTCGATCAAAGCCCAGTGGTTGAACCTGAAAAACCAGCTACAACCGTGGTTTCACCAGCAAGGCCAATTAACAAGCCTAAATCAGGATTTCAACCGCCGCCAACTGCCAAAGAGAAGTTTGAGCAATTATTAGAGCAAGAGCCACCTCCGGGGCCATTGCCATCATTGGATTTACTCGACAGACCCGACAAAGCAAAAAACCCAATTTCGCAAGAAGAGCTCGATAGCGTATCGCGCCTTGTAGAAACAAAACTACTCGATTTTAACGTACAAGCCACTGTGGTTGGAGTTTACCCCGGGCCCGTTGTTACTCGTTTTGAGCTTGATTTAGCACCGGGTATTAAAGTGTCTAAAATTACTGGGCTGTCAAAAGATTTAGCCCGCTCGCTATCGGCAATTAGTGTGCGAGTGGTTGAAGTTATTCCGGGTAAAACCTATATCGGTATTGAGCTGCCTAATAAATACCGTGAAATTGTACGTTTGTCAGAAGTGATAAACGCACCTAAGTTTGAGCAAAACCCATCGCCGTTAACCATGGTGCTAGGTAAAGACATTGCAGGGCAACCTGTGTGTGCCGACTTAGGTAAAATGCCACATTTATTAGTGGCCGGTACAACAGGTTCAGGTAAGTCAGTGGGCGTTAATGTAATGATATTAAGCTTACTGTATAAATCGGGCCCTGAAGATGTTCGTATGATCATGATTGACCCGAAAATGCTTGAGCTTTCAGTATACGAAGGCATTCCGCATTTATTGTGTGAAGTTGTCACCGACATGAAAGAAGCCGCCAACGCGCTGCGTTGGTGTGTAGGTGAAATGGAACGCCGCTATAAGCTGATGTCGGCTTTGGGTGTGCGTAACTTAAAAGGGTACAACCAAAAAGTAATGGAAGCCAAAGAAGCGGGCTACCCAATTATGGATCCATTATTTAAAGACACCGATGGTATGAAAGAGGGCCCTGATGAGCTAGATAAGTTACCTAGCATAGTGGTGGTTATTGACGAATTTGCCGACATGATGATGATTGTAGGTAAAAAAGTTGAAGAGTTAATTGCCCGTATAGCGCAAAAAGCGCGTGCTGCGGGTATCCATTTAATTTTGGCAACGCAGCGTCCGTCGGTTGATGTAATAACCGGTTTAATTAAAGCGAATATACCTACACGTATGGCGTTTCAGGTATCAAGTAAAATAGACTCGCGCACCATACTTGATCAACAAGGCGCAGAAAATTTATTAGGCATGGGTGACATGCTTTATTTACCGCCAGGTACCAGTGTACCTGAGCGTGTGCATGGCGCGTTTGTAGACGACCATGAAGTACATGCTGTGGTAAACGATTGGAAAGCCCGTGCTAAACCAAATTACATAGACGAGATTTTAAATGGCGATGCCACGGAAGATATTCTATTACCAGGGGAAGCCAGTGAAAATGGCGATGAAGAGTCAGATCCGTTATACGACGAAGCGGTCGCCTTTGTAATAGAAACCGGTAAAGTATCGGTATCATCAGTGCAACGTAAATTACGTGTAGGCTATAACCGTGCTGCACGATTAGTAGAACAAATGGAAACATCAGGTATCGTGAGTGCACCAGGACACAACGGCGCGCGCGATGTATTAGTACCTAATGGAGCAAATTAATGAAAAAATTAAACAGTTTATTATTGGTATTGGGCAGTTTAATGACGATGCCCAGCTTTGCTGACGACAGCCAAGCATTACAAGACAAGTTATCGACCTTAAAAAGCTTTAAAGCACAATTTAAACAAAACGTAACCGACGGTGAAGGCCAACTGGTAATGCAAGGTCAAGGTAATATTGCGCTGCAACAGCCTTTAATGATCCGCTGGCAGCAAACTAACCCAGACGACACCTTATTTGTGTCAAACGGTGATAAAACCTATTACTTTGATAGCTTTGCTGAGCAAGTAACTATTATGAAAACCAGCGGTTTAATTGACTCTACACCGTTTATATTGCTCACCTCTAAAGACCCTGCGCAATGGGAAAAATACAGCGTGCTCGCTACTAACTTAGGCTTTAGCATTACCCCAAATAAAGGCGTTGAAAGCCAAGTAGAGCAGCTTGATATTACTTTTGCTGATAACGAGCAGGGGCTTGCAAAACTGGTGGTTAAAGATAACTCAGGCCAGCTATCTGCGTTTACATTTAGCAATGCACAGGTTAATACTGAGCTTGATAAAACAACTTTTGAATTTACCCCGCCAGCGGGTGTAGAAATAGACGATCAGAGTAACGGTGAGTAATTTAGGTTTTAACTTTGGGCCCGATGTGCGCCCACTCGCTGCGCGTATGCGCCCTTTATCGCTTAACGATTACATAGGGCAGCAACATTTACTAAGTAGCGACAAACCGCTGCATCAAGCCATTGTTGCAGGGCGCTGCCATAGCTTAATTTTATGGGGCCCCCCAGGGGTAGGTAAAACTACGCTGGCGCAAATTATTGCCAACCATGCCGACGCTGAACTAATTCAAATGTCGGCGGTAACCGCTGGGGTGAAAGATATACGCGATAGCGTAACCCAAGCTCGCGATAACCTACAAAGCCGTGGTCAGCGCACTTTAATGTTTGTTGATGAAGTACACCGCTTTAATAAATCTCAGCAAGATGCGTTTTTACCGCATATTGAAGATGGCACTTTTATATTTGTTGGTGCCACCACCGAAAACCCCTCGTTTGCGCTTAATAATGCGATTTTGTCTCGTGCAAGGGTGTATGTTTTAAAATCTTTGCAGGAAAGCGATTTATACACGGTAATAGAGCGTGCACTTAAGCAGGACGAGCAATTAAGCCAAAAACATATCGTGATTGCAGATAACGCCAAACAGGCGCTATGCCAAGCAAGTGGTGGCGATGCTCGTAAAGTACTTAATTTACTCGAACAAGCAGTCGATTTAACCACTGAGCAAAACGGCCAATTTCATGTTGACGAACAGGTACTCAGCCAAGTACTCCCTACGCATTTAGCCAAGTATGATAAAGGCGGCGATGAATTTTACGATTTAATTTCGGCGTTTCATAAATCAGTGCGAGGCAGTTCGCCCGATGGCGCGCTTTATTGGTACTGCCGAATATTAGCCGGTGGCGGCGACCCGCTTTACGTTGCAAGACGTTTATTAGCAATTGCCACAGAAGACATAGGCAACGCCGATCCGCGAGCGATGGAAGTGGCTTTAAACGCATGGGATATATTCCAACGAGTTGGCCCAAGCGAAGGTGAACGCGCAATTGCACAAGCCACCTTATACTTAGCCAGCGCGCCTAAAAGCAATGCGGTTTATATGGCGTTTAACCAAGCCAAAGACGATGCTAAAAATCAACCAAGCTACCCGGTGCCAGAGCATTTACGCAATGCTCCCACCAATTTAATGAAAGACTTAGGGTATGGCGCAGAGTATCGTTATGCGCATAACGAAGAAGGCGCATTTGCTGCTGGCGAAAAATACCTACCGCCAGAAATGGATGGCAAACAATATTACCAGCCAAGTGATCGTGGACTTGAGCAAAAAATTAAACAAAAGCTCGATTATTTAAAAGAGCGCGACGCACAAAGCCCAGTAAAACGTTATGAGCATGATTAAACTTTACATGATGATCGCTCTTGGCGGAGCGTCAGGAGCCTGTTTACGGTTTTTTATTAACGAAACCATGCTAAAACTCCTCGGTAGGGGATTCCCTTTTGGCACGTTGACGGTTAATATTCTGGGTTCATTGTTGATGGGCATTTTGTACGGTTTAATAGATAAGCAGGTTATTGCCGTGAGTCCCGCTAAAACCCTCATCGGAATTGGCTTTTTAGGTGCGTTAACCACCTTTTCAACATTCTCAATGGATTCGTTGTTGTTATTACAACAAGGTCACTTTATTAAAATGGCCCTCAATATCATCTTAAACGTGATGGTGTGTATTTTTATGGCTTGGCTGGGCCTTCAGCTAGTAATGCAAAAAGGTTAAAAAACTAACATGTTAGATTCTAAATATTTACGTCAAGATGTCGAACAAACTGCAGCACGTTTAGCCGCACGTGGTTATGAGCTAGATGTAGCGGTAGTGACTGAACTTGAAGAAAAACGCAAAACATTACAAGTAAAAACGCAAGAACTTCAAAGTCAACGTAACGCCAGTGCTAAAGCCATTGGTCAAGCAAAAGCAAAAGGCGAAGATGCGCAGCCATTGCTAGACGCAGTTGCTAACTTAGGCAGCGAATTAGACGCAGCTAAAGCTGAACAAGATGAAGTGTTAGAAGCAATTAAACAAATTGCCTTAGCAATTCCAAATTTACCGGATGAGTCGGTACCAGAAGGCGCTGACGAAGACGACAACGTAGAAATTTTAACGTGGGGCACCCCTAAAAAATACGATTTCGAAGTTAAAGACCACGTTGACGTAGGGCAAGACCTAAACGGCTTAGACTTTGAAATGGGCGTTAAAATTAGTGGCGCACGTTTTACCGTAATGCGCGGCCAAGTTGCACGTATGCACCGAGCACTTACCCAATACATGCTAGATACCCACACAGACACAAACGGCTACACAGAAATGTATGTACCGTACTTAGTTAATAGTGCAAGTCTTTACGGCACCAGCCAATTACCTAAGTTTGCCGGCGATTTATTCCACACATTAGGCCTAGTGAATGATGATGGCGAGCAGCAAGCTGGCTTTAGCCTTATTCCTACGGCAGAAGTACCGCTTACAAACAGCGCACGTGATGAAATTTACGAAGAAAGCGATTTACCAATTCGCTTAACAGCGCACACGCCATGTTTTAGAAGTGAAGCAGGCAGCTACGGTCGCGATACACGCGGTTTAATCCGTCAGCATCAGTTTGATAAAGTTGAACTAGTACAACTTGTAAAACCAGAAGATTCAATGCAAGCACTCGAAGAGCTAACAGGCCATGCTGAACAAATACTTCAAGCGCTGGAATTACCATACCGCAAAGTAATTTTATGTATGGGCGACATGGGCTTTGGTGCAGCTAAAACATACGATTTAGAAGTATGGTTACCAGCGCAAGACACGTACCGCGAAATTTCATCATGTTCAAACATGGTTGATTTCCAAGCACGCCGTATGCAAGCTCGTTTTCGTCGTGAAGGCGCTAAAAAACCAGAGCTTTTACACACACTAAACGGTTCAGGTTTAGCGGTAGGGCGTACACTAGTTGCGATACTAGAAAACTACCAACAAGCCGACGGCTCAGTAGTAGTACCAGAAGTATTACGCCCATACATGGGTGGACTGGAAGTGATTGGTAAAGCGTAACGTTTTAGTTGTCAGCTATAAGCTGTCAGTTTTTAGCTTTAATAAAGAAAGCCGCTGTTTGTTATGAACAGCGGTTTTTTTGTGGGTAAAGGTAAAAGGTAAAAGGAGAAAGGCTCAAGGCGAAAGTAAAAGTCTAAGTTACGCTACTTGTCAGTAAAAATAATAAACCTGCCTCTATTGTTTATTCGCGCAACATTTTTTGTTCAATATTACTGTTCTCTACCATTTTGGTGTTTTTCTGCATCCAGTAAATTTAGGTGAGAGGTAACTAATTGTTTACATGTGCTTATTCGCTGGTTACATTAGATTAATTGTAATATTTAGACATTTTTCGGTTTATAAAGCGACAAATGTCGGATACAAAGTTGTTAGGTTTTTATTGACAATAATGGAGTAGTAAAAAATAAAATGGATAGAATAACTAAAAAATTATTACAGGACTTTCTTCAAGCTCAAGAAATGCAGGAAAGTGATGAAGCAAGCGATTTTGAACTATTTTGTAATTATTCAATATTGTCAAATGAATATAATAAAACATTCGACGCTAAGACAATAACAGTAGGTGCAGGTGCAGATACAGGAATAGATGGCTTAGCTATTATTGTAAATGGTCATTTAGTTGAAGATACAGACGAAGTCGATCACTTACTTGAGTCTAATGGTTTTCTTGATGTCACATACCTATTTATTCAGACAAAAACATCTTCAAGTTTCGATACTAAAGAAATGCATGGATTTTATTTTGGTGTAAGTGATTTCTTTTCCGAAGAACCTAAATTAGCTAGAAACGACGATATCAAAAAATATTCTGAGTTATCTGAATATATTCTCGATCAGGCATCTGATTTTAAAGATAACCCTATATGTAAAACGTTCTACGTTACTACAGGTGTTGTTAATGAAGATCAAAACATTTTAGCTGTAATAGATGCTTCAAAGAGAGAGTTAGAGAGCTATAACCTTTTCGAAAGGGTTGAACCAAAAGTAATTGGTGCGAATGATCTTGGTAAATTATATAGGAAAACTAAAAATCCAATTACTTCAAAATTTACTTTCGCCAATAAGATTACACTACCTGAAATAGAGGGCATCGATCAGTCATTTTATGGTGTACTGCCATTTTCTGAGTTGAGGAAGTTACTTATTGATGACAACGGAAACCTACAAAGCATCTTTGATGATAATGTTAGAGACTTTCAAGGTGTTGCGAACTTAGTTAATAGTAATATTAATGAAACATTAAATAATGGGACACCTGAACTATTCAGTGTTTTAAACAATGGTGTAACTATTGTGGCTGATTCAGTTAAAACATCTGCTAATAGTATTACTGTTTCTGATTATCAAATTGTAAATGGTTGTCAGACTAGTAACGTATTATATGAGAATAGGAATAACGATGGCATTGATGATATCAATGTACCTTTAAGGTTAATAGTCACCAATAATGAGGACATTAAGTCTCAGATAACTGTTTCGACAAACAACCAAACGGCGATAAAGAAAGAACAATTAGCTGCGATGTCAGATTTTCAAAAAAACTTACAACACTATTATGCTTCTATTACTGGCGATGGGAGACTGTATTACGAAAGAAGAGCTAAAGAATACAACTCTGATAGAAATGTTATTAAAAGAAAGATTATTACAATAGCTAATCAAATCAAAACGTTCTCATCAATGTTTAGTAAAAACCCACATATGGTAACTACTTATTTAGGAACCTTAGTTAAAACTATGGGTAATCCTGGCTCAAAGTTATTTGAAGCTGACCACCAGTTTTCACCATACTATATGTCGGGCTTAGCTTTTTATAGGTTAGATTCACTGTTTAACTCAGGGATTATTGATAAAAAATATAAAAAGATTAGATTCTACCTGTTAATGCTAGTGCCTTTAATCGCTACAAGTGATGATTTCCCTCCATTAAATAGCCAGAAGAAAAGCGAGCGTTATTGTAATCCAATAATAGATAAGCTTAATGATGAAAGAAAATATACTGAGTTATTTCAAATAGCTGTAGCAATCGTAGATCGTTCAGGTGCAAATGTTGAGGATAAGCAATCACTTAAATCAAGAGCAATGACTGATCAGATTTTAGCAGCATATAATGGTGAAAAGATCTAACAAGGCGCTTAAAAAACCAAAGAGATCAAATCTTGACTTCAGACATCATCACTTAAATTTCTCAAAGCGGCTTAATTCAAGCCGCTATTTTCCTCTAAAAGCACAGCGCCTGTTATCCTCTTTGTGAATTAATTTTGCTTTGCCAACATAAGTTTTGTGCGTTTGGGGGGAGTTATTTTCAGCATATTTAATTACGATATAGGCGTTAGTGAAACGCCACTTGTTTACTTATTTATAAGGTGGGTTGTTTTCATAAGTGTTTGTAATATAGTGTCTATTAATCAACCTAAATATAGAATAAGGAACATTCATGGAATTAGTCAAAACCACAAGTTTGAAATTTGATGTAACAGAAACAGGTCATCAAATAATACAAGCTAAAATAAACGGACATAAAGTAAATTTAATTTTAGATACAGCGGCGGGTGCATCTGTTTTAGATAGGGCATGTATTGAAAAGCTTGGAATACAAGAGAAACTAAGTGAAGAAAATGCCGCAGGTTTAGGTACAGCCGACCACGAAATGGGCTTAATAGACGTTTTAAAATTTGAATTAGCAGGGCATTTGTATGAAAGTACAGAGTTTGTTTCACTAAACCTAGACCATGTTCAACCCGCTGGTGGTGACAATATAATACATGGATTATTAGGCTCTCCATTTTTTAGAAAATACCAAGCTTTGTTAGACTTTGGTACTGATACACTGACAATTAGAGAGCCGTTAGCAGGTTGTGAGTAATTAAAGCGACTTATTTAAGCCGCTATTTTGCATATTAAGCACAGCGTGATAAGTCGGGTTGTCTCAAGTAAATTTATCATTTTTGTCGGATGGCGTGGCTTCGCCACTTATCCGACCTACGTTAAAAGGTAGGTTGGTTAAGCCGAAGGCCAGAGTTCTAATTTAGATGACACAAGTTAAGAAGTTAATTAAAGTAGTTACTTAGTTTATGTGTTTATAACCCTATAAAAGTAGCAAAATTGTCATGAATGTCATTAGTAACACTACAATAATCACTGACTCATTAGCTTCGTGGCATAAGAGCCAATTGACGTTTCAATTTCAAGGTCATGACATTGCATATCATGTGCAAGGGAAAGAGGGCACGCCGTGTTTATTGCTGATTCATGGTTATCCAACTGCAAGTTGGGATTGGCATAATCAATGGTCTGCGCTAACTCAGCACTTTAAGGTGTTTACCCTCGATATGCTGGGCTTTGGTTTTAGTGATAAACCAAAAAATAGTCGTTACACCATTAGCATGCAAGCGGATTTACTGACTCATTTTTTACAGCTTTTCAATGTAAAAGCAGCGCATATTTTAAGCCACGATTATGGTGATACGGTAGCGCAGGAACTACTTGCTCGAAGCAACTTAAATGAGCCACATGCCATAAAAATAAAAAGCGTCTGCTTTCTCAACGGCGGGCTATTCCCTGAAACACATAAACCGGTATTACTGCAAAAGCTGCTACTTAGTCCACTTGGCGGATTTGTGTCGCAACTTGCGAACTATAAAAGTTTTAAGCGTAATTTTGACAATATATGTTCTATACCACTTGCTGAAAAAGAGCTAAACGAATTGTGGCAGTTAATTGAATACAAACAGGGTAAACCAGTAATGGCAAAACTGATTTATTACATCACAGAGCGTAAATTACATCGTGCTCGTTGGGTTGGCGCTTTACAGCACGCTGAAATACCCATGCGTTTAATTTGCGGTATGGACGACCCCGTTTCGGGTCGCCACATGGTTAAACGCTATCGCGAATTAATCATTAATCCAGATATTATTGAACTAGAAGGGGTAGGCCATTACCCGCAATTAGAACAACCAATTCAAATAACTCAGTCATTTTTTGATTTTCATACGTTAAAATAAATGACTAGTTTGGCGTTACCAGCATCAGCTTTGCCTCTTTGCCATCCGTTAATATCGCTACATTACCTTCAGCAGTAACAAACACATCTCTAAGCCTACCTGTAGCCTCTGGGAAAATATGCGACTGGGTGTATTCACCATCTGCTAAATTAACACTGTAGAGCTTTTTATCGACTAATGTAGTAATAAGCACGTGACGTTGCAGTGAAGGGAAGGCTGTATGCATAGAACCATAATATGCCATGCCTGATGGCGCAATTGAAGGCGTCCAATCTACGGTTGGTTTAGCCATTCCGGGGTAGTCTCTAAAGGGGGAAATACGTGCTTGTGAATAATCGTCGCCGTTAGTGATTACCGGCCAGCCGTAATTGGTGCCAGCTGTTAAATAGTTGAGCTCGTCGCCGCCTGCGGGGCCGTGTTCGTGACTAATAATTTGCTTGGTATCATCATCGTATACTAAACCTTGTAGGTTCCGATGGCCAAGTGAATAAATGGCATGCGCGTTAGCGTTTTTATGTTTAATAAACGGGTTATCGGTTGGAATAGTGCCATTTAAATTAATTCGTAGCACTTTACCTAATTGGCTGGTTATAACTTGTGCTTGCTCGCGGTAGTCAAAGCCATCACCACTTGAAAACAGTAAGCTGTTATCGGGCAGTACAAGCGCGCGGCCAGAGTAATGCTGCGGTGTGCCCTTATCGGTGGCAACTTTATAAATAACTTTTGGTACTGAAAACTGCTCGCCATCAAACTTAGCTTTGGCAATAACGAGTCTGTTTGCATCAAGCTCACCTTGGGCATAAGTGAATATTATTTCTTTTGATTCACTGTAATTGGGCGAAAGCACTATGTCGAGTAAACCGCCTTGCCCTGCAACGTATAAGCCCTCGAAGTTTATTTTAACTCGGCTTTGTTGGTTGTTTTTAATGATGACAACATGGCCATCACGCTCTGTAACTAACCACGTATTGTTTGGGAGCTTAACCATGCTCCATGGTGAATTGAGATCTGTTGCTAAGGTGCTGGTAGTGTATTGCTGTTTTGGGAGCTCGGCACTGACGTTACAAGAAAACGTTAAAAGCGAGAGTAGCGTAATACAACGTAGAGATTGTTTACCCTGCAAGCCTTTGCTAGTGTAAGGAAAAAGTTTCATTTTAAGTTGAGATAACCATGCAGTTTTTAACACGTACACTCCCTTCATTTTTAGTTTCTTGGTTACTTACATTCACTCTTGCTAGCTTGTTTCATAGCCAATACGTTGTCAATCAATTAGTTAATGTAGGTGTAGTGGTGGGCTTTAATGATCGTGTTAATTTAACCTTTGAAGATTGGCTCGGATTACTACCCACTTACGGCGCTATTATAGCCATTGCATTGAGTATTGCATTTTTAGTGACTTGGTTTATTGCGAAAAAGCTTAAAAATCAGGGGGTACAATTATTTGTAATTGCGGGTGTGGTAGCGTTTGCAACGGCGTTAATTGCTATTGAGTCAATTATGAATATTACTATTATTGCAGGCGCAAGAGGCTGGGGTTTTTATGCGCAATTACTTGCTGGTGCAGTAGGGGGTTATGTATTTGCAAAACTCATTAAGACAAATAAGTACAAGGCAGAGCATCACGGTTTTTAAGTGAGTATTGGTCTGCAATTAAAA
This sequence comes from Pseudoalteromonas sp. NH0006-26, assembly GCF_057552415.1. The sequence goes on from NZ_BAAJMJ010000005.1 coordinate 216,892, forward strand.
AAGCCGCTGCACATGATGCAGCGGCTTTTGTGTATGAATCGCGTAGTGATATCAAAAAATCAAACTAAAAAGTTTATAACCACTTAAGCCAAAAATAAGCACTAACACCGGTAAAGTAAATAGATTTACCAGCAGTGAGTTGGTGTATTTGCCCATTACTGTTTTTTGGTTAACCAGCCACACTAGGTAGGTGGTTACAATAGGCAGTAATAAGCCATTAGCGGCTTGGGCAAAAATTATCACGGCAACAGGGTCTAAACCCAGTGAGGCCACCGCCGCACCAAATAATAAAATAACAATGGCAACGCTTTTAAAGCGAGTGTTATCCATTTTATTTGACCAACCTAACATGCCACACACTGCGTAGGCACCGGCAAGGGGGGCAGTGATTGCGCTTGTTAAGCCTGCGGCAAATAAACCAATAGCAAAAAAGTAATGGGCGGCATCACCTAGTAAGGGTTCAAGCTGCACCGCCATATTAGCAGCGCTAATTTGCCCTGCATCTGTGCCATAAAATGCCACTGACGCGGTTGATAAAATAGCTAGCGTGATCACGCCACCTAAGGTGATAGACACACCGGTATCGATGTTGGTTTCTTTAATTACTTTTTGTTTGTCACTTTCGCTGTCGTGGCGAGCAGCCAGTACACCCGAATGCAAAAATAAGTTGTATGGCACTATGGTAGTGCCTACCAATGCTAAGACTGTGGTGAGTGAGCCCTCTGGCATGCTAGGAATAAAGCCTGCTAACACATCACTAAGCGAGGGAGCTGCCATAACAAGCGTAGAGATAAACACTAGGCTCATTAAAATTACTAATAATATAAGCGCGTTTTCAACAACTTTGTGTTTACCGCTGTAAAGTAAAACCGCACTTAAAAATGCAATGAGTGGCGTCCAAAGTTGGGCATTTACCTGAGGAAATATTTCAATTAACCCCATGCTGGCACCGCTTAAATTACCAGCCTCGTAGGCGGCACTGCCAACACCAATGGCGCTGATCACTAAAAATATAGCGAGAGATTTAAATAGGGGAGTTTCAATGTGGGCTCTTAGTGCTTGTGCTAAGTCTTGCCCGGTGGCTACGCCAAGGCGCGCCGCCATAGATTGTAATAATATGGTGGCAATTACTGAAAATAGTAATGTCCATATTAGTGCAAAACCAAAGTTTGCACCCGCTACGCTCGCGGTGGTAATAGTCCCTGGTCCAATGAAGGCAGCGGTGACGAGTAGTCCTGGTCCTAATCGCATAGTTTGACCTTAATAGTGCTTTTGTATATTGCTATTTAAAGTTACACCTAACGTTTTTAACGTGATGCCTGTAATATTGCTGCCACTTATAGTAAGTGCCTTGCAGCGATAGCCGCCCCTTGGCTTTGCCTTTTTTGCTAACCATATGTTAAAAAAGGTCGCGTAGCATACCAACTTGTATATAAATTTAAAGGGGATACGGTGCGTTTGCTTAAGTTTTGCACGATTTAATGAGTGTTAATTATTATCAAGCTTTGGCACTCAGCAAAAATCTTATATGATGTTGACAATAGCATACAATATAAACTTTCAAAGGCGACCATTATTAGTGACTGTAATACATCACCTTTAACTGATAACTCAAAACAATCCCCTGAGATGATGATAACCAATTCAACATTAAAAATAGCCACATTTAACCTGTTTAATTATCTTGAGCCACCTAATGCTTATTATGAGTTTGAGCGAATATATACCGCAGAGCAATGGGCTAAAAAACAGCGCTGGATTATTGATTATTTAACCGAGCATCAGCCTGATGTAATCGGTTTTCAGGAAGTGTTTAGCATTGAGTCGCTTAAAGAGTTACTAAAGCAGCAAGGTTATGCGTACTTTGCTGTGGTAGATGAGCCACAGGTAATAGATGATTTTATTTATAAACGCCCCGTTGTAGCAATAGCCACAAAATACCCTATTGTTGAAGTAGCAAGCGTGAAACATGATCATGAGCTTGCTAATACCCTAGGTTTAACTGAAGATTTTGCCTTTAGCCGTAAAGTACTTAGAGCCACAATAAGTTTGCCGCATATCGGCAATACCGATTGTTATGTGGTGCATTTTAAATCTAAACGGCCATTAATTGAGATTGATGAAAATAATAAAGAACTTCCAGCTGAAAAAAACATTATCGAAATTTTAAAAGCGAATGTAGCGGGTGGTTGGGGCTCTACTATTCAGCGCGGTAGTGAAGCAACGTTACTGATGATTGAAATGATAAGTCGTCGTGAAGCCACGCAACAGCCTATGGTATTAATGGGAGATTTTAATAACGACCTAGCTGATGGCGTTTTAAGCCATTTATTAACCAATACACTGCGTTTTGCCCCCACGTTTGATAGTAAAACCTACCTTGCAAAATATTGTCTTAACGATGCGTGGCAGTTATTTACAAAGTTAAACGATGATTGCGAGCCTGATGAAGTAGCTAGTGAGCCAATAAAAGGTGTTACCGATGTAGATAGCCAAGGTTTAAAACCACTACGAAAAGCAACACATTACTTTGGCGCAAGCAGCTCTGTGCTTGATTATATTTTGCTATCTTGTGAGTTTGATTCTGGCTATGACGACAGCTTTTTTGAAGTAAGCGATTATCATACTTACGATCGTCATTTAATTAACCCACAATTTGAGCGCGACGATTTGAGTACCGATCACGGTGTAGTTTGTATCACGCTTAAACTGAGGGAGTAATGATTAACTCACCACTGTTTAGTTACCAAGCCAAACAGTGGCGAGTCGATATTTACTGACGAGGGTTAATTTCTAAAGGTGATAAGGTAATGGTGGCATTACTACTTGCGCCTTTATAACCTTGATACTCTTTGTTTTCGAACAGCGTGTAAAAAACATCGACATAATCATCATTATTGGTAAACCATTCATCAGGCATTGCTTTAAGTAACTCATTAGTGAGTTTAGGAATAATAGTATAGCCCTGTGCTTGTAAATCAGGGATGCTTGCCATTACTTGCTCTGATATTTCTAATAACTTCATTGCTAAGGTTTTATAATTTGTGTTGTCATCTTGCTCCATTAAAAGCAAATCAACTGCCTGCCAACGATAGCGTTGCCAATGAATTAGAACCTGATTTGGGCTGTAATTGGTTTGGTCATGATCTAAATAAGGTAAATCAACAATATCTAATATTGGTTCATCCCTACTAGGATCGATCCCCGTTACAATGGCATAAACCTCTGCTTTTCCTGAAATCCAAGGCTCTTTATCATCCTCTAAGTGTATTTTTTTCAGCACGCTAGTTTGTAATGGCTGCTCATTACTTAATTGATTTTGTGGGCTAACCATGTTTTTGCTGAGCTTATTAGCAGATAAAATGCTTTTCATTACTGCAATACCCGCATCCTGTACTTTTTGTTGATCTAGCTCGACAATAAAAACAGGTTGGGTTGGCATTTGGTCAACACTCAAGTAATGAATGTCACCAAACTGATCGAACGCTTCAATCTCGCTCCATTGGCTATCGTCACCAGCGGGTGCAAATGCGAATAAAGGGTTTTCACCTTGTTGCCAATCAGTAAGCATGGACTCACTTGCCAAACGAACTTGTAACAAGCTTCCTGTATTGTTTGGTAAGCCTTTGAGTTGTTGTAATGCGCTATTTGCCTGACTTATATTACGCTTTGTATGCCGTGCTACAGTTGATAACTGATCAGCATTTAAAACTAAGTTATATTGGTTTAGTGTTTGCTTTATATCAGAATTAACTAGGTTGTAATTAAGCGCTACTTGCTTTGCGAAATTACGCTTAATAGTTGTTACGTTTTTGTATTGAGCTTGCTGTGCCACGTTTTCTGCATTTTCAATATGATCTTGAGCTGAAAAAGCAGGTACTGCTATAAAGTTCAACAATGCTACTGCGACTAAAGATTTGGGTATTTTATTTTTCATACAAACTCCATGTTCCGTTTTTAGTAACGCCTATAAAACAATAATTAGAATAAATGCTCAAGTTAAATTTATAAAATACGTAATTAGTATTAAATGTGGATTTGGTTTAGTACACCTTACATAAAGATCGTAATTTTTATATAAAGCAGGAATCTATTACAAAAAATGTATTTTTTATAAAATAATATTGTAAATATATCAGTAGGTTAAATTTGGCTTAATAGTTGCTGTAACAATTACTCTAATAACAACACAAAGGATTAAACAATGACCGATATTGCACACTCTGCGTTTGTAGCATTTTATCTGTATTTAATTATGGTTTTAGTGCAGTGGGCCGTGGCGACGTTTAGTAAGGCTAAACAACCCGGTGCAGTGCCAGGGAAAATTGATAAAGAGCTATCTCATGAGAGCTTTATATTTAGGGCGCATCGTACTTTTCATAACACTTTAGAAAACAGTGCACTGTTTATAGGAACGGTTTTATTTGCTTTTGTGATGAATTACCAAAGCTCGATATTTGCAATTTGTATTTGGGTATATGTGATTGCACGTTTAATTCATATGGCACTGTATTACGCGATAGCCACCGAGAAAAACCCCAGCCCGCGTAGTTACTTCTTTTTAATCGGTGTGATTGCAAACATTGTGATGTTAGTGCTGTTAGGATTGCGATTAGCTAGTTAAGTAAATGATTAAAGCGAAAAGCAGACAGCCTCTAGCTTTTCGCTTACATATTTTATTGGGCTGGCTTTGTTTTTCGGGTCACAATAAAACACATTAATGAGCCTAATGTAACTAATACTACGCCTTGCCAAAATGCGCTAGTAAGCGATATTGATAAGTAAATAGAGGCAAATAGCGTAGACAATACAGGAATAAAGTAAGACAAGGTGCCTAACAACACTAGGTTACCGCCAATGATTGCTTGGTTCCACAATGCGTAACCTCCACCAATAACCACGCCTGCTAATACTAAGGTAAAGCTAGAATATAGGCTAAACTCAAAGCTGGGTTCATTACTCAGTCCGTAACTTATCCATAAAGCGATTGCCGTGGCTGCAAAAAATACACTAATGGCATTTTTACCCTCGCTAAGTTTAACCGTTACACTGCAATACACAGCCCAAATAAACGCCGCTGCAAACGCCATAGAGTAGGGTAATGGATTGTCACTTATATTAGCGGTTAATACTCCTACAGATAAACCACTATCACCTGCAATGCACCATGCAACGCCTAAAAACGCAATCAGTATGCTCGGGTAGACTAATACGCTTACTTTAGTACGGTTAACAATAATCGATAATAAAATAGTTAACGCTGGCCAAAGGTAGTTAATAATTGCCATTTCTAACGCTTGCTGGCGACTATTTGCAAAGCCGAGGGATAAAGCTAAACATATTTCGTAAATAACAAATAAGCTGCCACCAAAGACTAAATAGCGTTTTGGGTAATTGCTTAGCTTTGGTACACCCATGACTAACATTAAAAAAATCGCACTGACGCTATAAATTAAAGCGGCACCGCCAATTGGGCTAAATAATTCTGATAAATCTCGAATAAAGGCAGTTAAACTGCTCCAAAGTAAAATAGCGAGCACTCCATAAAGGGTGTATTTATGTTTGCTTAATAAAGACATGGTGAATTGCCTGATGAATGATAAAAAAGTCAGTCGCGAATGTGACATTATAAAAACAGTGAGGCAATAGGTGGGCTATAAAATTCGACTAAAAGGCTATAAATAGCATTTAAAATCAATAATAAAGTTAAATTTTAGTAAACAAGAGCAGGCCAAATGATGACCTACTCTGAGATGGTTTTTTTATTCAATACCAATAAAGCCGCCAGTTTGATGTGCCCACAGTGCAGCGTAAATGCCGCCTTGGGCAATTAACTCATCGTGACTGCCTTGCTCTACAACGCCACCTTCATCAAGCACAATAAGCCTGTCCATTTGTGCGATGGTTGATAATCGGTGTGCAATGGCAATGACTGTTTTACCTGTCATTAAATCATCTAAGCTGGCTTGAATAGCTGCTTCTACCTCTGAGTCTAAAGCGCTGGTGGCTTCATCAAGTATAAGAATAGGCGCATTTTTAAGTAACACCCGAGCAATAGCAATCCGCTGACGTTGCCCGCCAGAGAGGGTTACCCCTCGTTCGCCCACTTGTGCATCAAAGCCTTTATTGCCTTTGCTGTCTTCTAAATCGGTTATAAAATCGAGCGCTTTGGCTTGTTTGGTTGCATCGAGCATTTCCGCTTCTGTGGCATCGGGCCTGCCGTATAAAATGTTATCTTTTACTGAGCGGTGTAGTAAGGACGTGTCTTGGGTAACCATAGCGATATAGCGGCGCAAGCTTTCTTGGCTTACATCGGTTATATTTTGGTCGTCAATACTAATACTGCCCTTGTCGGTATCGTAAAAACGTAGCAACAAGTTAACCAATGTCGATTTACCTGCGCCAGAGCGACCTACCAAGCCAATTTTTTCGCCCGGTTTAATATTTAAGTTTAAACCGTTAATTACTGGGCCTCGGTTATTTTCATTGGCGGCTTTACCATAATTAAAGTGTACATTGTTAAAGTCGATAGCCCCTTGAGTTACTTTTAGGCTGTCGGCTTTTGGCTTGTCATCAACCGCAATCGGGTTCGAAAGGGTGCGCATACCATCGGCTACAGTTCCAATGTTTTCAAATAAGCTGCTAATTTCCCACATGATCCACTGGGCCATACCATTAAGCCTTAACGACAAACTCAATGCCACTGCAATAGCCCCCGCACTAATGGCACTTAACGACCATAAATACAAAGACACCGCTGCCACCGAAAATACCAGTAAATAGTTCAAACTTTGAATAACCACGTTAAGGCTGGTTACTAAACGCATTTGTTTATAAACAGGCTGTAAAAATACATCCATGCTTTGTTTAGCGTATTGCTCTTCGCGTTGAGTGTAAGAAAACAGCTTAATGGTTGAAATATTGGTATAGCTGTCAACAATACGGCCGGTCATTTCTGAGCGTGCGTCAGCTTGTGAGCTAGCAATGCTTTTTAACCGTGGTACAAAGTAAATTTGCACGCAAATATATAATGCTAACCACACTAATAACGGCAGCATTAAGCGCCAATCTGAGGCGGCCACTAAAAACACCATTGAGCCAAAATAAACGGCAATGTACATTAATACATCAAGTAACTTAGTGACTGACTCACGCACAGCCAATGAAGTTTGTAACACTTTAGTGGCTATTCGTCCGGCAAATTCATTTTGATAAAAGCTAACACTTTGGCGTAATAAATAACGGTGCGCTAGCCAACGTATCGACATCGGATAGTTGCCTAATAAAGCTTGATGTAAAATGGCTGACCTAAAAAATACCACCACAGGCATCACTACTAGGAGCATTAGCCCCATTTTTATTAATTCGGATTGTTGCTGCGAAAAAAGTTCTTCAGGGGTGTACTCGCCAAGCCAGTCAACCAGTTGTCCCATGTAACTAAATAAAGACACTTCTAAAATAGCTAATAATGCGGCACTGAGAGACATAAGTACCAACGACAGTTCCATGCCTTTGGTGTAATGGCGGCAAAATGCAAATAAGGTATTAGGAGGCTGAGACGGAGAACGCTCCGGAAACGGTTTAGTCATCCGTTCAAATAGTCGATACATATTAGAAGCTTATTAAGTATTTATAGAGGTATCCCACTATACCATTGTAAAGCACAAAGACGCAGTGGGAATGAGGTGTTTACCCGTTATCTTAGGTTGAATTAACGCTTTAAAGTTTTGTATGACCGGTTTTATTTTTTACCAGCCAGTAAGATATACCCAAGGCTATCGTTACCAATGCAAGGCCAACAATTTGTTCTGAGGTTACTAATTTTAAATCTAGAACAATAATTTTACGGGCAACGGCCATTAGTGCAGTGGCAATTACCAGTTCAACCGGTAGTGAACTTGAACCTAAATATAAACGAATATTAGTAAATATTTCTACTGCAATAAGCACCACCATAAAAGCACCAAAGGTTTGCAGAATGTCTTCGATGTTTAATAAAAAGTAAGGGGGAGAGCTCAATCGCATATATAAAACATACACAACATCAGCAATACTCCAAAAAATAACCAGCACCATGAGTACCGCTAATATTTTGATAGCAAAGCGAATCGCATGATGTAAGTGTTGCATAAGCGGATCAACATGATCTTCAGGTAATTCTTCGTGTTTCTTCATATTTTTACAGCACCTTATTATTTTTAAACTGGGTATATAAAATGATAGCTGATTAATTGTGATTATCTTTTTAATATACGTACAAAACAGCATAAGTGATTATTTTTCTAGTAAAAATGAAAAAACCGAGCAAGCGGTAGCTAAAGTGAGCGTGTTAATTAAATGTAATTTAACCTGAGGTTTTTAACGTTTATCTCAAAAGCATTGCTGTATACCTACAGAGCTGTCATTTTAAAAGCATCAACAATAAGGATTAAACTGCTATGTCAATTTCACCTTTAAAGTTAGTTACTCGGATTATTAAGTATAGTGCGGTTGCATCTGTTTGTAGCGCGTCATTTTATAGTGTAGCGGCACAAACCACACAACAAGCTTCATTGCACCAAATTGCAGGGCAGATTTCAGCGCAGCGTATTGGAGATGATATTCAAACGCTGGTGGACTTTGGTACTCGCCATACTTTATCTGAAACTAAATCGGATACCCGTGGTATTGGCGCGGCAAGACGTTGGATAAAAAAAGAATTTGAAGCAATTTCTGCACAGTGTGGTGGCTGTTTAGAAATACTAGAAGTAAAGCAAACCATTTCGGGAGAAAAGCGTATTCCTAACCCTGTAGAAGTGGTTAATATAATCGCGATTCAGCGCGGTAGCACCGACCCTAATCGTATGGTGATGATGTCGGGAGATATAGATTCACGTGTCAGTGATGTCATGGACTTTACTAGCGATTCGCCCGGGGCAAACGATAATGCATCAGGGGTTGCCGGTGTGATTGAGGCGGCGCGGGTTCTATCGCAATATAAATTTAATGGCTCGGTTGTATACGCCGCACTCTCAGGTGAAGAGCAAGGTTTATTTGGTGGTAAAATTTTAACTGAGTATGCGCAAAAAAATAACTGGCAAGTGCATGGTGTTTTAAATAACGACATGATTGGCAACATTACCGGCATTAATGGCGTAACCGATAACACTACTGCACGTATTTTTTCTGAAGGCACGCGCGTAGTTGAAACTAAAGAGCAAGCCCGTACTCGTCGTTTTACTGGCGGCGAAGTTGATTCGGCGAGCCGTAATTTAGCACGTTACATAGACACCATTGCTGATAAATATATTGAAAACCTAGACACCATGCTGGTATACAGACTCGACCGTTTTGCCCGAGGCGGGCATCATCGTCCGTTCAATGATGCGGGCTTTGCGGCTGTGCGTATTATGGAGACTAACGAGCATTATGACCGTCAACATCAAGACCTACGCACCGAAAATGGGGTAGTGTACGGTGATACCATTGATGGGGTTGATTTTGATTACGCAGCAAAGTTAACTTCATTAAATGCGGTGAGTCTTGCGTCCATGGCGTGGGCTCCTGCGCCACCTAAAGAGGTGAAAATTAGTGGTGCCGTACGCGCCAGTACCACACTTTCTTGGCAGCCAACAGAGGATAAAAATGTAGCGGGCTATCGTATATACTGGCGCTACACCAGTGAGCCACAATGGCAATACAGTCAATGGGTCGATAATGTCAGTGAATTTACGCTAAAAAATGTGGTTATTGATAACTACTATTTTGGGGTTGCTAGTGTTAACAAACAGGGTATTGAATCGCCAGTTGTATTCCCAGGTGATGTAGGATCGTTTGATCACAACATAAAGTAAGTGTGTTTTGTTTAAAAACCCAGCAAACAGCTGCGAATAAGGTGTTAAGCTGGCTATTTATGCTTGCGCCTTATTTGTTATGCCCTTAAAGTGTAAACAAAGAAGTAAAAAGGTTATTAAAATGCAGCAACAAGAACAAAAACCATTAACACCAGAGCAGCAAGCTGAACTTCAGCAACAAGAAATTCAATGGCAGCGCGAATGTTTTCAAAATGCGCAAAAACATTTAGCTGAAAAAGGCATTATGCCTAAAACCTTGCTTGAAAAAGAAAGCCGTTTTTTAGCACCTTTATGCGCACTTTGGAAATTTAAAGCGCAAAACGGTAAAAGCTATTGGGTGATCACCGGTCGTTTACCAACTGATCACGCTGAAGCGTCTGCAGCAAAAGATGCACGTGATGCCATGCGTTATTTTTCATTGCAGTGGCAGCTAAAAGCCGACCAAATTATTACCGCGGGTGCGCGTGATAAAACCCAAGCCGATTTTGCAAACTTACTTATAAATCGTGCTCACGGCTTATATGAAATGCATGAAAATGAGCAGCTTTGGGCAAAAGAACCAGCTTAAAATAAAGGTAATTAACCTTTAAAAAAACCTAACTTAGTGACCTAAGTTAGGTTTTTTATTTTTCAGCTATCGCCTTGCAAGAAGCTTAATACGCGCTATCTACTCGTACCGTGTTATTAGTTAAGTAAATAAGGCGAACATTATCCCCTTGGTGAAAACGCATAGCGGGATCGTTGTCTTGTACCACCATAAATTGCTCACCACTTTCTACTTGTATCAATAATTCAACGAGCTGTGTGTGTTCATAGCGTTGTGTTTGCTGCTGATTATGGGCAACGTTACCACCAATCACCGATCCTAAAATAGTCGCTACAGTACGACCACTGCCGCCGCCAAACTGGTTACCAACGACACCGCCTAATAAGGCACCGCCAAAGGTTTTCCAGCCGTTACTTTTGTCTTGTACTAATTGTTGCTCAGTAATAGTGCGCACCGACTTTACTTTCCCAAATAGTACTTGCTGTACAGGAACGGCTTTATTGCGTTCATACTTGGCAAACGTTGGGGTACTCATTACTAATAAAGCGCATAAAATTAAGCTAAGCGTTTTCATAGTTCGCTCCTATTGTTACCAACCAAATGTTGATTTTTCACGCGTTTTACGAATTTCAGTTTCATCAGCCCATTCAACCAGGCCGCTTTGCATATCCATTAAACGCATTGTAAATTTGTAGTACACATCGGCTTTATCGGCATTAGATTTAACAATGCTTGATAGGTTACCGTACAGCATATATTGCGCACCAATTTGCTTACCAAAAGCAACCGCAGTACTTGGGTTGACTAGGGCGTCTTCGTTTTGAAATGTAATTTGCTCACGAACTGCTTCTACACGGGTCATATCAACAAATCTAAATTTGCCGCTACGCAGTAATTGAGTAGAGATTGAGTCGGTGATTGATTCTGTATCTATATGTTCACTGGTTTTATTTTTAATACGCTCTACAAATACCACTGGGCGTGTATTGGCGGTCATAGTACCAACCACAGGCGAACTAAGCAGAGAGTCGGTCATTTGCGAGGCGACTTTTTGTAAATCAGTAGAGCCAAAGTTTATATCTGTGGTTTCTACGGCTTGGGCATCACCATAGCTGACAACCGCTTTGTTGGCACAGCCTGAAAGTGTCAGTGCCGCTAAGCCTAAAATTGCATAACTAGACAGTGATTTAAATTGTTTATTGATCATCATGATTTCCTTTAATCTTTAAATTCTTGTGCGTCGGTTGATACTTCTCTTACCGCTAATGAGAAAGTAACGGCATCAGAGCTAGGCGCTAGCCCTGCAAGCTGAGTTTTAGCAAAGCCAAATAATGTTAGGGCTTGCCACGGTGAATGGTTGCCTTTAATAACAAAGCCATCTTTATCAAACCAGTTAAATTGATACTGTAAGTATTGCGACTTTTTATAGGTACTCGCTAAAGTTACCACCACATCGGTCAGGTTATTTGTTTGACGCGTTTTTACATCACTAATTAAAAGCTTTTTAGCTAATTGCGGGTTATTAACGTTGAGCTGCTCTTTGTAAGCGTTGGCAGCTTGCTCAACCCCAATACCTGAGGTTACAGGTCGGCTGCTACATGCGCTGAGCATAATTAACGCAATAACGGGAAGTATGTATTTCATGATGGCTCCTAAAGTTGCACTACATGGGAGTTAAAATAGTTATTAACAGAGGTTAGGTAGATTAACGTTAACCCTTGCTTACTAACGGTAAAATTTATTGGTGGTTGTGAGCCAACATTTAAAGTATGTTCGCCTGCTTTTACGGCACTGCGAGCAAGGCTGATCTGATTAGGCAGGGTAAGCCAACTGCGCGTATCTGCTTGCTCAGATGCAAGATTATATAAATTTGCTAAAATGTTCCCCACATCACCGGCACTGCGCGCAAGCTCTGCACGCATTTTTTCTTTAGCGACAAGACGTAATATTTGCCTTGAAACACGCCCAGCTACTTGCTGCTCTAAGGTTTTAGCAGCCAGTGCTTCTAAATGCACTAACGGACTTAATGCTAATACTTGGTTATTAACCTTTATATTATTTACTGCGCTGCTGTAGGCATTATTTATATAAACGGGCATTGCTAGGCTATAAAAGCGGGCATCTCCCTGCGAAGTATAAATAGGCAATCGCAATTTAAACTCGTGCTGTTTTGGTATCAGGCCTTGTTCAAATAATATAACTACTTCGCCTTGATTTTTATCTATGGCGTTTACTTCACCAAACTGTCGCTTAAATTGCTGGTAGTCATCCGCAAAACCTTGCTGCTTAGCAAGGCGCAATATATCTTGCTGTAAATACGGATTGTTAGGTTGTATTTCGAGCGCTTTTTTATAGTCTCTGTAGGCATCATCGCCTTGCTTTGCCGTTTCATATAACAACCCTGATAAGTAAAACGTGTACGCATTTTGAAAGCCATTTTTTACCGAGCGAATTAAATTATCCATATCTGGGTAGTGTTGCTGTGCTTGGGCAATGGCATTATCAAACTCGCTTTGATTATCAAGTAGTGCATCAACTTGTACCTTATTGGCACGGCGTACTTCAACTAACGCGCTCTCAATATCGCGTTTATAAACATAATTAAGTGCTTTGTAGCTATGCAACATACTCATTTCGTAAGCAGGGGGGATATAACCTATCGCTGAGTCGTTGGTTAACAGCGCATTACTTTGCTCAAGCCCTGCACTTACTTGTATTTGGGCTGCTTGGCGCTTAGCTTGCATTTGTTGGTAGACAGTTTCAAAGTATGTTTGCGCACTGTCTGGGTTATTCGCTAAATCAGCAATACGGCCTTGCTCTAATTGGTTCAGTAAATAATTACTATGTGCTTTACTGTTGGTTTTTATAAGGGCGCGTGCATTTTCAATATTATTATTACTAATAGCTTGCCTAACAGGGGTGGTGTTTGTGGCATAATCATTAAACAAGTCATTAAAGCCTATAGTGCTGCAACCACTTACAATAAAGCAAAAACTGAAAATTAAAATGTGACGCACACGCACTCCTTTTATCTATTTTGTAAGGTTAACACATGGCTTATAAATGTAGGTGTGAAAGATTGTAAAAAAGCGTAGTGTATAAACATAGATTAAAAACCCTTTATTATTAAAAAATAATCATGTTAACGTCTAAAGGTTAATAATTAACGTAACCGTGTCTAAAGCGGTGCTATTTTTTAGGTTAGGAATTCATTTGAAAGCCACTCTGTTTACTATTATCGCGTTAGTTGCTTTTGCTGCCAATTCGTTATTGTGTCGTTTAGCGTTAGCCCAAGGTTATATTGATGCGTGGAATTTTACTGTTATACGGCTACTCAGCGGGGCAGTGTGTTTGGCTATTATTATGCTGCTCTATACAATGCAGTTAAATAAAAAAGCACAATTAAGTAGCCCCGTTATTAATGATACCGGAAGTTGGCGAAGCAGTGCGAGCTTGCTGATATACGCGCTGTGTTTTTCTGTTGCCTATATAGAGCTAGATACCGGCATGGGCGCGCTTATTTTATTTTCTGCGGTGCAATTTACCATGATTAGTTGGGGTATATATAAACAAGAGCGCTTATCTGCTGTGCAATGGCTTGCATTTATTGTGGCGTTTGTGGCTTTTGTTTACTTAATGCTACCCTCGCAAACAGCACCACCTTTAATGGCGGCATTATTAATGAGCATAAGTGGCGTGGCATGGGGAATTTATAGCATTAGAGGCAAAGCGTGTGTGTCACCACTTAGGGCCACTACTTATAACTTTATTCGCAGCTTATTGGTGCTACCTATTTTGATTGTGGTGGGCATGAGCCAGCTTAAGAATATTCGTATGGAAGGGGTGTTACTTGCCATCGGCTCAGGTGCGATAGCATCGGGTGTTGGTTACAGTATTTGGTATGTGGCTATGCCATTATTAAAAAGCACGCATGCAGCTATAGTGCAGTTATGTGTGCCCGTTTTGGCGGCTATTGCAGGAGCGGTATTTTTATCGGAAACATTAACTCTGCAGTTTATGCTCTCCAGCAGTATCATTTTATTAGCGATATTGGTTTTTACGTTAAACAAAAAAACTAACTAACACTGCTTAGCTGGTGGACTGACATTGATCACAAAGCGCTCATATAAAGCAGGTAAGTGGGTTAAAATAGCGTCTTTACCTAATAAATCACTCTCTTTAATACAATTGTGTAATACCTCAAGTGATAAATGGCTCATAAGCTGCTCTGATTGCGCAATGTGGCTAATATGCCAAAGCTCAGGGGCAACACCGCCTAAATCGTGCTGATAAGGCCGATAAAATCCAAATTCTGCTAGGTGAGTGTCTAGCCATTGACTTAGTTTGGCAAAAGGTCCGCCATGCTGATATTCATCGGGGGTTAGTTGCAACTCATAATCGTCACTCACTGCGCTTTTATCAAAAATATCTAAGTCAGTGCCTAAATGGTGGCGACTTGCTCCAGGCAGTGCTGAATACAGCATAATGGCGGTACATTTTTCAATATCACTCAGTGAATTTAGCTCAACGGCTTTTTGCGCTTTGTTTAACACCACGCGCTTATTTGAAAATTTAGCATTCCAAATAGCCGATTGACGATTAAAATCCCGAAAGCTTGATGCAATACATAAATCAAAGCCAGCGGATGCGGCCGCTGATTGCAGTGCAATAAAGTCGTTGACAATATTGGCATGCAAATAATGGTTTTGTATAGCAACTAGGTGTGCATCACTTTGGCCGGTGATGCACTGTGTGAGTTCTTTATTTGCATTCATTAAGTTAACAGTTGTTCTAATATTTGCTCATAAATATCCGCCAGCGCGATTAGGTCGTCTGTACTGACACACTCATCCACTTTATGAATTGTGGCGTTACGTGGCCCCAGCTCGATTACTTTAGCGCCAGTTTGGGCAATAAAGCGGCCATCTGAGGTTCCACCTGTTGTTTCTAAGTTAGTGGTTAAGCCAGTTACTGATTTAATGGCAGCGACTGTAGCATCAACTAACGGACCGTGATCGGTTAAAAACGGTAGGCCGTTTACAATCCAATTTAGTTCGTAATTCAAATTGTGTTTTTGTAAAATCGCGTTCACTTTTTGTTGCAGCTGCTGATGAGTAACTTCGGTGCTAAACCTAAAGTTAAATTGTACTTCAAGCTCACCGGGGATCACATTACCAGCACCTGTGCCACCATTAATGTTAGAGATTTGAAAGCTGGTGGCTGGGAAAAAGTCATTACCCATATCCCACACAGTTTGGCTTAGCTCAGTTAAAGCTGGCGTGGCTAAATGAATTGGGTTTTGTGCTAAATGTGGGTAAGCCACATGCCCTTGTACACCGGCTATGGTTAGAAAACCAGTGAGTGAACCACGACGACCGTTTTTAACCACATCTCCGAGCACATCGCGCGATGAAGGCTCGCCAACAAGACACATATCAATTTTTTCTCCGCGCTCTTCTAAAGTATCTATTACGCGGGTAGTGCCGTTGATAAAAGGGCCCTCTTCATCTGAGGTGATCAAAAACGAGATAGAGCCTTTATGATCAGGGTGCTTGGTTACAAAACGCTCTGTTGCCACAACCATGGCTGCCAGTGAGCCTTTCATGTCGGCTGCGCCACGGCCATGTAATAACCCGTCTTCAATTAGCCCAGCAAAAGGGGGGTGCTGCCAATTTTTTTCAGGCCCAGTGGGCACCACATCGGTATGACCTGCAAAACAAAAGTGTGGTGATTGCGACCCTTTTCGTGCCCAAGTGTTGAGGGTGTCGGTAAAAAACAGCGATTCGATGTCAAAGCCAATTGCGCTTAGACGCTCATTCATCATATGTTGACAGCCTGCATCTTCAGGGGTAACGGATTCACGCTGAATTAAAGCTTGGGCTAGGGTAATTACTGGGTGAGTCATTATTTAAAGATCTCATCGTACTGGGCTGCTTTAAAGCCTAAATGGTATTGCCCGTTATTAATAAGAACAGGGCGTTTAATCATTGCAGGTTGTTGAACCAATAAATCGATAGCAGTTTGCTTAGTTAAACTTTGCTTTTGCTCATCTGACAATACTCTGTATGTTGTACCACGTTTATTAACAAGTTGCTCCCAGTCAATATGCTCTGCAAAATCGCTGACCATACTGTGATTAACGCCGTCTTTACGATAGTCATGAAAAGTGAATGCGATGTCATTATCGCTTAAGTATTTTTTTGCTTTTTTAATAGTGTCGCAGTTGCTAATGCCATAGAGAGTGATCATAAATCTACTTCTTTTTGATAATAGTTAATAAGGTATCTACACCTGCATTGACCTGCGGGTGAGAATAATGAAAAGTGCCTAAATCGTGGCCATTGAGAATAATAAGGCTGGCTAAAATAGGCGCATCGAGTTCACGCAAATCAAAATAAGCAAGCCGTTGGCCTTTGGTTATTTTGCTGCCATTAAGCTGGGCAATATGAGTATGTGTGAGAGTTTGAGAATCAGGCACAGCTAAGTTTATTAATACTTTTAAGCCATTTTTAGCTTTTAGAATAAATTCGCACCCGCCGCTTTTAACTTGCAACAAAGTCCCATTAAATGGCGCTAACACTTTATGGCTTGATAAACTGACAATAATCCCTGGACCTAAAGTTCCAAAGCGGAAAAAAGCTTCAGGGTGGGCGTCCATTGGCATCACTTTGCCACTGAATGGACTCGTTATTTGTATTGCGCTTCGGCCAATTTTATTTTTAGTTAAATAGCTAACGTCTTCAGATTTCATTATTAATTAAGTTACCACGTTGTAGCCATCGGCTTTAAGAGCAGCGATTGCTTTGTTGACCGTTTGTTTTTTTACTAAAATATAGTCGGTGTCGTAGGTTGAAATTGAAAAAATCGATATGCCAGCTCTTGCTAACACCCCTGAAATATTTGCCATGATACCGGTTAACGAAAACCCTAAGGGGCCAATTACTTCCAGTGCTTGCCAATTTGACTCTGTATCTTGGCTGTCAATTATAAACTCATCAGGGCAGACAACCGACAGTTCATCGTGCGTTTTTGAAATAAAAAACAATGGTTGTTTTAACAGTGCAGGGGGAATGTCAGCATCAAGCGCTAAACTATGAATTGATAAAACAGTACTGTGTAGTTGTAGTGTTTGTTTTGACATAAAACCCATCGCTAGCAGCAATATAATAGCTTTATAGTATAGAGTATTGAATCTAAATTAAAGGCTCAAACTTAGCCGTTGTTAAAGTTTTTACTAATTAAAAAATAATTGTCCACAATTTCTGTGGATAAGCTTGGGGGTTGTAAGGTATAAATAGCCTAACCTATTAATAATTAATTAAAAATTGGCTAGGCTATAAAAGGCACATGTAAATGAAAGGGGTTAATTAAGTGCCTCAACTTGTGCTGCTTGAATGGCAGTTAAAGCAATGGTGTACACTATGTCGTCGACTAATGCGCCACGGCTTAAGTCGTTAACCGGTTTACGCATCCCTTGTAACATAGGACCAATACTGATCAAATCAGCGCTTCGCTGTACTGCTTTATAGGTGGTGTTGCCGGTATTTAAATCAGGGAATATAAACACCGTTGCTTTGCCCGCAACAGGGCTGTTTGGTGCTTTTTTAATTGCTACACTTTCCATAATTGCCGCATCGTACTGTAGTGGCCCATCTATAATTAGATCAGGGCGCTTTTGCTGGGCAAGCTTAGTTGCCGCTCGCACTTTTTCTACATCAGCCCCACTGCCTGAATCACCCGTACTGTAACTTATCATGGCTACGCGAGGCTCAATGCCAAATGCCGCTGCTGAGTCGGCAGATTGAATTGCAATGTCGGCCAGTTGTTCGGCATTAGGATCGGGATTAATTGCGCAATCACCATAAACCAGTACCTGATCAGGCAATAGCATAAAGAACACAGATGACACTAATGATGAACCTGGCGCGGTTTTAATTAACTGTAACGGTGGGCGAATGGTATTGGCAGTGGTGTTTACCGCACCCGATACCAGACCATCGACTTTTCCTTGCTCTAGCATCATGGTGCCAAGTACCACGTGATCTTGCAGCTGCTCTTTGGCTATTACGTCAGTAAGGCCTTTATTTTTACGGATTTCCACCATAGGTGCCACGTAGTCATTTATAATACTGCTTGGTTCAACTACGGTTACATGCTCGTTGAGCTCAATGCCTTGTTGCTCTGCAATACGTAATATTTCATCACGATCACCCAATAAAATAGTTTTAGCAATGCCGCGCTGACCACAAATAGCGGCTGCTTTAATGGTTCTAGGTTCGTTACCCTCAGGTAGTACAATTGTTTTATCGGCTTTGCGTGCTTTTTCAGTTAATAAGTATCTAAAAGCAGGGGGGGATAGTTTTCGCGTTTTCCCCACACTTTTAGCTAAGCTGTCTAACCAATCAGAATCTATATATTCTGCATTATGATCTTTTACCTTTTCAATGCGTTGTTCATCATCGCTTGGCACTTCTAGGTTAAAGTTATGCAGCAATAATGAGGTACGCCAAGTATCGCCTTCGGTTGCTAAAATAGGCAGCCCCGTTTGCATGGCCTGTTCGCACAACGCCATAATACGCGGTTCAGGCTCAAAGCCACCGGTGAGCAAAATAGCACCTAGTTTGGTACCGTTCATAGCAGACAAACAGGCTGCTACCAGTATATCTGAGCGATCGCCTGGGGTAACTAGCAATGCACCTGGGGTAAAATAATTTAAAATATTGGATACTGTGCGTGCACAAAAAGTAATGCGTCTAAGACGACGGTGCACCATATCGCCTTCGTTAATAATAGTGGCTTTTAAATAAGCACTTAAATCTTTAACGCGCGGCGCTACTAGCTCAAAGTCCCACGGAATGGCGCCAAGTAACATAAAAGGATTTTTTCTAAAAATAGGTAAAGAGGCTAGGCGATTAAGCTCGTTATCAAGTGCTTCTGGCTTGTAAGTATCGACTAAATCAGCGCGAGCGCGACCTTCTTCATCTAGAGGGGCATTTACTTTGTTGAAAATACAACCCAGCACACGAGGGTGATCTATGCCACCGTAATTTCCGGCAGCAATTTCAAGGCGATCTTCAATTTGGGTAATACTGTAATTTCCAGGAGTAAGCACAAATACAATATCGGCCCCTAAGGTTTGTGCAATTTCACGGTTTATGCGACCCGCATAAGGTTGGCGACGAGTAGGCACCATTCCTTCGATTATGGCCACTTCATCATCGTTTATTTTACTTTGAAAACGCTCAACAATTTCCTCTAATAAATCATCACCTTTACCATCGCCAATCATTTGCTCTGCGTAATCGAGTGCAAACGGTGTTGGCGGGTTAATTGGTGAGCCTTGAGTGACAATTTGAGTAGATTTTTCAGGGCCAGTTTCACCTGCACGTGGCTGGGCGATAGGTTTAAAAAAATTAACCTTAACCGTCTTTTGTTCCAGCGCTCTTACTAAACCAACTGATACTGAGGTTAAACCTACCCCTGTAGAGATAGGAACCAACATAATACGACGAGCCATATTATAACTCCTTGCTGATGTTTGCGGCATCAAGTGCAATAACCCATTCTTCGTTGGTTGGCATAACCACCGCTTTGCTTGTTGAATTGGTGGTACAAATTAATCCAGCTTGGCCAAACCGTGCATCAAGGTTTGCTTGAGGGTCTAAATTGATACCTAAAAAGGCTAACTGCGTGAGTACTTTTTCTCGAATGATATCGGAATTCTCGCCAATCCCACCGGTAAAAATAAGTGCATCTAATTTTTGTAGCGGTACCATATAGGCGGCTATTTGTTTTGCTAAGCGGTAGCAAAACATATTAAGTGCCAGCATGGCTTGCGAGTTGCCAGCAATGGCAGCCTCTTCAATAGTACGGCAATCGTTAGATAACTCGCTTATTCCTAATAAGCCACTCTTTTGATTTAGCAGGTCATCAATTTGCTGCGCAGTGTAATCAAGCTGCGTAGTTAAAAAGTTAAATAAGCCTGGGTCAATGTCGCCACAACGCGTACCCATAACTAGTCCTTCAAGTGGGGTTAAGCCCATACTGGTATCGACACTTTTTCCGTTTTTAATCGCACACACAGAGCAACCATTACCTAAGTGGGCACTAATAAAATTACTTTCTTCAATAGGGAGCGCCAACAATTTAGCGGTTTGACCCGCCACATAAAAATGGCTGGTGCCATGAAACCCATAGCGCCTAACCCCAAAGTCTTTATAAAGCTTATAAGGCAGTGCATAAAGGTAAGCAACCTCATCCATAGTTTGATGAAATGCGGTATCAAACACAGCTATTTGTGGTAAATCTTTAAATGATGCTTGTGCTGATGAAATACCTAGTAAATTAGCGTGACCATGTAAGGGGGCCAGTGTGGCTGCTTGGGTAATACCTGCAATGACGCTTTCGTCGATTAACACAGATTGGGTAAAATGCTCGCCGCCATGAACTACACGATGACCCACTGCCACTAATTGCTCGTCTAGGTTGTGATCTTTTATTAAATCAACCAGCGTATCAATTGCATGAGCATGTGCTTGATTAGCAGCAAGCTTGATAGTGGTTTTTTCTCCCTTAAACTTATATTTGATTGAGGGAGCATCATCACCTAGGCGCTCAGCTAAACCTGAAATAATGTCGTTTCCTGTGTTTGCATCAATAATCGCAAACTTCAGACTTGAGCTTCCACAATTGAGTACCAAAACATGGTTTGGATTATTTGGGAGTGTTGGCATAGATTCATTTTCCATTTAAGTATTAATCAGTACACTTGGTTGATGTATAAGCCCTGTAGGCTCAAATGAGTGTAGACTAAAGTGTAGTTGACTTTATTGAAAGGGCTTTGTGAAATTCTTTCGATAATTTATGCTTTTTGTGAGTTTTACTTATGAAATTAAGCATTTTTACCGATAAAGTGAAAGCAGCTATAATTGTGTTACACTTTTATAAGTATTACGTTTGTTGAAGTGTTACAAACCGTGACGGTGAGGATTTATTAATGCAAAAAAGTGTGATGTCGCAAGTTCAATTAGGGCGTTCTTATGCTAAAACATGGCCAATGCGTAAAGAGGTCGCGCCATTATTTGCAGAATTTAAAGTGATCAGAGCCACTGAGCTTGCGATTACAGTAATGCCAATATTAGCCATGCTAACCCTGTTTTTTCAGATTAATTATTTAGGCTCGGATTTTCTGCCCCAAGCGATTGCCAGTAGTCTGTTTTTTATCTCGTTGCCATTGCAAGGGCTTTTATGGTTGGGTAAACGTGCACAAACTGAATTAGAGCCCGCTATGCTGCAATGGTATAACGAGTTATTTGCAAAAATGGTTGCTAACGGTTATGACGCGCAAATGGGGAAAAACAAGCCCCGCTATTTGGAGCTTGCCGAATTACTAAAAGATATGTTCGATAAAATGGATAAAACGTTTACTAAAGAGCAGTTTTAGTAAATTGCGTGACATAAAATGACAAGGTGACGCTATGCTGTTGTTTTTGCTCAAGTGCTTGCCAATGTTCTGGCCTGAACTTCCACGCAAATGGTGTCATCATAATTAAGTTTTTAACATCGTTAAATGTAAGCGATACCTGCTCTGTGATTAATTGTTGCGATGTATTTTCAAAGCCCGCAGGTGCTGCTATTTCAGTGTGTTCGTTTACGTTGCTATAAATATAATCTTTTAGTTCTTTCAAGTGAGTTGGGCCTGGGCTTGCCACAATTAAGCGACCGTTATTTTTAATCAGACGCGCAAGTTCACTGTCAAATAAAGGCGCAAATACACTAACTAATACGTCAGCAAGCTGATCATCAAAAGGCGCTTGGCTGATTGAAGCAACGCTAAAATGGCATTGTTTGTAACGTTTTGCAGCATACTTTACTGCCGACTTTGATATATCAACACCATATACGTTAGCTTGGCTGCTGTTGGCAATGGCATGAGTATAAAACCCTTCACCACACCCCAAATCAATCACTATTTCGGCATTAAGTGGCTTAACGATATTGGCTAAAGCCGTTTGTAAAAAGCCATAATAACCTTGTTCTAAAAATGAGCGCCTAGCCTGTACCATTTCTAACGAATCGCCAGGCTGTTTAGAATTTTTGTTTTGCACAGGAAGTAAGTTTACGTAGCCTTCTTTGGCAAAATCGAAGCTGTGATTATTATCGCATCGTAATGTTTTATCATTGAGTGCTAGTGGCTGTTTACAAATAGGGCAATGGTAATGAAGACTCATGAGCCTAAATAGTCCTTATCAAAAAAAGTTTTTACCCAATGTGGGCGATAGGTGATCAGTACAGTGATTGCCATACCGTTTAGCATAGCTTCAGGAAAGGCCAAAATAGGACTTAGGTAAATATAATTCTCGCTCAGCTCATGCCAACTGTATTCACCTATTGCATAATAAAAAGCACCACCGAGTATAATGTTAACGCAGGCAACAACACCTGCCGTTAAAAAGCTACAAACAAATATATAGATAAAAAAATGCCGTGCTAAATAGTGATAACAGACAATAAAAACTAAATAGCTTAATAACACCGGTATAAACGCACTAATAATGAGTTTTAACGCGACTAATTCAGGTGTTATTTGTCCAAAAGCAGTTAAAAGCGCTGTTGCGAGTACACAACTTAATATAGCAAGACGCCAACCTAATGTTAGGGTAACTGCGGTAATGCCTAAAATATGCAAGTCGAGACCGGGTAAAATACCGGCCTTTATACGCCATAACAAAGCGAGTACCAGTGCACAGGCAAACACACCTGATTGTCTTGCTGGGGTATTAAATAAGTGACTGTATGTTGATTTGTTAATGCTTAAAAAGCCGATAACGATGACAACAACCCACAGTAACCCTTGTAATTGCGCGCTCAACATAATCGTTAATTAAACTCTGACCAAATAGGCGCATGATCTGACGGTTTATCAATAGCACGTAATTCGTAATCTATACCAGTGTCGATACAGCGAGCTGCTAAGTCGTGCGTTGCCAGTACCACATCAATTCGAAGGCCGCGGTTATCAATAAACCCTTTTGAACGATAGTCAAACCAAGAGTATTGGTCGTTAGTTTCTGGATTTTGTTCTCTGAAGGTGTCTTTGAAACCCCAGTTTAATAGGGTAGCAAGCCACTCGCGTTCAACGGGTTGAAATGAACATTTCCCCGTTTTTAACCAACGTTTTGCGTTTACCTCGCCAATACCAATATCTAAATCGGTTGGTGAGATATTTATGTCTCCCATGACAACTACATCTTGATCAGGGGTGAAATGGCTATTTAGGTGAGTCATTAAATCTTGATAAAATTGACGCTTGTACGGGAACTTGGTTTCGTGATTAATGTTGTCGCCTTGAGGGAAATAACCATTCATTACATGTAGGTCACGGCCATTTTCTTGTTCTACAGTGACACTGATCATCCGCTTTTGCGACTCATCGGTGTCGGTAGTGAACCCTTTTAATACCGATTTAGGCTCTTTTTTGCATAACATTGCCACACCGTAATGCGCTTTTTGCCCATGAAAATAAACGTGGTAACCCATCTTTTGTACATCGTCTAGCGGAAACGCTTCATCGTGCACCTTGATCTCTTGAAGACCAATAATATCTGGCTGGTGTTTATCAATAATAGCTTGTAACTGATGGAGGCGAGCACGCAGGCCGTTGATATTAAAAGAAATCACTTTCATAAAGTTTACCTTCAAATTTATTTTCATTATTGGCTAAATTGTATCAGCATTTAGAGCGACATAACATGACTGAAATGAGAAAATAACTGCACAAATGTTGATCAATTACTGCTTAATGTTTAAACATTGTAAATGCGATATTAAATAATAAAATAAATAAAATATTCAATTGATATGTTAAAAGTTGTCTATATAATGCGCAAAAATCGTTTGTTTAACTCGTTCAAATAGGACTACCTGATGAAAACTCAATTACTTTTAGCTGCCTCTCTTTTTGTTTCTGTTACCGCTTCTGCACAAAGCAATGCGTATTACAGCAAAGACAACAAATTAGAGTCAAACTTATGTGTAGTAAGCGCCAATGAAGGTTTTTCAGCTGCACGTAAAATGGCAGCAAAGCATGGTATATACTTATCTCGTTATTCAAAAAGTATCCTATGTAACGGTCAAGACATTCGCGATATTGCAAAAGCGCAAACTGCAGTACAACCTGCAGCATCAAAAGTTGAAGTATTTGCAAAAGATACACATCAAGAAACACAGTTATGTATAACTGCATTAAAGCAAGGCTTACAACCAGTACGTAAGCAAATTGGTAACCTAAACACATTAAAGTGTAATGGCCAAAACGTTACTGACTTCGTTAAGCGTTACCAAAACGCTGCAATCTAAATTTAAGTGTTAGATGCACTGACTGAAGCCCAGCCTATGCTGGGCTTTTTGCGCTGAAATTATAATGTTTTGCTGAAGTAAAAAGAGTGAAGTTGCTAAAAGTTAGAGTGCATCTTGGTTTAATACAAACTGTGGGTATTTAATATTTTAATGGTGCTCTAATAGCGTATGTTTCATCCATTATTGAGTTATTTACACAATATGTTTTCCTAGTTTGCGGTTGTTCTGTCATAATAGATGGCTGTGTGTTTTTATTAACTTAAGAGTGATTATGGTAGGTCGGCGAATTAGTGATGAACAATTAATTGAAATCATTGAAGCGGCGATTTTTGTGGCAGATAAGCCCGTATCAAAACGTCATCTTAAGGACACGGTTTTAAACGACTTAGCAATTTCTATGGCGCGCATTAATGATGCTGTAGAGGCCATTCAAGTTCACTATCAAACGCGTGGAATACGTTTAGTTGAGGTAGGCAGTGGTTATCGTTTTCAAGCGTGTAGTAGTTTAAGCCCATGGTTGAGTAATTTATGGCAAGAACGTGCCCCTAAGTACTCTAGAGCCTTACTCGAAACCCTGTCGCTAATTGCCTATAAGCAACCCATTACCCGTGGTGAAATTGAGCAAGTGCGGGGCGTAGCAACTGGCTCAAATATTATTAAAACGCTGCTTGAAAGAGAGTGGGTTAAAGTAGTTGGGCATAAAGAAGTACCCGGTAAACCGGCACTTTATGCAACGACTAAACAATTTTTAGATTATTTTTCGATAACGGGACTTCATGATTTACCCGCATTGCCAGAGCAACAGCAAAGTAAAATTACCCAGTTATTAAGTGATCCTTCTGTGAGAGAACCATCCGAATGAGTATACAAGGTGAAAAGTTACAAAAAGTCCTAGCCCGTGCAGGGGTAGGTTCACGACGTGAAATGGAAAAATACATCGACGCTAATCGCGTGAGTGTAAATGGTAAAGTGGCAAAATTAGGTGACAGGGTTGAAGAAACCGATTTAATCCGTGTTGACGGTCACACTGTTAAAATTGAAGAAAAAGCAGACAGAATTTGTCGTGTAATTATGTACAACAAGCCTGAGGGCGAACTAAGTACCCGTAAAGATCCAGAAGGTCGCCGAACGGTTTTCGACCGTTTGCCTCGCATTGATGGTGATCGTTGGATAGCAGTAGGGCGATTAGATGTTAATACATCAGGGCTGATGCTTTTTACCAATGACGGTGAATTAGCAAATCGTTTAATGCACCCAAGTTACGAGGTTGAACGCGAATATTCAGCACGTGTATTTGGTGAAGTGACTGACGAAACAATGAAAAACTTACTTCGTGGTGTTGAGCTTGAAGATGGTCCGGCTAAATTTACCGGTATTAAGCCTATGGGCGGTGAAGGCATTAACCGTTGGTACAACGTAACACTTAACGAAGGTCGTAACCGTGAAGTTCGTCGTTTATGGCAATCACAAGATGTAGAAGTATCACGTCTTATTCGTATTCGTTACGGTAAATTAGAGCTTGATAAGCGTGTACCACAGGGTGGCTGGATTGAGTACGATTTGGATACGGTTAACTATTTACGTAAAACAGTTAAACTTGGTAAAGAAACGCAAACTAAGCTGTCGGTTATCCCTGAAAAGCGTAAAGATAAGCGCGCGAAAATAAATCAAATTCGTAAAGCAGTTAAAAAGCACAACCAACGTGTAAAACCGACTAAACGCAAGTAATTACGCTACTAATAAAACAATAAAGCCGCTTTTTATAGCGGCTTTTTTACGTTTAAAACTAAGTATTACTTTTAGCTTGTGCATCCAAAGATTGGCCATTGATATCTGCCGAGTCATCGCTCATTAAATACAGGTATGTTGGCATTAGATCTTCAGGAGTCGCAAGTAAATCTCGGTCTTCGCCCGGGAAGGCACTTGCTCGCATTGATGTGCGCGTTGCGCCTGGGTTGATACAGTTAACACGAATTGGCGTTTTTTCGACTTCACACGCCCACGTTTGCATCATACCTTCTACCGCAAATTTAGAAATAGCGTAAGGTCCCCAAAACTCTCTTCCTTTACGACCAACACCCGAAGAAGTAAATACCACTGAGGCACTCTTTGATTTGCGCATAACAGGAAACAGTGCTTTTGTGATCATGGCTTGTGCCGTCACGTTTACTTTCATGACGTTTTCAAATGTTGATGAACAAAAATGTTCCAATGGGCCTAAAGTACCTAAAATACCCGCATTATTTAATAGCCCATCTAAGCGACCAAACTGACTTTCGATAGTTGCGGCTAAATCACGATAGTTCTGCTTGGTTGCACCTTTTAAGTCCATAGGCACAATAGCTGGCTGTGGGTAGCCTGCATTGACGATTTCGTCATATACACATTCTAGTTTATTAGTTGTTTTTCCTAATAAAATAACGGTTGCACCATGTTTAGCATAGGAAATAGCTGCGACACGGCCAATACCATCACCTGCGCCTGTGATCAAAATCACTTTGTCTTTGAGTGCGTTTTCAGTTGCTTGATAGGTATGCATAAAAGTACCAATGTTTAGATTTTTTTTGATTTTAACATAGCAAATCGACAAGTAATCGAATTTATTGCAAATATAGGTGGCGAAACTAGAAACTTTACGTTAAGTTTAACTGGTCTAATGTCTCATTAATATACTGGTTACATTGTTTTAACTTAATTACACTGACTATAAACACACTATAAAAATAAGATTTGTGCGGAGAACAATATGAAAAAAATGCTACTCTCGCTCTCTGTTGCAGCTGCTCTAGCAGGCTGTGGCGGCGGAGAAACGTTAGAAGATGTAAAAAATGACTCGGTTACAGTTATTCCAAAAGCTACGGTAAAATTTGACCCTGCTAACGGTGTAATTTCGGTTCCTAATGACTTATTAATGAGCGGTACGCGCGATGGCACATTGAATATTCCTGGGGAATTAAATGACGAAAACGTTTCAATCCCTCGCGCAGCCTATGCCGATCCACAATTAGCCTTAGGCGCGCTTGATGGTTGGTCTACCCAAGTTCCATTTAAAATTGATTTAACTTTTCCACCTAATGTAAGCCTAGATGCTACATCAGCGGGCACCCCAGGTTCTGTTCGTATTTTTGAAGTTATAATGGGTGCAAGCTTAACAGATGCCGAATGTTCACAAGCACCAGCCGGTGCTGCATGTAAATTAGTGGGCGAATTAACCTTTGGTATTGATTTTGTGACCCAAGCTTCAGGCGATGCGGTGGCCATTATTCCACTTAAACCATTTAAAGCAGGTAGCTCATATATTAATGTATTAACGACTGGGCTAAAAGATTCAGAAGGGCGTGCAATTGAGCCTTCATCTACCTATGCAACAGTTAAACAAGAAGCCCCTTTAGTGACGCCATCACAACTTGCGCTACAAGGTGCAGTTAATAGTTACGAAAATGTAGTGGTTAGCTCAGGCGATATCACAAAAGACGATATTATTTTTTCTGCTGCCATGACTATGCAATCAGCAGGACCAGTGCTTGGCACGATTAAAAAGATTTTAGCAGCAAGCTTAACAGAGCCAACAATTCCAACGCCTGCGTTGCAAATTCCAACTCAGCCTATGGCTAACGTACAACAAGCTTTTGCATTACAAGGCATAACGGTGCCTGACGTATTCCAAGTAGCACAGTATCAAAAGGGCAGCATTCAGCTACCTATGTATTTAGGTACGCCTACAGGTAAAGAGATCAGTGATTTAAATGATACCTACTGGCAAGGTATGTGTGATAACGCTGTCGCTATTTTAGGGTATAAAGCTCAAGCTGGTGAAGCATTCCCTACTGATCCTATAAGTGTAAACGATGCAACATGTGCCGCTTTAAGTGGTGGACAGCTTCGTGATCTAGGTTTAGACAGTACGCGTCACCTAACGAAGTATAATTCTATTCCTAAAATGCAGAGTATGGCTAATGTGCCAGTGCAAATTACTAAACCTATTTTACCGGTCGTTAATGCGTACCGTTCAGGCTTAGGTTTAGAGCCTTTTGCAGCTATGCCAGCAGGTGGTTGGCCAGTCGTTATTATGCAACATGGTATTACGACTCAAAAAGAAAGCATGCTAACGCTAACAGCGCAGCTTTCACTGCAAGGTTTTGCTACGGTTGCAATTGACCATCCTCGCCATGGAGAACGTGGTGTAGATGTTGATGTTGATGGCAACGATGACTTTAACGCAACGACAGGCTCTGTACTTAGTTACATGAACTTGAGCTCATTATTAGTAGCTAGAGATAGCCTACGCCAGTCAAGTGCTGACTTACTTGGTTTACGTTTAGGTCTAAACTTCAGCGGTGATAGCGCAATGAATTCACAAGATGTGTCTTACATTGGACACTCTCTGGGATCAATTGTAGCGCCTGCGTTTATTGCACAAACTAATAGCCCATTGGCCGACCAAGTAGACCCATTATTTAAGGTTAACGCTGTAGCATTAGCAAGTGGTGGTGGCGGTATTGCAAGCTTCTTACTAGAATCCGCTGCATTCGGTCCATTTATTCAAGGCTCTGTACTTTCTCAAGCAGGTACTGCTGAATCAGACGAATTTAATGCATTCTTAAACGCTGGTGCGCTATCAAACTGTGGCGCTTTGTTACCGGATATGCAGGACTTCTTAAGCTGTGGTTTTAATGAGTTTGCAACATCGCTAACGATGGCGGGAGAAACTGATAAACTTGCTAATATCAAGGGCGTGATGACGCAGTTTGTATTTGCAGCTCAAACAGCATTAGATAGTGGCGACCCAACCAACTATGCAGCAACGGTTAAAGCACTAGAAACACCTGTATACATGAACGTAGTGGTAGGTGATGGCACAGATAATAACAAGCCAGATCAAGTTATTCCGCCGATGACTGCCAATAACCCAATTGCAGGTACCGTCCCTTTGGCTAACTTTATGGGGTTAGACACGGTGAGTACCACTCAAGCGCCAACAGAAATGGGCTCTAGCTATTTAGTTAAATTTACTCAAGGTCATCATGGGTCAATATTAACGCCAGCACAAGATGAAGGTGAGTCGTCTACAGTTGCGGGTAGTGCAGCTGCGAATGCTGAAATGCAATTGCAGGTTGCTACTTACCTAGCTTCAAGAGGTCGCCTTTTAATGGTGCAAAACACTGAGATTGTGACGAATTAATAATCAACCATTCAATTAAGTACTAAAAGCCACTGTATAGTGGCTTTTTTTTATTTTAAAGCATGCTAAATTGGCTGAAATTTATAAATGGAGAACACTGTTGGAATTTTTATACGAGTACGGTTTGTTTTTTGCTAAAACCATTACCTTTGTTATTGCTATCGCTGTTATTTTAACCTTAATTGTAAGCTCGGCTGTTAAGCCAAAAGCAAAAAAAGGTGAGATAGAAATAGATGACTTATCAGAGCAACTTACCAATATAAAAGAAAGTTTTTTAAATAATACGCTAGGTAAAAAAGAGTTAAAAGCCTATCAAAAACAACAAAAAGTAGAACAAAAAAAAGCTGAAAAAGAAGCCCCTAAATCACGACTCTACGTTATTGATTTTAATGGTAGTATGGATGCACATGAAGTAGAGAGTTTACGCGAAGAAGTGACTGCGATTATTTCAATCGCGGATCCCGAAAAAGATAAGGTGTTAGTTCGCCTTGAAAGTGGTGGTGGCGTGGTACATGGTTATGGGTTAGCTGCATCACAACTACAACGGTTTAAGTCAGCTGGTATTGAGTTAACAGTATCGATAGACAAAGTCGCCGCCAGTGGTGGTTACATGATGGCTTGTGTTGCAGATCATATTATTGCCGCACCGTTTGCAATTGTTGGCTCTATCGGTGTGATTGCACAAATTCCAAACTTTAATAAAATTTTAAAGAAGAATGACGTAGATTTTGAACAAATTACGGCGGGCGAATTTAAACGTACACTCACACTCTTTGGTGAAAATACAGATAAAGCCCGCGAAAAATTCCGCGAAGAGATAGAGCAAACCCATGTGTTATTTAAAACCTTTGTTAGCACGCAGCGCCCAAGTTTGAATATGGATTTAGTAGCCACGGGTGAGCACTGGTTTGCAACACAAGCTATTGAGAAAGGGTTAGTTGATACCATTAAAACCAGTGATGATGCCTTATTAGAGCAGCAACATCAGCATCAGATATACAAGGTGCAATACAAAATTAAAAAAGGGCTAAGTGATAAGTTTGCAATAGGACTTAGCCATAGCGTGAATAAAGCAGGTGTGAGCTTAATGTCAAAATTCAAGGCGTTAAACCCTTAATACTTTGATAGCTTATAGACAATAAAAAAGCCTTGTTACTTAAAAAGTAGCAAGGCTTTTTTTATAACTAACGATAGAAGCTGTTAGTCAATTGACTTGTGATAGTCTTCTAAATCTTTAGCTGCATTTGGGTCGTTAAAGATATTTTCATCTAGTTCACCCTCACTTTTAGCGACAACACAAGTTACCATACAGTCACCGGTTACATTTACTGCGGTGCGGGTCATATCAAGCAGTCTATCAACACCTATTATAATTGCTATGCCTTCAACAGGTAGGCCTACTTGGTTTAATACCATAGCCAGCATTATCAAGCCAACGCCAGGAACACCTGCTGTGCCAACCGAGGCAAGCGTTGCCGTTAGTATCACCATTAAGTAATCAGAAATAGTTAAATCAACACTAAATACTTGAGCAATAAATACCGTAGCGACACCTTGCATAATTGCAGTGCCATCCATATTAATGGTTGCGCCTAATGGAATAGTAAATGAAGCCACTGAGTTATTAGCACCTAGCTTCTTAGTCGCAGTTTCAAGTGTGATAGGCATCGTAGCGCTTGAGCTTGAGGTGCTAAAAGCAAATAAACAGGTGTGCTTCATTTTAGCTAAGAAAGTAAGTGGGTTTAATCCAGTCAGCACTTTTAACAGCAGTGTGTAGTTTACGAATGCATGCAATAACAGGGCTAAAACAACGACGCCAAAGTACTTAGCTAAGCTTACAATTAAGTTAAGTTCAATAGTCGTAAATAACTTAGCCATTAGGAAGAATACGCCGTAAGGAGCAATATTCATTAACAAAGTAACTAGTTTTAAGATAACCGTGTTTAAGTCTTCAAATACCGTTGCTACACGTTTACCAGCTTTACCACTAAGCGCCATTGCAATACCAAATAACAAAGCAAACACAATAACTTGTAGCATGTTTCCTTTTGCCATTGCTTCAAATGGGTTGGTAGGGAACATATCAATGATAACACGAGCTAAAGTAGGCGCTTCTTTTGCGTCGTAGCTTGCTTGAGAGGGTAAACCAATACCTTCACCTGGGTTAAATAATAGCGCTAATGTAATTGCCACTGTAATAGCAATTGCTGTGGTCACCAGATATAAGCCAATCGACTTTCCACCTAAACGGCCCAATTTTTTAGGATCGCTTAAACTACAAGTACCACACACAAGGGATACAAATACCAAGGGAACAACTAGCATCTTTAAACTAGCTATAAATATTTGTCCACCTACATGAAATAGGCCATCAACAAAAAAAGCTTTAATTGGCAAAGAGAATAACCCAAGAGGGATTAGGTAATCGTCTTCACCAGCTAATATAGCCTGAAATATAAAGCCTACTGCAACACCAAGCACCATACCAATCATGATGCGAGTGGTTAAACTCATTGAACGGATTTTAGACATATTTCCAATCTATTTTTTATAAATTTGGCATAGACTAACAGCATGTAATTTTTTTTACAGAAAAAACGTCAACTTTTTAAAAATTTTATCGCAAAAAAGAGTAAAAATCTGAGATTTTAGACTAAGTTATAGGTTAACATTAAGTAAATAAGTTTAACTTAGTAACTGTCCAGTGGAGAAACCTATGCCTTTAACCCGTTTGCTCAGCATTATATTGCTCAGCTCATTACTCATCGCTTGTGGCGGTGGTGGCTCACTTGAGAAAGAGGGCAGCGTCGGTGGTAACAATGGTGGAACAACACCTGATACACCTTCATACATCTTAACGATTAAAGGCTATACACAACTTGATGGAACACAATCTAATGAAGTTACAGCCGAATCTCCTTTAGATATAAAAGCTACTTTGAAAAAAGATGATGCTATCGTAGCGGGTGAACGTATTACTTTTTCACTAGTAGATGAAATTGGAGAATTATCACCGCTTTCAGCATTGACTCAAACCGATGGTGTTGCCACTGTAGAGTTAGGGGCAGGAACAGATGCTGGTGCTGGAGTTGTCACCGCTACTTACACTCTTGATGGTGATAGTTACGAAGCGTCGTTCGCATTTCAATCAACGGGTGGCCAAGGCGGAGACTCAGGCATTTCTGGTTCAACTACTTTATCAGTGACTATTACAGATAAAATGGGTGAAAAGTTTACCGAAGCAAACCCTGTCACGTCTATCAACCCGGGAACGGTTGTAGCTACTTTGAAAAAAGATGGTGTTGCGCTTAGCGAGGAGCTAATTACATTTAAAACAAACTTTACGGGTAAAATTACCCCAGAGCTTGGAACGGCTATTACAAATACTGCTGGTGAAGCGCGTGTAACACTTTCAAGTGGTAACTTTAAAGGGGCAGGGCAAGTTGTTGCAACTTATGCTCAAGCTAATTCACAGCAACTGAGTAACACAGGTGTCTTTTATTCTTCAGGTGATTCTGCACCGACCGATCTTGCCCAATACTCACTTTCAGTAAGTTTATTAACGGGATGTAATGCTGGTTGGGATAGTAATCGAAATAATATAGCGTTAGATCCAACAGATCCAAATACAGGATGTACTGTTACCAATACGATTTCTTCATCAGAACTTGGTGAAGTGTTTATTGAAGTAATTGATGAGCAAAACGGTGTAGGCGTAAAAAATGCGCTCGTTAATACACAAACTAATCTTGGCTCTGTTTTACCCTCATCAGGTACGTCTTTGACAGATAATTTTGGTATTGCCTTGCTAAAATTACAGCCTGGTAATACAGGTGGGGCGGGCACTATTTCAGTATCTGCTTTAGGTATCAGCGGTGCTACCAATTTTGCTGTTGGTATTGCCGATTTAACACTTGAAGTTGACAATGGATTAAATACCGACAGTAACGGCAATATAATCCCACTAAAAGCAGGTGGAAGTACCGTTATTGAAGTCACGCTTCGCGATGAGGATGGCAATCTATACTTAACACCTACTGATGTAGAGTTTACTTCTACCTGTGTTAGTAGCAACCAGTCTGTAATTGATGCGTCTGTTAAATCTTCAGGTGGTATTGCAACCTCAACATACCGAGCAACAGGTTGTGGTATAGATGATGATATAAATATTACCGTTGAAACGGGTGGAAAGAACTTCACTGAATCAACTATTATTCCAGTTGAAACGTCAGCCGTTCAATCAATTCAATTTGTTGATGTAAGTGAAACGTTTATTGCGCTTCCACCAGGTGAAGGTGGTGCACCAACTCAATCAATCGTAAGATTCAAATTGTTAGATGCCGATGGTATTGCAGCAACCCAGCAGCGTATAGACTTCAAATTAACTGATTCAACAGGCTTAGCAAAATTAACATCTTCTAGTGCAAGTACCGATAGCAGTGGTTTTGTACAAACAACGGTTACATCAGGAATTGTACCTGGCCCATTGGTGGTTAAAGCATGTTTTATACCAAAAGAAGACTTAGACAGTCTCCCTGCTGGTGATGATTTAACTTGTTGGGTTGATGAATTCGATTTTTGTCAAGCTAACCCGTTAAATGCTCGTTGTCCAACTGGAACTCTCAGTTTAGTTCCGTTATCAGAGCAAATTAGCTCAGTATCTTCTCAATTAACGTTAGCATCAGGTGTTACTGATCAAAATAGTTTTGACGCAAGCCCTGTTACTTACAATACAAATTCGCTTAATTATAACGGAGTAACAACTAACATATCGGTTTACTTTGGTGATCAATTTAATAACTACAATGGTGATGGTGTTGAATCAACTATCTTAGCTGAGGCAGGTGTTATAGGTACAGCTAACCGAGAAGAGACATGTAAAACCACAAATGCAACATGTACAGTCACTTGGCGATCGCAAGGTGAACGCCCATTTTATGATAAAAAATGGGGTAACCGGATAGGTGAAATTGACGGTGATCCAACTACAACCGAAGGGGTAAACCCCAAAACGGGTGAATTAAACTGTGACCCATATTTTGGTTTGGCTGCTCCGTGTATTAACGGAATTAAGCGTGCTAAAAATGATCCAGATGGTGTTGTTATGGGTGGACGCGTGAGTATTCTTGCTATCACTAAGGGCCAAGAAAACTTTGTTGATGAACAATCAACTACCGGTGTTCAACGTCGCAATGGGCTATTTGATATTGGCGAATATTATGCAAGCTATGACTTGCCTGAGGCGTTTATTGATCACAATGAAAATGCTGCATTTGATAAAGCAAACTGTGGTGATGCGAACAATCCAGCGACAGATGCATGTTCCGAACTAAATTCAAGAGGTGGACATAACGAAACATGGCGTGATCTGAACAATAATGGCATTTATGATAGCGCCGATGGGAAATACAATGGTTTATTATGTAGTGAGGCTGCAGAAGCTATTGATGAGTGTTCTCGTGAATTAATTGAAGTTAGAAAAAACTTTGAGCTTGTTATGTCAGGAGACGACCCATATCTCAGATTCTCAGTGCTAAAAACCACAGAGCTTTTACCTGCTCCTTATGAGATTTTTGTTCGCGCTGATTGTTCAAGCACTTTTGCTGGTGTATTTGAGCTATCTGACACAAAAAATCGTTGTGATGTAAACTCAATTGATTTATCGGCTAATAATGTTGCTAATCCAGCATATGATGGTTCAGATCTAACTATACCCGCAACAATTGATATCGGGTTGACTGGTATTGGAATCCGCATACATTACACCGATGAATTTGGTAACCCTTTACCTGCAGGGACGACAGTGACTCTTTCAACCTCTAATGGTGATTTATCTATTATTGAAACAAATGATGTGATACCAAATACCAATAGAGATAAACCAATGTATTCTGATGTGCGAATATCACGTGAAGCTGAAGGTAACGATAAAGTGGATGGTGTT
Source organism: Pseudoalteromonas sp. NH0006-26 (assembly GCF_057552415.1). The sequence continues at coordinate 252,756 of NZ_BAAJMJ010000005.1, forward strand.
TTATCTGTTACATTTGAGTTCACCACTCAGACTGGAGTGACTAAAACTGTCAAAAAAGGGATAGCCATATTTGACGACAAATAATATTTAATCAGCTAAATGCCAACCAATAAGGTTGGCATTTTTGTTTCTATTCTATATATTCCACATCAATTATTCAAAAAACGCTGGTTTGTTTAAATTAACAACAGAAATTGTTTGTTTATTCAGTAAATACTGAAAAGTTTGTATTAAAAGCTTGTAAGAACTAGTGTTTGTAGATATACCTATAAATATTCGCGCCGCATGAGTCGGCTAAACACATTTAAAAAACTAGGTTAGAAATAGGCAACTATGGGCAAATCGCTAGTAATTGTAGAGTCACCTGCTAAGGCTAAAACAATTAATAAATACTTAGGTAATGATTTTATCGTTAAGTCCAGTATTGGACACGTACGAGATTTACCTACATCAGGATCGGGCAAAAACAAAGTACCAGCAAGCAAAACACCTGCTGAGGTTCGTAAAATGCCACCTGATGAGAAAGCAGCGTATAAACAGCAACGTGACTATTCTAACTTAGTCGCGCGTATGGGAATCGATCCTGAAAAAGGGTGGGAACCACATTACGAAGTATTGCCGGGTAAAGAAAAGGTTGTTCAAGAATTACAAAAGCTTGCCCAAAATGCTGATCAAATCTATCTCGCAACGGATTTGGATAGAGAAGGGGAAGCAATTGCTTGGCACCTTCAAGAGCTGATAGGCGGTGAGCCTGAAAAGTATAAGCGCGTTGTGTTTAACGAAATCACTAAAAATGCAATTCAACAAGCGTTTGAAACTCCGGGTGAATTGAACACCGATATGGTTTATGCACAGCAGACCCGTCGTTTCCTAGACCGTGTTGTAGGTTTTATGGTTTCGCCTTTATTGTGGGCTAAAGTTGCACGAGGTTTATCGGCAGGACGAGTTCAATCTGTTGCAGTGCGGTTATTAGTAGAGCGCGAACGTGAAATTAAAGCGTTTATTCCTGAAGAATTTTGGGATATCCATGCAGATGTTAAAAATAGCGAGTCTGATTTACGTTTAGAAGTCACTAAACAAGCAGGCAAGCCATTTAAACCTGTAAATGAGGCACAGGCTACAGAAGCTGTAAAAAGCCTTGAGAGTGCCGAATATAAAGTTTTAAGCGTTGAAGAAAAACCAAGTAAGAGTCGCCCAAGTGCGCCATTTATTACTTCAACCATGCAACAAGCAGCCAGCACTCGACTCGGTTATGGCGTTAAAAAGACCATGATGCTTGCGCAGCGTCTATATGAAGGCGGTTATATTACCTATATGCGTACCGATTCAACTAATCTATCAAAAGATGCGGTTGAGATGTGTCGTGAGTATGTAACCAATGAGTTTGGTGCGAAATATTTACCAGCAGATCCAATTAACTACAGTTCAAAAGGCAATGCACAAGAAGCGCATGAAGCAATTCGTCCTTCTAGCGTATCGGTACTTTCAGGACATGTTGAAGGTGTTGATGCCGATGCGAAAAAGCTTTATGAGCTTATTTGGCGCCAGTTTGTGGCTTGTCAAATGGTGCCTGCTGAGTACGACTTAACCACATTAACCGTTGCCGCCAATGATTTTACATTAAAGGCAAAAGGGCGTGTGCTTCGCTTTGATGGTTGGACAAAAGTACAGCCAGCAGTGCGTAAAAAGAACGAAGAAGATCAATCACTTCCTGCTGTTAAGCAAGGTGAAGTTCTCACCTTAGTTGAGCTTGATCCTAAGCAGCACTTTACCAAGCCGCCAGCACGTTTTAGTGAAGCGAGCTTAGTTAAAGAACTTGAAAAACGTGGTATTGGCCGTCCTTCAACTTACGCGTCTATCATTTCGACTATTCAAGACCGTGGCTATGTTCGAGTAGAAAATCGCCGCTTTTTCGCTGAAAAAATGGGTGAAATTGTTACCGATCGCCTAGTTGAAAACTTTACTGATTTAATGAACTTCGATTTTACCGCTAAAATGGAAGGTCGTTTAGATGATATCGCCGAAGGCGAGCGTGTTTGGACGCAAGTTCTCGATAAGTTTTATGCCGATTTCTCAACCCAGTTAAACATTGCTAAAGGCGAACCAGATGAAGGCGGGATGCGTCTGAATCAAATGGTAGAAACCGATATTGACTGTCCAACCTGTGGTAGAAAAATGGGCATTCGTACTGCTTCAACGGGCGTATTCTTAGGCTGTACAGGTTATAACTTGCCACCTAAAGAGCGCTGTACTACCACTATGAACTTAGTGTCGGGTGATGAAGCGGTTGCAGCTGATGTTGAAGACGTTGAAACAGAAACATTAATGCAAATGAAGCGCTGTCCAATTTGTGAAACAGCGATGGATTCATATCTTATCGACGAGACCCGTAAACTACATGTGTGTGGTAATAACCCAGCATGTCAGGGTCATGTTGTTGAAGAGGGTACCTTTAAAATTAAAGGCTACGACGGCCCTATTATCGAATGTGATAAATGTGGCGCTGATATGGAGTTAAAGTCAGGTCGATTTGGTAAGTACTTTGGTTGTAACAACGATGAATGTAAAAATACCCGTAAGTTGTTAAAAAATGGCGAAGCTGCGCCGCCAAAAGAAGATCCAGTTCATATCCCTGAATTAGAATGTGAAAAGTCTGAAGCCTATTTTGTATTACGTGATGGCGCGGCCGGTATTTTCTTAGCTGCAAATACGTTCCCTAAATCACGAGAAACACGCGCTCCTAAGGTAGAAGAGTTACAACGCTTTAGAGATCGTATTTCGCCCAAGTTTTACTACCTAGCTGATGCACCAGCCAAAGATCCTGATGGCAACTTTGCTGTTGTGCGTTACAGTCGTAAAAACAAATCTCAATATGTGATGACTGAGGTTGATGGTAAAGCAACTGGTTGGACGGCTCATTACGAGGGTGGTAAATGGGTAGAAGAGGCGAAGAAAAAAGCTGCGCCTAAAAAGAAAGCCGCCGCGAAAAAAGCCCCCGCTAAAAGTAAAGCAAAACCAAAAGCTAAAAAAGACGGCGAATAATTAATTATTCACCGCTTTAATAATAAAAAACCGGAACGCACAGCCTGTGACAGTTCCGGTTTTTTTTTGCAAGATTAAACCTATCGCAATGGCGTTTTTAATCTGATTTTTTCTTTCAGGATTAAAAATGTAACCAATTTAGGTTCGATCCGCTCAATTATTCATTAAATTTTAACAGCAGTGACTTTGTTATAGCCTTCAGATGTTAGTTCATCATTCACACACTTTAAAACGTAGTTATAAAGCTCTTCATTGCTTACGTCGTCTTCTTTAGCCCAACTAACGCACATTTCTGTGAATTCTTGAATCGTTTCGGCTGAAGCGTCTGTAGAATCGTTTGCAACTGCATTAGCAGCTGAAAAAACGAAAAAAGGTGCAACGATTAACGCGAGTAATGCTTTATTCATTTTCTTATTCCTAAAAATGGAGTAACAATCGAATTATGCAATCAAATAATGTCTGCATAAAACAAGTGTAACCAAGCCAGAACATCTCTGTTGGTAAGTTGATTTTTAATCACAATTCACACAAAGGAAAACGAAATATTTTTATCGTCAGGATAAGCGTATTGCGTACCTGTCTCTGGGTTTAAGTGATTGTGTTACAGTTAAATTTAAGCTAATGTCGCGTTTTAATTTTTAGGTGCCCTTATGTCAGAGCCACACACAAATAATACAAATAAAAAAATACAACCTGTTCATAAAGTAGAGCACGCGCTTGAGTCGTTTATATTTAAAGGACGCTGGTTACTCGCCCCGTTTTTTGTAGGCCTATTATTTGCAGTGGTTTTACTACTTATAAAGTTTTTTAAACAGCTATATTTGATGGGTATCGCGACGTTTACTGCCAGTAATCAGGAGTTATTAGTTGGTATATTAACGTTAGTTGATACTGCTTTGTTAGCAGGTTTGTTGCTGATTATTATATTTAGTGGCTACGAAAATTTTGTCTCTAAGCTTAATATTGAAAATCATGAAGACCGCCCTGCATGGATGGGAAAAGTGGGCTTTTCTGGTTTAAAAATGAAGCTGATCAGTGCAATAGTAGCCATTTCAGCCGTTGAGCTGTTAAAGGTCTTTATAAGTTCTGCGTCTCATTCTAATGATGAATTACTCTGGAAAGTGCTGATACACGTCACCTTTGTTGTATCGGGGGTACTTTTTGCATTGACCGATTATTTAAATAGTAAAACAGTTAACCACTAAAAATTTGCTATAAAAAACCCGAGCAATGCTCGGGTTTTTTATTTGTAATAATTTTAAATATTAACTGCAGCGGGCGTAATAGCAGCCAAAAGGTTCAACAGTCAGTGTTGCATTGTTAAGCTGTGCGTTGTGATGAGAAAGCGCGCTATGTTCTTTTTCAACACTTACATCAATAACAAGCTCTGCTTTTGCCCCGCTTAAATTGAATACACATAACATCTTTTCTTCGTTTAATGTGCGGTAAAACGCCAAAATTGGCTCGGCAGTTTGTAAAAACTCAATATCACCTTCAAGTAATACCGGCTGGTTTTTACGCCAGGCCATAAATTCACGGTACGCATTTAATATTGAGTTTGAATCACTTTCTTGTTCAGCAACTGCTTGTAGCCTATGTTGTTGATCAACAGGTAACCACGGTTTTACCTCACTAAATCCTGCATTGTGTGCATTGCTTTGCGAGTTATCGAGGTTTTCCCAAGGCATTGGGGTACGACAGCCATCGCGACCTTTAAAGTTTGGCCAAAACGTAATGCCGTAGGGGTCTTGCAAATCCTCAAAGGCGACGCTGGCTTCACCGAGTCCGAGTTCTTCACCTTGATACATACACACGCTGCCACGAAGAGAGGCAAGCAGGGCAGTCAACATTTTACATTGCGCTGGGTTTACCTTTCCCGTTTCACTCCAACGGCTAGCAACACGTTCTACGTCATGGTTACTAAATGCCCAGCAAGGCCAGCCTTCAGTCATACGTTGTTCAAGTGTAGTAACAGTGTTTCTTATATACTCGCTCGAGTAATCATCCGTTAATAGCTCAAAGCTGTAACCCATGTGCAGTTTATCGCCACCTTGGGTGTATTCTGCCATCGTGGCTAATGAATCTTCAGATGAAATTTCACCCAGTGATACGGTACCAGGGTATTTGTTAAGTAAAGTGCGAATATCACGCATAAACTCTATGTTTTCAGGCTGCGTATTATTGTAGTAATGATACTGAAATGCATACGGGTTATCTTCGCTAAAGCCACGGCCTTGACGTTTTTCTTTTGGTTTAGCTGGGTTATCACGAAGCAAAGCGTCATGATAGCAAAAGTTAATAGCGTCTAACCTAAAGCCATCCACGCCTTTTTTAAGCCAAAACTCAACATTGTCTAGTACGGCTTGGCGAACGTCAGGGTTGTGAAAGTTAAGATCCGGTTGTTCAGTGAAAAAGTTATGTAAGTAGTATTGTCCACGACGCGGCTCCCACTGCCATGCACCGCCACCAAAAATAGACAACCAGTTGTTTGGTGCTGTCCCGTCTTCTTTAGCATCGGCCCATACATACCAGTCAGCTTTATCGTTGGTTAAGTCTTCACGACTATCAATAAACCATTGGTGTTGATCTGAGGTGTGGCTTAGCACTTGGTCAATAATAATTTTAATGTCGCGTTGATGTGCTTGTGCAATTAACTCATCAAAATCATCTAAATTACCAAAAATCGGGTCAATATCACGATAGTCGCTAATATCATAACCAAAATCTTTCATCGGCGATTTAAAGAAAGGTGAGATCCAAATAGCATCCACCCCTAAGCTTTTAATGTAATCAATACGATTTATTATCCCTTTTAAATCACCAATGCCATCGTTGTTGCTATCTTGAAAGCTACGCGGATAAACCTGATAAATAACCGCACCTTTATACCATTGCTTTTGGGCCATGCTTTTCTCCGTTTTCACACTGTCTTTGTGTTGTTCTTTTTTTAGAGGTAATAATCCCCGTTTATTTGAAAAAGCATACTTGAAGCCTGTCATACTGTAAAAATCCTGCATACGTATGCACCGATTTTAAGGTATTAAAACAGGATGAACTAATCGTTCAGGCAATCGATTTGAGTCGTGGATTATTCTTATTATATTTTACCAATTCTAATATGGAGTTGTTAATTTATTGTTTGCGCTGTTTAGGTGTACAAAAACAAAGGTCTGCACTGAGTTGGTGTTTTTAGTTATTGGTCTTACCAATTTAATTTGTGTAGATAATGTGTTTAGTAATTAATTAAAAAATAAAATTTCCTTGCTTCTCTTTATCAGTGTTTTATGAACGGTTTATTTCATAAAAAAATAAATGATGGTTAGCACTAAACTCATAAAATACTCTTGCACCAAAATAACCTATTTTAAAACAGTTGGTTACATGTTGTTTTGTAAATTTAATGTTAAATTTGTGCGTGCAGTGCTATTTTGAATACGTATGCATAAAGTTGTTAATAAAATAATACGAGCGTTAATATTCATTCCGACAACAAAATAAGCTCGCATGTTTAACTATCACTTAAGCAAGTAAGCGGGTATCACATTATGGGTAACGGGAAAACATTATGGCTATGTTCAAACCAAGTATACTAACGCTAGCATTAATTGCTGCCGGATTATCAAGCTTTGCCACCACTGCGGCACAAGAAGAAACAATAAAAAATGATGATGTAGAAATCATCGAAGTGAAAGGTTTTCGCGGTAGTGTTGTTGAATCAATAAATACTAAGCGTTTTTCAACACAGGTGGTTGAGTCAATTTCTGCTGAAGACATTGGTAAACTTCCAGATACATCTATTGCAGAGTCAATCGCACGTTTACCAGGTTTAACAGCGCAACGTCTTGATGGCCGTGCTAGTCGTGTAAGTGTTCGTGGTTTTAGCGAAAACGAAAGCGCAACAACATTTAATGGTCGTGAGCAAGTATCGATTGGTGACAACCGTGGTGTTGAGTTTGACCTTTACCCATCAGAAATAATGAGCGGCGTAACCGTTTATAAAACACCAAGTGCCAGTATTGAAGCTGAAGGTATTGCCGGTGTAATCGACATGCAAACGGTAAAGCCTTTAAGTAAAGGCGAGCGCGTGATCATGTTTAATGGTCAGTTAGAGCAGTCAGGTTTTGATAAGCTAAATCCTGATGGTGATGATAAAGGCTTTCGTGGCACAGTTTCATACATAGATCAGTTTGCAGATGACACTATAGGTGTTGCATTTGCTTACAACACAATGAGCTCACCAAACCAAGAAAAACGCTGGAATTCTTGGGGATACCCTGAATTCGACGTTGATGGACAGAATTATTCAATCTTAGGCGGCGCCAAACCATTCGTACGTTCATCAACACTTGAACGTGATTCAGCGATGCTAGTAGTGGAAGCAGCACCAAATGATCGTCTAAACATGACGTTTGATGCGTTATATGTAGATTTTAACGATGAAAAAATCTTACGTGGTATTGAAGTACCTTTCGCCTGGGGTCAAGGTAGCATCGACCCAAATAGTGTTACTGTAGATGAACAGTCTGGCTTTATCACCAGTGCAACAACGCAAGGTCAACGCGTTGTAGTTCGCAATGATGTTGAAGAACGTGATGCTGAATTAACGCAATTTGGATTTAATACTAAATATGACATTGACGATTCATGGTCGGTAGAGTTTGATGCGAGCTTATCTGAAGTTGAGCGTAAGGACTGGAGCTTACAAAGTTATTCTGGCACAGGCCGTGGCGATGCAAACGGTATTGCTGACAACATTGGTTACTCACTTGATGGCGGCAATACCGGCGCCAAATTTAGCCACGAGTTAGATTATAGTGATTATGCTTTAATTCAGTTAGGTGGTCCTTTGTCATGGGGAACCAGCTCAGCGCTAAATAATAAGTACGGCTTAAATGATACGGCTTATCAAAACACCGCACAAGATGGCTTTATTAATGCACCTGAAGTTAATGATGAACTACATACTTTAAAACTAGCAGCAAGCAAGCTATTAGAAAACGATTACTTAAGCAAAGTAAGTTTTGGTATGTCATATCGCGACCGTGAGAAGAGTAAAAAGTCTGAAGGGTATTACTTAACATTAAGCGATTTCTCATTAGATAATCCTGGTACGCTTGTCGTTCCAGAGCAATATCGCCTCGGAACAGCTAGCTTAGGCTTTATCGGTATGGGGGATATGATTGCCTATGATACCCGTGCACTAGTTGACGATGGATATTATGACTCAATTCAAGAAAGTTTAACGGATATAAAACACACTACGCAGTCGTACACAGTTCAAGAAAAAGTTACGGCGTTTTTTGTTCAAGCTGATATTAATGCTGAAGTAGGTGAACTACCATTAACAGGTAACTTTGGTGTTCGCTATGTTAGAACTGAGCAATCTTCGCAAGGTTTTGCGGCTGTGCCGAATGACGTGACTGGTCTAGTTGAAGCCGTTCCTAACAATGTGTCACACGATTATAGTCATGTTTTACCTAGTCTTAATTTATCTTTAGCGCTAGATGAAAATCAAACTGTGCGTTTTGGTGCCGCTAAAACTATCTCACGAGCCCGCCTAGATGAAATGAATGCTTCTGTTAATGCGAGCTACAATTCTGAGCGTCCTGATGAGAATGGCAACTATTGGTCAGTATCTGGTGGTAATCCTACACTTGAACCAAAAGAAGCAACGGGTTTTGATTTTACTTATGAAAACTACTTTAGTGCAGAAGGATACTTCTCAGCGGCTGTATTTTATAAAGACTTAAGCCAATGGATATTTGATGGTGTATACGAAGTTGATATGTCAGGAGTTGCTAACCCTTCAACGGGTGAGATACCAGAGAATAGTACCGGTACTGGATCAGGTAAAGTGAATGGCGGTGGTGGAGATCTTTGGGGCTATGAATTGTCTCTTGCTCTACCGTTTAATATTTTTAGTGATTCATTAGAAGGTTTTGGTTTAATTGCCAGCCATACAGGAATTGAACAAGATATTGAAGATCAAAACGGTAATGAATACGAATTACCTGGTTTGTCGGATAAAATTGAAAGCTTAACTTTTTATTATGAAAACTATGGCTTCCAAGCACGTACTAGTATGCGTAAACGTAGCGACTTTAAAGGTGATATTTACAACGCAGGTTATGAAACTCAGCAAGTGAATATCTTAGGTGAAACAATTTGGGACGTACAAGTTGGTTACGATTTTGGCGAAGCAGGTGTTGAGAGCTTAGATGGCTTAAATGTGACATTCCAAGTACAAAATATCACTGAAGAACCATTTACAACACTAAGTGGTGATAATGCTTTACAAGTGCGTGATTACCAAGATTATGGGCGTAACTTTATTCTTGGATTTAGCTACAAACTTTAACTGAAATTTAGTTAAGTTATTAGCCCTTGTAATTAGTTTTACAAGGGTTTTTTTATAGCTACTTTACCTAAGTTTTATCAAACTTTTTAAATCTGATTTAAAAAAGTGAGCAATAATATGAAGCCAATAAAACATGTCGTCATTGCAGGCGGTGGAACAGCTGGTTGGATAACCGCAGCACTACTTAATAAAGTGTTAGGTAAAGTAATTAATATTACCCTTATTGAATCAAGTAGCATTGGCACTATAGGTGTGGGAGAGGCCACTATTCCTCCTATTATTGGGCTTAATAATGCGCTCGGTATTAATGAGCAAGATTTTATAAATGCTACTAATGCGTCTATCAAACTGGGTATAGAGTTCGAAAATTGGAAAACACCAGGGCATAGCTACATGCATGCATTTGGCTCGTTTGGTAAAGATTTTCCCTTTTGTGACTTTTATAATTTTTGGGTAAAAGGGCACATTAATGGCAGTGAGGATTCTTTATGGGATTTTTCTCTTAACTATCAAGCCGCTAAACAGCAAAAATTTACGCTACTAAATACTATTCCTAATACTCAATTACCAGGACTTAGTTATGCTTTTCATTTTGACGCCACTTTATATGCTGAATATTTAAAAAATCTTGCATTATCACGCGGCGTTAAACACATTGATGCAAAAATAGAACGCGTTAATCAATGCCCTGAGACAGGTAATATCACCAACTTAACACTTGACGATAATAGCCAAATCCAAGGGGATTTATTTATAGATTGCACAGGCCAGCGCGCACTTTTAATTGAGCAAACTCTCAATACGGGGTTTGTTGATTGGTCACATTATTTACCTTGCGATAGTGCTGTTGCAGTGCAATCAACAGGCAGTAACGAATTAAAGCCCTATACGCGCTCCATAGCACATGCCGCAGGTTGGCAGTGGCAAATTCCGCTACAAAATCGAACAGGTAATGGCTTAGTGTATTGCAGCCGTTATTTATCGGATGAGTCAGCAACCGCGCTTTTATTAAATAACTTACCGGGTGAGCCAACAACAAGTCCGCGTTTAATTAAATTTAAAACAGGTCGACGTTTAAAGCAGTGGCATAAAAATGTAGTCGCAGTAGGGCTCTCTAGTGGATTTTTAGAGCCCTTAGAGTCTACTAGTATTCACTTAATACAAAGTGCGGTCACACGTTTAATTAAGTTGTTTCCTCATAATGGGGTTAGTGATGCGTTAGTAACTGAATTTAATAAGCAAAGCATCAGTGAAATCGAGCATATTCGTGACTTCATTATTTTGCACTATAAATTAACTGAGCGAGAAGACACCCCATTTTGGCGTCAATGTAAGCAAATGGAAATTCCTCAATCGTTAGCGCATAAAATGGATTTATTTAAACAAACGGGCAAAGTAGTGCGCGAAAACGACGAGTTATTTGCAGAAGTAGCTTGGCAGCAAGTATTTATAGGTCAAGGCCTAATACCAGATGACTATAACAGTATTGTTGATTCATTAAGCAGTGAACAACTAACGGATTTATTCGCAACGTTAAAAACCCTAATAAATTCAACGGTAGATAAATTACCTACTCATAAAGAGTTTTTAGCTAAGTTAAAAACAAACTAAGTGACGTGACATGGTGCTTTAGTTGCGGGTTAATTGTCACTGAATATGGCTGTGAATACGTATGCAGCAACTGTAACCAAGCCTTACTTAGCTTTAGTATAAACCTATAACAACACTGAAATAAAAATGACACACACAATGAAAAAAAGATTCTACACGCCGTTGCTTATATGCAGCGCATTGCTGGTGCACGGTTGCAGTGATGACAAAGAGACAAAAACAGATTTGTTAGTTAAGCAAACAGACCCAGTTAAGCCAGTGGTATATCAAGTATTTACTCGTTTATTTGGTAATACCCAAACCGCTAATGTGCCATGGGGAACCAAAGAGCAAAATGGAGTTGGTAAGTTTGCTGATTTTAACGACGAGGCATTAAAAGGCATTAAAGAGCTAGGTACCACGCATGTGTGGTACACCGGCGTTTTACATCATGCCTTGGTGGGTGATTACACTGAGTATGGTATAAAACAAGACGATCCTGATGTGGTAAAAGGGCGTGCAGGTTCGCCTTATGCAATAAAAGATTATTACGATGTAAATCCAGATTTGGCAATTAATGTTACCAATAGGCTCGAAGAGTTCAGCGCGCTAATTGAGCGTACTCACGAGCATGACATGAAAGTAATTATTGATATTGTTCCTAATCATGTAGCTCGAGATTATCACTCAATCGCTAAGCCTAACGGCGTGAAAGACTTTGGTGAGGACGATGATACCAGCAAGGCGTATGCTAAAAATAATAATTTTTACTATGTACCGGGTGAATCATTTAAAGTACCAACAAGCGACAGCTACCAAGTATTAGGTGGCAACAAACACCCTTTAGCCGATGGTCAATTTAGTGAAATCCCAGCAAAATGGACTGGCAATGGTGCACGTGCTCCAAAGCCTGATATAAACGACTGGTACGAAACGGTAAAAGTTAACTACGGTGTTAAACCCGATGGCAGCCTAGACTTTCCAACTTTACCTAAGTCGCTTGAAAACCAAGATTACCGTGCACATTATGAATTTTGGCAAGATAAAGAACTGCCAAATAGTTGGTATAAATTTAGGAATATTGCCCTTTATTGGCTTGATAAAGGGGTTGATGGCTTTCGCTATGATATGGCTGAAATGGTACCCGTTGAATTTTGGAGCTTTTTAAATTCATCAATAAAAACACATAAACCTGATGCGTTTCTACTCGCCGAAGTATATAACCCGTTGATGTACCGTACCTATATTCACCAAGGTAAAATGGATTACTTGTATGACAAAGTTGGTTTTTACGACACCCTAAAAGGGATTATGCAAGGTAAGCAACCCGCTAATACGCTATTTAAAGCACAAGCAGAAGTGGCAGACATTGAACAGCACATGCTGCACTTTTTAGAAAACCATGACGAACAACGTATCGCAAGTCCTGACTTTGCTGGCAACGCTGCATGGGGTAAACCGGCTATGGTGGTTTCTAACTTAATTAGTCGTTCGCCAACCTTGCTTTATTTTGGTCAAGACGTAGGTGAAGATGGATCTGAAAACGCAGGCTTTGGTTCGCCTACACGCACTAGTATTTTTGATTACATTGGCGTACCAGCGCACCAAGCATGGATGAATAATGGCAAGTTTGATGGCGCAAATTTAACTCCTGAGCAAGCACAGTTACGTCAATACTATATCGCAATTATGGAACTTAATGGCTTACCTGCTGTTGTTGCCGGTGATATGGCACCCTTGATGGTAACAGGCAGTGATAGAGTGGTGGGTTTTGTACGCACCCTAGGGCAGCAATCATTGTGGGTGCTTAGCAACTTTAGTCAGCAAGCGCAAACAGTCACTATTACGCTCACGCCGAATCAAGCAACTATGCTCAAACCAAACTCAACGCTATACGACCTACTAGAGTCGCATAACGGTATTTTGGTGAGCGATGAGAAACAAAGTACAACCTTTACGCTGACCCTTGATGCACTCAGTAGTGCCGTTTTAACAAATAAGGCTGATCATGAATTATAACAACAAACCAACCTTAAGCTTTTGGCAAATATGGAATATGTGCTTTGGCTTTTTAGGCATTCAATTTGGCTTTGCACTGCAAAACGGTAACGTAAGCCGTATATTTCAAACACTTGGCGCTAATGTCGACGATATTCCTATTTTATGGGTTGCAGCGCCGCTCACGGGCTTAATTGTGCAACCAATTATTGGTTATTGGAGTGATAAAACTTGGGGCAAATTAGGCCGTCGCCGTCCTTTCTTTTTATATGGCGCTATATTAACCACGTTATCGCTTTTTATTATGCCAAATTCTCCCACGCTTTGGATTGCTGCGGGTATGCTGTGGATTATGGATGCCTCAATTAACGTTACCATGGAACCTTTTCGTGCTTTAGTAGGCGACAACTTGCCAAACAAGCAGCGCGCCACAGGCTATGCCATGCAAAGCTTTTTTATAGGTGTGGGAGCGGTGGTTGCATCAGCACTGCCTTGGATGATGACCAACTGGTTTGATATTGCTAATACTGCACCGATTGGTCAAATTCCTGATTCTGTAAAGTATTCGTTTTACTTTGGTGGGGTTATTTTATTTATTGCAGTTGGCTGGACTATTGTCACCACAAAAGAGTACTCACCTGAGCAGCTCGCACAATTTAATCAACAAGAATCACAAACAACACAAACCAATATTACTAATAGCGTTAATTTTACCAAAGGCGGCGTTATTTTTAGCGGCTTAGGTTTGCTTGTTTTAGCCACAGTATTAGGGCTGGATCTGGAAAAAGAACTTTACTTGCTGGCTGCTGGGTTAGTTAGTTTTGGTGTTATTCAATTTATTGCAGCGGCATTAAAAGCTAAACAGCACACTAGCGGCGGTTTTTATAATGTAGTGAATGATGTATTCACTATGCCTGAGGCGATGAAGCAATTGGCATGGGTACAATTTTTTAGTTGGTTTGCGTTATTTGCTATGTGGATTTATAGCACCTCAGCGGTTACTAGCTTTCATTACGGTAGTACCGACACCAGCTCGTTAGCCTACAACAACGGTGCAGATTGGGTGGGTATATTATTCGCTGCATACAACGGCTTTGCCGCGATTGCTGCTTTATGTATCCCGATCATCGTTAAACGCGTGGGATTAAAAGTAGCACATGCACTTAACCTTATTTTAGGTGCGTTGGGCCTAGCGAGCTTTATGTTCATCAAAGATCCCAGTTTACTTATTTGGCCAATGATAGGCGTAGGTTTTGCGTGGGCGTCTATCTTATCACTGCCTTATGCAATGTTAAGTACTTCAGTACCGAGTCATAAAATGGGCGTTTACATGGGCATTTTCAACTTTTTCATTGTGATCCCACAATTATTAGCCGCCAGCGTACTGGGATTAATATTACGCCACTTTTTTGAAAACCAACCTATTTACGCATTAGTACTGGGCGCTGTGTCGTTTGTACTTGCAGCGGTTGCGGTATTGCGTGTTAAGCACACTCAGTAAAGTAACGAGTAAACTGAAATTAATTAAGGCTTTAAAATGAAAAAATTAAATACAATTACCACCAGTTTATTAATGCTTGGTTTAACAGCTTGTGGCGCGCAGCAAGAGCCATCAAGCAGCGCTGTAATGCAGGTATCGGCACCAGGTGCCCCTGGTGCAGAGCCATTTTGGGCTTATTCAGGCAAAACTGGTATTGGTACGTCCTTTGAGCAATACCAAAATGGTGCTTACAGCGACACTGCGGCAACTGGCACAGTGTCAAAAGTATGGTTCTCTATTGCAAAAGGTATGATCACCGAAACAATGTTTGGGCTTATTCATCAAGCGCAAATTAAAGACATGCAATTTGTGGTAGTAGGAAAGGATTTTACAGTCACAGAAGCTGACGATTTAGACGTTACCATTGACTACTTATACAAAGACGATGAAGGCCGCCCGTTATCATTAGCTTACAAAGTAGTAAGCAAAGATAAACAAGGCCGCTTTAGCCTCGAAAAACACATATTTACCGATCCTGATGGGCAAAGCTTATTTGTACGCAGTATTTTTAATACCGAGCTTGAAGGCGTTAAGGCATACGTAAGCGTTAACCCGTATGTTGATAATAACGGCCTTGATGATTTTGCTAAAACTACAGAACAAGGATTGCTGGCATGGCAAGACAACAGCTACCTTTCATTACAAGGTGCTCAGCCATTTAAACAAACAAGTGTTGGTTTTACAGGTGTGAGCGATGGTTTAAGCCAGCTTAAAACAACTCAGCAGCTTACTCAGGTTTATAAAAATACCGGTGAACAATCAGGTAATGTTAGCTTACTTGCAGAGCTGGGTGAAATTGGTGAAAACAGCCAGTTCGATTTAACCCTAAGCTTTGGTAGTAGCGAACAAATCAGCTTTAAACAAGGCCAAGCTACGTTAGCCAAAGGTTACCAAGCGGTGCTTGATAATTACAACGGTAAAGGCGAAGCGCTTGGTTGGCAAGACTACCTGCAAAGCCTTGCACCGCTAAATAACATGAGCGAACAAACCGCAGATAACGGCAAATTACTTTACACCAGTGCCATGGTACTTAAAGCGCAAGAAGATAAAACTCATGCAGGTGCGCTTATTGCCTCATTATCTAACCCATGGGGCGAAACCGTATCGGCTAAAACAGGCTCTACTGGTTACAAAGCGGTGTGGGTGCGCGACTTTTATCAAGTTGCCATGGCGTTTATGGCCATGGGCGATAATGCGACCGCTAAAACCGCCTTCGAATACCTTGAAAAAGTTCAAGTAAACAGCAAAACCCCAGGCAATAAAGGCGATACAGGCTGGTTTTTACAAAAAACACATGTTGATGGTGAACTAGAATGGGTGGGCGTACAACTTGACCAAACAGCAATGCCACTCATGCTTGCTTGGAAACTCCATCAAGCTGATGTTTTAACAGATGCAGAGCTGAGCGATTGGTATAGCCGTATGTTAAAGCCCGCAGCAGACTTTTTAGTTGAGGGTGGCCGTGCAAACATTCTATGGAACGATACACAAATAACGCCGCCAGCCACTCAGCAAGAACGCTGGGAAGAGCAAGAAGGGTATTCGCCATCAACCACCGCCGCGGTTGTTGCTGGTTTAATTACTGCAGCCGATATCGCTAAACTAGCAGGTGATGATGCCAATGCAACACGTTACCTAAATACAGCTAAGCGTTATAACAATGATATTGAAAAATTAATGTTTACAACGGCTGGTAATTTAGAGTCGAGCGCTTCTGATGGTGAATATTTTATTCGCATTGGCCAAGACAAAGACGCCAATTCAAATACTAAAATTAACGCTAATAATGGCCGTGAAGGGTTTAATAAAAAGCAAATACTTGATGGTGGCTTTTTAGAACTCGTTCGCTATGGCGTACGCGATGCACTATCGCCTAGCATAGTAAAAACACTGCCAGAATATGATGACGAAACCCTAACAGATAACCTACAAGTTAAATACAGCTTTGAGTTTACTGACGGCAGCGGCACATTTGCAGGCTACCGCCGCTATGGTAACGACGGATACGGTGAAGACGAAGTAACTGGCGCTAACTATGCCGAAGGTGGTAAAAACAGCCCAGGGCAGCGTGGGCGAGTTTGGCCATTTTTTACCGGTGAACGTGGTCATTACGAAATTGCCGCCGCAAATGCCAATAATAGTTTAGATGCAACAAAACAGCAGGCTATTAAAAATAGCTATGTAAAAGGGCTAGAGCAATTTGCTAACCAAGGGATGATGCTACCTGAACAAGTATGGGATGGTGTAGGCATTAATAAAGCGGGTTACACGTTAGGCGAGGGTACTAACTCGGCCACACCATTGGCGTGGACACATGCGGAATACGTTAAGCTAGTGCGCTCACTAAGCGACAAGCAGGTATGGGATCATTACCCGGTGGTAACTAAAGCACTAAAATAACCGCAAACTAACTAACATAGCCGTAGTAAAATACGGCTATGTTATTTATTACAATAATAACGAGGCTGAAATGAAAACATTTACCTTGAGCGCATTAGCATTAGCAATCATGCTAACAGGCTGCCAAAGCGCACCATCATTAAATAACGTCACTAATAACACCGAAACATCGCCACTAAATACTGAACAACAAGCAAATCCGTGGTGGGAAAACGCCATTTTTTACCAAATTTGGCCCCGCAGTTTTTACGACAGCGATGCTGATGGTCATGGCGATTTTAATGGTATGACCCAAAAGCTCCCGTATCTACAAGAGCTTGGCGTTAACGCATTGTGGTTAACCCCGATGTTTGAAGCACCTTCTTATCATGGCTATGATTTTACTGAATTTTACCAAGTAGAAAACGACTACGGCAGCATGGCCGAGTTTGAAGCCTTTATAAAAGCTGCTGACGACAAAGGCATGAAAGTCATACTTGATTTAGTTATAAACCATATATCAAGTAACCATGAATGGTTTCAGCGTTCAGCAAATAATGAAGCCCCTTATGCAGATTACTTTATTTGGCGCGACGATATGCCAAAAGCCGGAAGTGGTTGGGGACATGCTTGGAGTAATAACGACCAACCCGACGCAGTATGGCATTGGAATGAAACACGTCAGCAGTATTACTATGGTGCGTTTGGAGCAAGCCAACCTGACTTGAACTTACGCCACCCTAATGTTGTTGCCGAAATGGAAAAAATGGCTAAGTTTTGGCTTGATAAAGGCGTTGCAGGGTTTAGATTAGACGCAGTACGTTTTGCAATGGAAGGTGGCGCAGATGCGCAAGCCGATACCGACGAAACTATTGCATATTGGCAGCACTTTAACCAATACGTAAAAAGCGTTGATCCAGAGGCGTACTTAGTAGGTGAAGCATGGGCTGACATTCCAGTTGCGGCAAAATACTTTGGCGAAGGTAAAGGCCTCGATCAAGGCTTTGATTTTGAAGTAGGCTATAAAATATTAGGCTTATTAAAACCCGATGCCAGTGGTGAAGCGCAATTTGGCACCATGCAATCTAACCACAAAATCAACGCAGTTGATGCCAATGTGCTCAAACAAAATTTACAACAGCGTATTGATTCAACTGCACCACTTGATTTTTTTGCACCGTTTTTAACTAATCACGACCAAGAACGAGTGGCTTATCAACTTGCTGAACAAGACGATAAGGCAAAACTTGCCGCCGCCATGTTATTTAGCTCTCCTGGCACGCCGTATATTTATTACGGTGAAGAGATTGGTTTAACACAAGGTGGCACAGGTCACGATGTGTATAAACGCGCACCAATGCAGTGGAATAACAGCAACCAAGCTGGTTTTACTCAAGCTCAAACAAGTTGGGTTGAGCAGGCTGAACTGTTTGGTGATAATTACACCCAGTGGTGGCCTGAATATTTAGCACAGCAAATTAATGCTGCTGATCGCAATGTAAAAACGCAACAAGCACAATCTAATTCACTGTGGCGTTTATATCAGCACTTAATCGCACAAAAAATACAGCGCCCAGAGCTGGGTATCAAAGGCAGTTATGAATTAACACAACACAACAACGGCCTTGTCGAAATAACCCGCGAGTTAAACGGCAGTAAAAGTATGTTTGTACTTAACTTAACCGCTAACCCGCAAAGCATCAGCAGTATTAAACGCGATCGGTTAACGCCAAGCTGGCAACACGACCTCAATGGCGAGCAACTCGCTGGCTATGGTTTGTTGTTACTGAATAACACACTGTAATAAAATTACACAAAAGGGGCTAACATACGTAAGCCCCTTTTGGTAAAAGTGCTTTTATTGCATTCCCCCCAAGTTATAGCGCATTTTAATGAGCCATAATTAGCTTAACTTCTTCTGGCGTCATGGCGCTTATCATGAAAATGAATATAAGATGCAATCCACCTTGGTAGGTGTCCACGGTACGTAATGAATACTGACGCACCAACATATATTCAGCGATGTAATTTAAAAATGTTGAACGCGTTTTCATATCATCACCAATGTCGATAGCTGTATAAATATACTGTCTAGTTGTTTTGCTCCCATATTCTAGAAAACGAACAACGAGCGCATTTTCTTCTTTGTTATTATATTTAGTAGCAAGGAATAATTATAGCTAGCAATGAGTTAAGTTGTTTGTTAAAAAGTAATTAATAAATATAATTAGCTTGACGTTGGCAGAAATATACGCGACGAGCGCACTATAAAGTTGTTATGTACCTAAATATGAATCTGAGCTCGTTTAATCAATTGATTATAAGTTTGTCTGCTGGTATCACAGCATTAGACTTTGCTTACTTGCCTTCAAAAGATGGCATATTTTCATCTTTGTATATTGTTCCTGTAGCTTTGTTTTTAATTTTTACGTTGTCTCTATTAACATCTAGACGTAATTACAAAATTGCAGCTTTTAAAATAGTCTTCGCTTATTCAATGTATAGCGTAATGTTCGTTGGTATTTTACTTCCATTTGGGCAAGCTATTTCATTTCTAATCGAGTCAGGTTTTAATTTCCAAAGTTGGCAAAATATATATGGTAAATGGGCATTAATACAATTTAGTTCAGGTATCGTATTTAGTATTATTTCGCTCTATGCATTTTTTGGTTTAAAGCGTAACATCGGTACATAACAATTCGCTCAAAAGGACAAAAAACAGTTGGTTTTTGCTCCTTTGTCGCTTATTTTAACCAACTATTTTTTGCCTCTTAGCGAGGCGTTGTACGCTACTGAACATTCAAAAAAATAAGGATATTTATGAAAAAAACTATTGTAATCATTGTCGCCACATTTCTTTTTGGTTGCTCTGCAACGCCAAATCTTTCAACTGAAGCAATTGAAGTTCAAGCCGAAAATTTGAACCAGTATTGGGAAATGAAATCAAAATCTTTCAGCTTCTCTTCCCCCAGAAATGTAGCAAAGCGACCCGACGGCTATGTAAAGGTCCGGTACTTAATTGATTCGAATGGTAAGGTATTTAATCCAGAGATAGTTGAATCGGTACCAAAAGGTGTTTGGGACGATCAAGGTTTGAAAGCTGTAAATCAAATAGAGTATAAGCCATCTCAATCGAACACCAATAAAAAACCTGTGTACGTGACGACGGAATTCCATTTTGGCAGCACCGTATAACAAGTCAATAAACCCACTCACTTCGTTCGCTGGGAAGCATACACGCGGGGCGGCTTCGCCATTATGCTCCACGTGTATGCCGCCCGTTATTGAAAAGTTATGTTTTAGTCAGGTATGGACGAAAATTTACAGAAAAAAGTAGATATTGCAGTTGGATTGAGCCGCCTTGCAGGTGGTACATTGATTTTTGTTGGTAGTATATTGGTATTCGTTTTCGCTCAAGCAGCGCTAGACCCGAATGCTGTAATTGAAATTAATGGTTTTCTAACCAAAGATCAAACGGATAAAGTTATGGCCGCCATTTTTAGTGCTTTGTTTCCAACATTAGGTCTGTTTCTATCTTTTGCTCCAGCAAAGCTTCTTGATAAATGGGCAGCAAAAATAATTGGTCGTTTGAGTTAATCTCAAACATAACAAGCGCCTAAACCCCGACAATGTTGTGTTGTTATGGTTTTGGCAAACAACGCAAAAAGCCACGCCAACACATTGTGTATTAGGCCGGTGTAATGTTTCACAAGGAAATTGACAGTGAAGTTTATCCTTTTAGCTTTATTTATATTAGCATTTCAAGTGCAAGCGGGCTGTTCAATTTCAGAAGAGACACAGCGGGGCTTAAATCAGAAATATGGAAACGATATTTCTATAGAAACAAAGCTGAGGGATTCAAGCTATTATGTCGTTATTAGCCTCCCACTAACTATTACCAATCAAGAATTCAAAGCTGTCTGGCTGTTCATTGATAGCATAGATGAGCCAACATTTGTTGCTCCGTTAGAGACTTTCCAAGAAGGTGACAAATTTATAGCGTGGTATGAGATTGATGCTGATCTGATAAGAACCCATTATGTGGGAACTTCATTTGGCGAAGATTGCGGAATTAGTGTGATCAAGGAAGTAATTTACAGATGAAACATAACATCCCAATAAACGTTCGCTGGGACGCATACACGCAGGGCGGCTTAGCCACTATGCCTTACGTGTTTGCGCCCATTATTGGAAAGTCATATTGCTAAAAAGTACAGTGTATTTTCAGCATCGGAGAATAAATGAAAAAGGAACTTACAGATATATTTGAAGTTGATTCAGTTCTAAAAACTCTTGTTCTTTGCGTACTCACAATGGGTTCTATAGCCGCAAAAAATAAGTATGTGATTGATTCGTACATTGATAATGCTGTAGGTATTATGGAAAAAGACAGTGAAGGTAAAATATCAATGACTCAAGTTACCCTTAAACCACATGTGAAATTTTTAGGTGATAAGCAACCAACAAGGGAACAACTTGAAAAAATGCACCATCAATCGCACCAACAATGTTTTATTGCTAATTCGGTTAAAACTAAAATTATTACTGAAATCATCCCTTAAAGCGCGATTATAGATGAATAAAATACTGTTAATGTTTTCTAATAGGCGCATTTTAGTTAACTATCACTTTTATTAATATCGCTCTATTTATTCAAGAACAGCTCGTATAAAGTGATTGTTTTATAAAAGTTTGAAACTTAATGACTTTTAAATATATACATTAAAAATATGGTGGAATTTTTGGAAGTCTCACTTAGTAATATTCTCTATATTTCAGCGAGAGTCGATTTTTCTAAACTTCTCTGAACGAAATTCGATAGTAAATAAAAGATATATTAAAGTAGCTGTTGTTGGGTGTTTTTTAATTTAGGTATTAAGGTCGATATGCAAAATTTAGTATACAAATATGGACAAAGAGTTATTTCTTTTCTGATCGTTATTACATTGCTC
The DNA here is from genome assembly GCF_057552415.1 of Pseudoalteromonas sp. NH0006-26. The sequence goes on from NZ_BAAJMJ010000005.1 coordinate 274,615, forward strand.
GTTAACTGGGAAATGTTTTCAATTATAGGGGCGGTTGGATTGACGCTTGCAAATAACTTGCTAATAATTATATGGATTATTCTTTTATTTACCTCTGCCATAGGGTTATATCTAAAGAAAAACTGGGGATTCTTTTTCTTTTATCCTGGGGTATTACTGACAACAATTGGTTTCTCTATTCCTCTTATTCCTTTTGTTATTAGTGTTTTTGCATTTGAGTTGAGGCCTTGGATAATGATCGGCATAAACTCGATGCTTTTAATGTTTGCTTTATGGACACATTGGTTAAAGCATGTAATTAATAAACCACCAAAACAAGTACACTAGATTTAATAAAATATTTTTAGTCGCGCTGCAATCTTCACATGACTAAATATCAGAATCTAAACCACAGTTAAATAGCAACCCATTTTTAGTTTAAAATAAACTGTTGACATAATATGTCGCAGTGGTTACTTTTAATACATAATATTAAAAGGAAAACTAAAATGGAAATTTGGAATTTATTTACTGATTTGATCGTGCAATCAATCATCTTTTTTACTCAAGATGTGGGCGTAAGCCAAGCGGCTGCTATTATTTTGTTTACCGTTATTGGGCGATTAGTTTTAATGCCGATTAACCTTGTAGCTATGGCTAATATGGTTAGAAATAAAAAAGCAATTGCCGCACTAAAACCTGAGCTAGATAGCATAAAAAACAACTATAAAAACCAGCCCAGCGAAATCGCAAAATTAACTATGGCGCTGTATAAAAAGCACAACATTAAGTTTATCGATAAAAAAAGTGTGATTAATATGGCAAGCCAAGGTGTATTTGGCCTTGGAACTTTTCAAGCTCTGCAACAAATTATATTTACTAGTAAGTTTGCCTGGATTGCCAGTATTGCAAAGCCTGATATTGCGCTTTCGTTACTAGTGGGGGCTATTACATATTTATCTATAATGATGATGCCTGGTAGCGCAGAGCAAACCAGCACCTTATTGTTCCTAATTCCCGCAATTATTTGTGTTGTTACTCTGGTTAACTTTCCTTCTGCAATTGGTTTGTACTGGGCTGCATCAAGTAGTACTAGCTTGTTGCAGTCATTATTAGTAAATAAATATTTTAAAAACCAGCAAGCACAACAAGTTTTGTAAAGGTCGCTAAACAAAGGAATGGCAATAATGAATATGTGTTATCAGCCCACAGCCGATTTAATGGCTTCTGCACAGTTAACCTATACCAATATGCGTGGATATTATGAGCATTATGGTGTTGATTGGCAGCAACTTAAAATATGTGAGCAAATTTCAGACCTTGAAAATTGGGATGTTTTGTTAAATGGCGATGTAGTGGGTGCAATGCGCTTGGCTTTTGATGATGAGGGGTGCTATATACGTGACTTACAAGTAGATGCTGCGTTTCAAAATATGGGTATTGGTGCTGCAGTAATTAATGAGGGTGCTCGTTTAGCTGTGCACAGAGGTGCTATGCAACTTAGGCTTCGGGTTTTTAAAATAAGCCCTGCGCACAAGCTTTACACACGCTCAGGTTTCAACATAGATAAAGAAGACGACAGATTTTATTATATGTCTAAAAGCTTAGTTTAATGAGCGTGACTTTTATTTTAAAAAATTAATGTTGCTCAGTCACTGTAGATTAATATTCGTTCATTCAAACTGCTATCCCGACAATTTAATAAAATAGTTATGGATAGATTATGCGCTTTTTTTCAAACAAAACAGCCACCTTGAGTGTTTGCTTTTTATTGCTTGGCACGGGTTTTATGCTGATAGAAAACAGTGTGTATCAATATGTTGATCATAATGGTGTTCTACATGAAAGCGTGTTTATGCCCTTGAGCATACTGTGTTTTGCTTTGGGAGTTCTTTTTGTGGTTAGTTTGTTAGCCCGAAAAGTATTCGGGCTATTTAAAAGTGCTAGGGCAGGTGGGCATTAAAAGCTGCTGTTATTACTCATTATTTAAATTAGCGGGCTCTAATAAATTAAATGTCGGTAAGCGCCATTTAAAGCGTACCGATGCCATACGAATTAAATAGCCTACCACTAAACTTGCAACCACACTGATATTGTCATCAATGTTGTAGTGGTGCAGTGCTAAGTATAAACAAGCAACAATAAGCGCTACGCTTGCGTAAAGTTCATGATGAAGTACTAATGGCGCTTGTCGACAAATTAAATCACGTAACAATCCACCAAATACACCGGTTACTATGGCTGCAACTACACAAATTCCATAGTGCAAACCCATATTTAGCCCAACTTGGCAGCCAATTATACTAAATGCGGCAAGCCCTAGGGCATCTAGGCGCATAAATATGCCTTTAAATTTAACCACCCATTTTGCCAACCAAGTAGTCACAATACCGGCTAGGCAAGTGATCAGTAAATATTCTGGGTGTTTTACCCAAGTCAGTGGGTAGTTACCTAATAAAATATCTCGCACGCTACCACCACCAATTGCTGTAGCACTGGCCACTAACATAACACCAAACCAATCCATATTTCTTCGTCCAGCGCTAAGAGCACCAGTCATGGCTTCTGCTGTAATACCTATAATATAAACGATGGTTAAAAGCATGAGATGATCGCTTGAAGTTTTAACAATAAAATAAAAACAGGATTGTAGTGATAAAAGCATGCATTGACGAGTGAAAAATTACATTAAAAACAGCCACTTTCAGATTAAAAAAACTAATGTGATAGCGAGGTGTGAATAGCCTGTTAATGTTACGAAAGCACCAGCTATAGTATTGGAAGCAAAAAGGACAAATGACCGTAAAAATGCAATAAAGCCTGAATTAATTTAAGGTAAAAGAGCGCTGTTGTCTTTAATTTTGTTGCTTCTTAAAAGTGGTTTTACTGAATAAATTAGCTTGAGCCACGTGCAATTAAACGCGGTGGTAGTAGGGTGCTTTGCACTTGCTCACCCCTAATGAGCTTTAATAGGTTTTCAACTAACATTTGCCCAGCGATAGTGGTGTTTTGTTCTATGGTTGTCAGCGGTGGATTAATGTAACTGGCAATAGATATATTATCAAAGCCTATCACGGCCACATCTTTTGGCACGTTAATATTGGCTTCTTTTAAAGCCCGTATTGCGCCTATTGCTATAAGGTCGCTGGCAGCAAAAAGTGCATTAAAGGTGATGTTATTAGCAATTAACGAACGCGTGGCATGATAGCCAGACTCTTCGGTGGAAATGGCGTTGGCAATTTTACGCTCATTAAGTGTAATACCGTTTTGTTGTAACGCGTCTTTAAAGCCATTGAAACGGGCAAAAAATTCGGGGCTATGATCAGAGGCATCGCCTATAAACGCGCAGTCTTTGCGGCTATGTGCCAACAAATGCTCAGCGGCGAGTTTACCGCCGCCATAATTATCACAACTTATGGTTAAATCAGGGCGGTTATCAACACTTGCTCCCCAGCAAACAAACTTGGTGTTTTGTTCAAGCAAGGTGTTAAATTTTGGCTGAAAATCAATGTAGTCACCATACCCCAATAAAATGATGCCATCTGCACGGTGACTGTCTTCGTAATCTGCCTGCCAATCAGCACTTGCCGATTGAAATGACACGAGTAAATCGTAACCCTCTTTAGCGCAGGCACGGGTAATACTGCCCAGCATGGCTAAAAAAAACGGGTTTATTTGTGACTCATCTGAGGTAGGGTCTTCAAACAACAATAAAGCAAGAGTACTGCTTTGCTGAGTGCGTAAGTTACTGGCATTTTTATCAACTTTGTAGTTAAGCTTTTTGGCAATGTCATGAACTCGCTTGCGCGTTTCATCATTTACTAAGGGACTGTTGCGTAAAGCACGAGAAACTGTAGATTGAGACACCCCAGCATAATGGGCTATATCAAACGAGGTGGCTTTACCTTTCATCACTATTACTTACTAAAGAGGACAATAAGGGGCTATTCTCGTTTATTGATGGATTTTTTCAAGCTTATTTATCAATAAAGGCATTTTTTTATTGATTTTGGTATGACACCGGTGTCACAATAAGGGTGTTTTATCATTTTGTTGTCAAAACGTATTAGCTACCTTTATTATTAAAGGTAGCCTTTTTTTACAGTGATAGCTGCTTTGAGGTGATAGCTCAAAGTAAATAAGTATCAATGGATACCCCATTAAAATAATAAGTACTCATTACTTAAACAAAAGAGATAACACTATGGGTTTACACTCTAGCACACACTTTGATCCTATTTTGGTTGCCGATATAGGCGGTACAAACGCCCGTTTTGCATTGATAACTGGGTTCGACGAATCAAGTAATCAATTTACCATTGAGCATAACCATACGTTTCCAAGTGCTAATTATGGATCACTTGAAAGTGCCACTGAGTATTACTTATCAACAGTGTCTCATATAACTCCAAAACGTGCATGCCTTGCAGTAGCCGGCCCAATCAACGCAGGCCAAGTTCACTTAACTAACTTGGGTTGGCACTTTAGCGTTAATGATTTCAAACACCACTTTGACCTAGAACAATTAAGCGTAATAAACGACTTTGCAGCTTTTGCGTACGCCGCGCCGTATCTTGACCCTTCACAAAACGTGACCGTTAAACCAGGCCAAGCAGACGACGCTGCTAATATTGGTGTAATGGGTCCTGGTACAGGCTTTGGTGCAGCGTGTTTAGTGCGTACTGCACATTCTTGTGCGGTAATGAGTTCAGAAGGTGGTCATATTTCACTAGCAGCCGTAAACGAACTCGACGCTCAACTTATTCAAGAACTTAAAAAAGACCACCCACATGTATCGGTAGAAACAGTGTTTTCTGGCCCAGGCATTGCTCATTTGTACAAAGCTATGGCAGCAGTTAAAGGGGTGGCTGCAAAAAATTTAGATGCGGCACAAATTAGTAGCTTAGCCAATAGCGGTGAATGTGAAGTGTGTGAGGCAACCCTTAATCAATTTTGTGATTGGATTGGCAGTGTTGCTGGCGATTTAGCGCTTGCTTATGGCGCTCTTGGTGGCCTTTACATTGGTGGCGGCATATTACCAAGAATGCAGGCTCGTTTACTGGAAAGTCGCTTTATTGAGCGCTTTTCGCAAAAGGGCATTATGTCGCAATATACAGGCCAAATCCCGGTCACATTAGTAACACAAGACAACATTCCTTTAATTGGTGCTGCCGCGTGTTTGCATACGAGTCAACAGGTTTAATTACGTTGCATACATTTGGAAATAAATAGATGAAAAAAGTCACTATAAATAGCGTCGCCAGTTATGCAGGTGTATCTAAAAAAACGGTATCGCGCGTACTAAATAACGAACCAAATGTGAGTGCGGCTACACGCGAGAAAGTATTAGCGGTATTTAAAGAGCTTGATTACACACCCAACCCCATTGCTCGAGGACTTGCACAAAACCGTAGTTTTATTATTGGTTGCTTATACGACAATCCAAGTAAAAGTTATATTACTCGTGTGCAAACAGGCGCATTGGCTGCATGCCAAGAAAACAACTATAACTTGTTGATTCACCCTTGTGAGCTCAGAGGTGAGGCACTCATTAATAACATAGAGCAGCTATTACAGTCATCACGCCTTGATGGTTTAGTGCTTACGCCGCCATTTTGTGACTTTTCAGAACTGGTTGATTTTTTAAAGTCGAAAAAAATTCCTTATGCTCGAGTGGCTTCTGCTATTTTAGAAGATGACTCTATTTCTGTTACCAGTAATGACGAGCAGGGCGCATTTGAGATTACCGAACATTTAATAAACCTAGGGCATACCTCTATCGCGTTTATTAAAGGTCATCCTGATCACAGTGCTACACAGCAGCGTTTTAAAGGCTACAGACGCGCACTGGCAAGCCATGGTATTGAATTTAACGAACGCTTAGTTGAAGAGGGTAACTTTAGTTACCATTCAGGGGTAGACAGTGCTCGGAGTATTTTGGATTTATCGCCACGTCCTACTGCTGTATTTGCATCGAATGATTACATGGCAGCCGCTGTGCTTAAATTAGCCACGCAGCGCAACTTACGCGTTCCAGACGATATTTCTATTGCAGGCTTTGATAATGCGCCCATAGCGCGTCATATATGGCCAGGCCTAACGACCATAGCGCAACCTGTGGAAGAAATGACTAAACAAGCGGTTACCCAATTAATTACCCACATTATTGAACCGCAAGAGTCACCATATAAAGTGATTTTAGAAGCCAAATTAATCACGCGTGAGTCTACCGCAGCCGTAAAATAACACCGATTTTTCACAGTAGCCCGAGTATGAGTGACGCTTACTCGGGCTTTTTTTATCTGCATTTTTAATCTTCATTATTTTCCACTGATATTTCATTAAAAATTCACGTTTATTTATTGTACATGTTAAAAAAAAGGACTATTTTTATTACTCAGGGTTGACACCGGTGTCAGTGTCATGCGTTAATACCCTGACACCGGTGTCAGGGTTGTTGTGAGAGGCTCCCTGGTAGCGTACCTTTGAACGGGTAAGTCAAAGATGCTCAGTACAGTTATTTTCGTGGAGTCTATAATTGTTACTGAGCCTTTATCCTCTAACGAATAGAGATGAGTAAAATTATGTTGCACCCTCGAATTCAAGAAGTCACAGAACGCGTTATTGAGCGCAGTAAACAAACCCGTCAAGCCTATTTAGATCGTATTTCGCACGCAAAAAAACAAACAAGAGTTCGTGCTGGTTTAGGCTGTGGCAATATCGCCCATGTTATGGCTGCGTGCAGCAGCGACGACAAAGCGCGTTTAAAAGCAGATGAGGTTCCAAACCTTGCAATTATTAATTCATATAACGACATGTTATCTGCGCATGTGCCTTACAAAGAATACCCAGATTTAATTAAAAGCATTGCCACTAAATTTGACGCGACCGCGCAAGTTGCTGGCGGTGTTCCTGCGATGTGTGATGGCGTTACCCAAGGGCGTGACGGCATGGAACTATCGCTGTTTTCTCGTGACGTGATTGCTATGTCTACTGCGGTATCGTTATCGCATGACGTATTTGACGGTGTGTTTTGTTTAGGTGTATGTGACAAAATTGTCCCAGGCCTATTAATTGGTGCTTTATCATTTGGCCACTTACCAGTGTATTTTTTACCAGCAGGGCCAATGCAGTCAGGTATTCCAAACAAAGACAAAGCACGTGTTCGTCAAAAGTTTGCACAAGGACTGGTATCTCGTGAAGAGCTACTAGAAGCTGAAAGCGCTTCTTATCACAGTGCGGGTACCTGTACGTTTTATGGCACTGCAAATTCAAACCAAATGCTAATGGAAATAATGGGCTTACACTTACCAGGTAGCTCGTTTATAAACCCATACACAGAACTGCGTGATGGCTTAACCGGTAATGCGGTTGAAACCATGCTTAAGCAGCTTACTGAAAACAAAGATGGCCCGTGTTTAGCGGATGTGATCAGCGAAAAAACCATTATTAACGGCTTAGTTGGCTTGTTATCAACAGGTGGCTCAACCAATCATGCAATCCATATTGTGGCGATTGCTAAAGCGGCCGGTATTCAAGTTACATGGAAAGACATGTCTGATTTATCAGCAGTTGTACCATTACTGACGCGTATTTACCCAAATGGCTCAGCAGATGTTAATCACTTTCAAGCAGCCGGCGGAATGGGCTTCTTAATGCGTGAATTAGCAGGTGCTGGTTACCTTCATACAGACGTAACCACTATTTTAGGCGAAGGCCTTGCACCTTACATGTGTGAGCCACTACTCGATAAAGACGACAACCTAATTATGAGTGATGCGAACGGCCCAAGCAAAGTTAAGTGGGTAGCGTGTCCAGAAAACTCACATGATGAAGAAGTACTTCGCCCAGTAAGTAACCCATTTAGTAAGCAAGGTGGTTTACAGCTACTAACGGGTAACTTAGGTAAAGCGGTTATTAAAGTCTCTGCGGTTGCAGAGTCTCATCAAGTGGTGTCGGCACCGGCTAAAGTATTTAGCTCACAAGGTGAGTTACAAGATGCCTACAGCCGTGGCGAACTTAACCAAGATTTTATTGCTGTACTTAAAGAGCAAGGGCCAAAAGCCAAAGGCATGCCTGAGCTTCATAAGCTCACACCGGTAATGGCCACATTACAAGATCAGGGCTATAAAGTGGCTATTGTTACCGACGGTCGTATGTCGGGCGCATCAGGTAAAGTACCTGCAGCAATTCACTTAGCACCTGAAGCGGTTGAAGGCGGTATTATTGCTAAAATTCATGAAGGCGATGTGGTGACACTAGATGCACCTAATGGCATTTTGAAACTACACGTAAGCGATGAAGAGCTTGCACAGCGTGAGCTACAAATTAGCCAAGCAAGCCAAACATTTGGTACAGGCCGTGAATTATTTACTGGGTTTAGAAATATCGTGAGCAGTGCCGATTTAGGTGCAAGTGCTTTTGGACTTGAATAATAATTAGCCATCTTGGGTAATGAGGAACAAGTAATGAGTATTGAAAAAATCTTAGCATCGGCACCGGTTGTGCCAGTAGTGGTAATCGAAAAATTAGAAGATGCGGCACCACTTGCAAGAGCGTTATACAACGGTGGCTTAAAAGCACTTGAAATTACACTACGTACGCCAATTGCTGCACAAGCTGTAAAGCTAATGAAAGCTGAGGTACCAGAAGCTTATGTAGGTACTGGCACTGTGGTTGATAAAGCGAGCTTTAACGCCTCAGTAGAAGCGGGCGCTGACTTTATGGTGAGCCCTGGTGTAAGTGATGAACTGTTAGCATTGGCAAAAGAGTCAAGTATTCCTTTTTTACCAGGTGCAGCTACCCCAAGCGAAGTGATGAACTTGGCAGCGCATGGCTTTAAATTTTTAAAGTTTTTCCCTGCAGAAGCCGCAGGCGGTACAGCGATGATTAAGTCGATTGGCGGCCCATTACCTGATATTACTTTTTGTCCAACCGGTGGCATTAGTTTAGCTACTGCGCCTGATTACTTAGCACTTAACAATGTTATTTGCGTAGGTGGTACGTGGATGTTAGACAAACAACTTATTGAAAATAAAGACTGGCAAGCTATTGAAACGCTTGCTCGCCAAGCATGTGAAGTTAATAGGAGTCAAAAATGATTAATGTAGCAATTAATGGCTACGGCCGAATTGGTCGTAATGTATTGCGTGCACTGTATGAGTCAGCGCAAAATAATGAAATTAAAATTGTAGCTATTAACGATTTAGCGCCAGCCAATGTAAATGCTCATCTGACTCAGTTTGACTCAGTACATGGTCGTTTTTCACAGCAAGTAACGCTAAAAGACAACACCATGCTAATTGGCGATGATGTGATCACGTTAACGCAAGAACGTGATCCTGCTAATTTACCGTGGAAAGCTCTAAACGTCGATATCGTACTTGAATGTACGGGGTTATTTACTTCTCGCGAAGCAGCTAATAAGCATATTGAAGCGGGCGCGAAAAAAGTAGTGGTATCGGCTCCTGGTACTGATATGGATGCAACGGTAGTACACGGTGTAAATAGCGATGTAATTAATGCCGATAGCAACATTATTTCTAATGCTTCATGTACAACCAATTGTTTAGCGCCTGTTGCTAAAGCGATTAACGACACAGTAGGAATTGAACAAGGTAGCATGACCACCATTCATGCTTACACTAACGACCAAAATTTATCTGATGTATACCACCCAGATTTATACCGTGCGCGTAGTGCAACTCAATCTATGATCCCAACTAAAACGGGCGCAGCGAAAGCAGTTGGTTTAGTACTACCTGAACTTGCCGGTAAACTAGATGGCATGGCGGTACGTGTACCAACTATCAATGTGTCATTGGTTGACTTAACCTTTATTGCTAAGCGTGATACAAGCATTGAAGAAATTAACCAAGTGGTTAAAGACGCTGCGTTTGGCTCTATGAAAGGTATTTTAGAGTACAACGAGCTACCGCTTGTTTCTATCGACTTTAATCATAACCCAGCATCATCTATTTTTGATGCAACGCAAACGCGTGCTGATGGTAAATTAGTTAAAGTAATGGCGTGGTACGACAACGAATGGGGTTTCTCAAACCGCATGTTAGATCAAGTTAAAGCGCTGGGTGCTTATTTATAATTTTTCCGTGTAGTTAAATTTTACTTTATCCAGCCAAGCCACGCATCGCGTGGCTTTTTTATGCTTTTTTGCACTGCTTTATTTATAAACAGTCCGCCAAATTTTTCAACGTTGGACGCTGCACTATGTCTTCACTCATGCATTGCTTTGCAATATGTTGTAGGTGGATCACCTCTGCGCTTTGTTCGTTACAGGTAGAAAGTAAATCATCAATTAAACAGCAGATAGCACGGACTTCTATGCGCTGCATTTGTTGCTGTTGATAGTTACTGAGTGTGACTAAGTTTGTCGCCGCACCAAAATCACCAAACACTATTTCATCATTTTCATTGATCATAATGTTATGCGCATAAATATCGCCATGGCTAAGTGTATGCTGGTGCAGGTGGGCAACAGTACTGACGAGTTGCTTAGCAATAGCATAAATTGTTGCCGTGCTGTAATGGCAATCATCTTTGAAGGTGTCTCGTGTGCAGGTTTCTAAACTAGGAGGCAGCCTTAAGTTAGCGTAGCTAGGGTCAATAAGCTCCATAGCTAACCCAAGTTGCTCATTGTGTTCAATATAAGCAAGCACTTTAATTAAGTTTGGGTGTAACTGTGCTTGTAAGCAACAGTTAACTTCGTCTAATGGAGAACCATCACTGGTTATAGCGCCTTTAAACAGTTTTACGGCAATCGTGCTATTTTGCCATTGGGCACTATGAATAATACCCGATGCACCTTGGCCAATAACTTTATCCAGTTCAATCTCAGTTAATGGTGTACGCGGGAATAACTCATGGTTAAGTTGTTGTGAGCGATTAAACTCATTCCCTGCAAACGCTAACCAAGTCAGTTTGGGGAGTTCAAATAGCCAGTCATCAAGTTGGGTTAGTTTATTAGCACTTAAACGCACCAGCTCTAATGCTGAACAGTTTTGCATAGTCACGGGTAAATGGGTGAGTTGGTTTCCTGCCAGCGCTAGCTTTTTAAGTTTGGTTAGTTCACCCATAGAGTCAGGTAATTGAGTAAGCTGATTGTCAGTTAATATTAACCACTGAGTGCTTTGTGGCAGACTATGCTCACTAAATTCAGTAATTTGATTCCCCTTAAAGGCTATCATTATTAATTCAGGGCATTGACTTAATACACGAGGAATATGCTGAAATTGGTTAAATGATAAAAATAACCGTTTTAACTTTGTAAGTTTAGCAAAGTTAGCGGGTAAATCGCTTAATTGATTGTTTGATAAGTCCAGCACTTCAAGGGTATCGGCAAGAGTGAAAATTTCTTCTGGAAAGTCAGTGAGGTTTTCAGCCAATTGTAAGTGACTAACACCAGTTAAGGCACCGGTACGCAGCTTTGTCAGGGTATTCAAAATTAACTAATCCATTTTACATAAAACAAAAAGGCCAACTAAGTTGACCTTTAAACATTATTTGATCTGAACTCTGCTTGAAACAGATTTATTATTCGAAGTTCAGGTTGTTCGCTTAACGATTAAAATTGAGCGTTATGGTACACGTTTTGTACGTCATCACAATCTTCAAGCATGGCTAAAAAGCGCTCCATAACTTCAACGTCTTCGCCTTCAATAGGGGCTTCAACTTGAGGTACAAAGGCAATTAAGTCTTCGTCAAATTCTGTAACACCTATTTCTTCAAGTGCTGTGCGGGTATTGTTGTATTCAGTGTGCGGTGCAAATACGGTCACTTTGCCGTCTTCTACTTCAACGTCGGTAACATCAACATCTGCCATCATCAGTGCTTCAAGTACGGTTTCATCGTCGTCACCGTCAAACACAAAAATAGCAAGGTGATCAAATAAGTGTGAAACTGAGTTTTGTGCGCCAATTTTAGCGTTTGCTTTGGTAAAACATACACGTACATCAGCAAAAGTACGTTTGTTGTTGTCGGTTAAACAGTCAACAATAATCATACAGTTACCTGGCCCGTAGCCTTCGTAACGCGTGGCTGCATAGTCTTCACCGCCGCCACCTTTGGCTTTATCAATAGCACGTTCAATTACGTGAGCCGGTACTTGGTCTTTTTTAGCGCGTTCAATTAAACGACGTAGTGCTAGATTGCCGTCTGGATCAACACCGCCATTTTTAGCACAAATATAAATTTCTTTACCGTATTTTGAATAAACTTTAGTTTTAGCACCCGCAGTTTTAGCCATTGAATCTTTTTTGTTTTGGTAAGCTCTTCCCATCTGCGTTTCGCCTTAATATGTATAAATAATTGAAAAAATTTGCAAGCCCATATTCTAAAGGTAAATACGGGGTAGGGCTAGTAAGTATTGTTAGTAGCCAAAAATAAAACAACCCGCATAAGCGGGCTGTTTATTCGTTACAAACGATGAACGTTTGTCAGGTATTACCAAATACGAACGCGTTCTTCTTCTGGTAGGTATAACTCATCGCCTGGTTTTACATCAAATGCTTTATACCAAGCATCATGGTTACGAGGCGCTTGTGCTCTAAAGCGACCTGGTGCGTGTGTACCACCACGTAATTGGTTTAACATACTTTGCTCAGTACGTTTTTCTTTCCATACTTGTGCCCATGCTAAGAAGAAACGTTGATCGCCGGTTACACCGTCAATTACCGGTGCTTCTTTACCATTTAAGCTTAGTTTGTAAGCATGATAAGCCATGGCTAAACCACCCACATCACCAATATTTTCACCTAAACTGTTGCGGCCATTTACAAAGTTACCTGGAATTGGCTCATATTTGCTGTACTGAGCCGCCAGTTTGTCAGCTTTAGCATCAAAAGCAGCACGATCTTCGTCAGTCCACCAGTTACGTTGAATGCCGTTAGCGTCAGATTTTGAGCCTTGATCATCAAAGCCATGGCCCATCTCATGGCCAATTACAGCGCCAATGCCACCGTAGTTTACTGCTGGATCTGCATTTGGATCGAAAAACGGCGGTTGTAGTATAGCGGCAGGGAATACAATTTCGTTAAACGAACTATTGTAGTAAGCATTAACACGTTGTGGTGTCATGCCCCAACGATTACGGTCGGTCTTTTTCAGCTCTTTTTCTACACTTTCAGCTTGGAAAAACTCACGCATATTTTTTACATTAGCCATTAAGTCATTTTTGCTAATGCTTAAGCCTTCATACGATTGCCATTCATCTGGGTAACCAATTTTTGGCACAAACGCCGCTAATTTTGCACGCGCATTTACTTTTGTTTCTGCGCCCATCCAATCTAAGTTATCAATACGCTCACCAAGTGCTGTGCGTAAGTTTTCAACAAGCTCTGACATTTGTTGCTTAGATGACTCAGGGAAATAACGATCTACGTAAATTTTGCCAATTGCAAAGCCCAATGAGCTAGTGCCAGACATTTGGCTGATAGCGCGTTTCCAGCGTGGACGTGGCTCTTGTTGACCATTTAACTCTTTTCCATAAAAGGCAAAGCTAGTGTTAAATATTTCTTCAGATAATAGTCGTGAGTTACCATTAATCGCATGATATGTAAGGTAGTCTTTCCATACGCTTAAATCTTCGTTATTGATTAAGTCAATCATGGCTTTAACAGGTTCAGGCTGCGATACATTTAATTGTGGTACTTTATAACCTGTTTGTGCAAAGTATAAATCCCAGTTAAATCCTGGGTATTGCGCACTTAACTCATCGCGTTTTACTTGGTTTAGGGTTAAATCACGATTACGGCGTTTTTCACGTGGCCAATGACCTTCTGCAATTTTGGTTTCAAGCGCTAAAATCGCTTGTGCACGCTCTGTGGTATTATCAACCCCTGCAAATTTAAGCATATCGGCAATATGTGCAACATACGCTTCACGGGTTTTTACAAAACGTTCTGCATCTTCAAGGTAGTAAGAACGATCAGGTAAGCCTAAGCCACCTGCACCTAATGACATTTCGTATTTATTGGGATCTAAACGGTTAAACCACATACCGCCACCAAGTGGTGCACTTACACCCGTAAGCCAAGATTGGCCAAATACTTTTGCCAAATCATCAGTAGAGGCAACCGAATTGATGTCGTTAAGCAACGGCTTAATTGGCGTGATACCAAGTTTGTTAAGCGTCTCAGTATCCATGTACGAGTTATAAAAGTCAGCGACCAGTTGCTCTTCGGCGTTTAAGTTTTCACGTGCTGCAATTTCTTCAATAATTTCTTTAACGCGATCTTCACTGCGCTCAGCTAGCGCAGAGAATGCACCATAGCGGGTTTTATCTGCTGGCATTTCATAGTTGTCGTACCATGAACCACTGGCGTACATGAAGAAATCGTCGCCTGGCTTTACAGCTTCGTTACGCGCAGTTAAATCAACCCCAAACGTGCCTAATTCGGCTTGCTCTGTTACTTGTGGTTTTTCTGCAACTGCTGCTACTTGCTCAGTTTTTGTTGTTTGTGGCTCAGAACAGCCAGTAATAAATGTGGCAGCGAGCGCCGCTGCAATTAAACTCTTTTTCATTATTTTCCCCTATGAATTCACGTTATTTAATTCGTTATATTTTTGTTATAAAAATAGCTACTTGATTGTATTGATAACTTCACTGCAAACAAACCTTTTGAGGTGAATAACCGTACCGGTCGATAAGATGAATGAAATACTAGTAAAATAGCACTCAGATACTTAAATTGTACCCGAGTGGCTTAGTTTATTGCGCTTTGGACTGTTTTTGTTGCAAGGTCCACATATGAGCATATTCACCATTTTGCATGAGTAATTCATCATGTTTACCTTGCTCTACCACTTCTCCGGCCTTAAGCACGATAATAGTATCGGCATCGGTAATTGTTGATAAGCGGTGCGCAATAACAATACTGGTGTGGTTAGAGGCTACTTCTCGCATAGCGTTTAATATGGCCTGCTCAGATTGTGAGTCGAGCGCGGAAGTGGCTTCGTCAAAAATTAAAATCGGCGATTGCTTTAAAATAGCGCGAGCAATAGCAATACGTTGTTTTTCGCCGCCAGAGACTTTTAGTCCGCGTTCACCGACTAAGGTTTTATCGCCTTTATCTAGGCTATTAATAAAGTCTGTTAGATGCGCCATGTTTATAGCTTTGTTTACTTCATCTTCACTGGCGCTGGGTCTGCCATAGTGAATATTTTCGCGTATGCTGGTATTAAATAACACAGTATCTTGCGGCACTATGGCAATAGCTTTACGCAAACTTGCGAGGGTAACTGTGTTTATGGCTTGATTATCAATTTTTATAGCGCCCGATGAAAGTTCATAAAAACGATATAGCAAGCGGGCTAACGAGCTTTTACCTGCGCCACTAGCACCTACAACCGCTACCTTAGCACCAGGGTTCACATTAAAGCTAACGTTCTTAAGAATAGGGCGTTTACTATCGTAGCTAAAGCTGACATTTTCAAAGCTAATTGCCCCATTTTTGAGTGTTAATGGTTGCGCGGTTTCGCTATCTGCTACTTTGGGTGAGGTATTTAATAACCCAAGCATGTTTTCAAGGTCGGTAAGGGCACGGCGTATTTCACGGTACACAAATCCCAAAAAGTTAAGCGGTAAAAATAGTTGAATCATATACGCATTGATCATCACCAGTTCACCAATCGTTAACTCGCCGGTAACCACTTCATTGGCGCCAAGCCACATTAATGCGGTTATGGCACATGCAATGATCAGTGCTTGCCCTGAATTAAGCGCCAGTAACGAGAGTCGATTTTTTAATCGAGCTTGTTCCCAGGTTGCTAAAAATGTGTCGTAAGTTTGGGCTTCATGTTGTTCATTATTAAAGTATTTTACGGTTTCGTAATTTAATAGGCTGTCGATGGCGCGGGTGTTACTTTGGTTGTCGGCAGCGTTTGACTCACGAATAAAGCGGTTTCGCCATTGGGTAACCGTCACGGTAAAAAAGATATAAATAGCCACAGCAAGTAGGGTGATCAGTGCGAACCAAATAGAAAATAAGGTGCCAAAAATAATCGCCACAGTCATTATTTCAAACAACGTGGGCACAATATTAAACATTAAAAAACGCATTAAAAAGCTTAAACCACTGGTACCACGCTCTATGTCTCGACTTATGCCGCCAGTTTGCCTATCTAAATGAAAAGCTAAATCTAATGAGTGCAAATGTTTAAACACTTTAAGGCCAATATCTCGCATGGCATGCTCGGTGACTCGCGAAAATACTGCATCGCGTACTTCACCCAAAAATACACTAGCAAAGCGCAATGCGCCGTACATAATCAGTAATAAAGTAGGAACAAGAAGTAGTGGATTAATTGATTTATCAACCGTATCAATTATTTCTTTTAAAGCCCATGGCATGAGTAATGTCGCGCCTTTAGCACCGACTAGCGCTAATATGGCAATCAGCACACGGCCTTTAAATTTAGTGATATAAGGCCAAAGAGTTTGAATGCTTTGTTTTAAATTCATGGCGTCGGGGCGTTTTACTGAACTTTGTCTGGAGCGCATCGAGGATCTCAGTATTTGTTTTTATATAAATTAATTAGCTTAAGAACGGCTATTGTATTTTAATTAGCTGCCCTTATATACTAGCTATCCTTTATTTTAGTTTTAAATGGCAAATGTTTAAATTTCGCGTTTTTTTCGCTACATGCTTGTTTTTTGCTGCACTCTTTAGTGTGCAAAGCCATGCTATGGGCGTAAAGCACGAATTAAACAGTAACCAAAGCAGTTATAGCGATGTTATTAATGTTGACCATTTAACTAACACTCCTACACCTACAAAATCGCTTGGCAATTTAAAGCATAAAAACTCAAAGCATTCTGATTTTGCTGCGCATCAGCCTAGGTTAACAGCCAATAACTCATTTTTATTTCTACATAGTGCGCAGGGGGATCCTGAATACGATGTAGTGCATGAGTTTTTTGCCCTAAATGGCTGTCGGCATATTTTTTTGCGACCGCAAGCAGTCACTATAAGTCAGCCTTGGTATACTAGGGTATTTAAAAGTAAAAAGTCGCGCTTGAGCGGCTGGAAAGACGCTAACCTGTTATACACCGCTGTAACTACCTATCACGCTTAAAGTTCCTTATTTAATGTTAATTGGTTTTAACGCATCGCGTTTTGACCTGCAGATTAATTGTGCCTAATAGGTACGTTACTGGGCTATGCCGAGTAATAAGGAATAACTATGTTAAGTCTAAAAAAAGAGAAAAAGCCATTTAAGGCTAAGTTTAAATTGAGCTATGTAGCCATGCTGATTGTATTAGTGTTACTAGCAATAAGCGCCTTACCTAATTTATATCCGAATAAGTCATGGTTGCATATTAGTGCAGCTTCTGATGTTAAAACGCAAGTAATGCCAAGTACTGAAAACCTAGTTAGCTTTTTAAATAGCCAAGGTTTTGAAGTTAGTGAAAGTTTAAAAGACCAAGCAAATATTAATGTACTTTTAAATACACCTACACAAAGTGCCCAAGCTCAGGCGGCTTTAAAATCAAACTTTCCAAATACACAGGTTAAAATTGTTGAACATGCAACCAGTCCTATTTGGTTACAAGAGTTTGGCTTATCGCCCATAAAGCTGGGTCTTGATTTAAACGGCGGGGTATTGTTTGTACTTGATGTTGATTTAAATAAAGCCATTGATGAGCAATTGCTCAGTGCATATCAACAAACAAAAGCCATTATTGTTAAGCAAAAAGCCTATGGCGTTAAAGCGAAGCAGACTAATCAGGGCTTTGAAATAAGTGCGCTTGAGAATGCTGGCGATAAGCTAACAGTTGTCATAAAAGAGCTTAAAAGCCGTTTTGAAAACCTCACTACAACCACATCAACTAATGGCAACTTACAGGTCGTTAAAATTAGCTATTCTGAGCAAGGGCGCAGCGCATTTGATAAAGAAGTGATGAGCCAAACACTCACCACACTTCGCTCACGTATTGAAGAGCTCGGTATAACTGAGGCCGTTACACAGCGCCAAGGTAAGCAGCGCATTCGTATTGAGCTACCTGGCGTGCAAGATCCAGCTGAAGCAAAACGCATAATTGGTGCAACCGCGTCATTGGGGTTTTATCAACTTAAAGAGAGAGGCGGGCAAACGTTTAATTTGCAATCGGGAGGGACTATTAAGCTCGACCCTGTACCTATATTTACCGGTGAGCATATTAATAACGCTAATATAGGCCGTGATGACTGGGGTAAACCTTTGGTACAACTGAGCTTAGATGGCCAAGGTGGCGATGCTATGTCGGCTTTTTCAAAGGCAAATATAGGCAAACCTATGGCAACGCTCTATTCAGAGTATTCACAAAATGCTAAAGGCGAAGTGGTTAAAAAAAGCGAAGTTATTAATGTGGCGAACATTGCCCAGCATTTAAGCTCACGGTTTAGTATAACCAATATGCAAAGCCAGCAAGCGGCTGCCGATTTAGCGCTATTATTACGCGCGGGTTCACTCACTGCGCCCGTAACTATAGTGCATGAGCAAACTATTGGCCCAAGCCTTGGCCAAGATAATATTAATAATGGATTAGCGGCGTTAATGTTAGGCATGGGTTTAACGCTTGCGTTTATGGCACTGTGGTACCGCCGTTTAGGGCTTATTGCAAATGTTGCGTTAATTTTAAACTTAACCTCTTTAGTGGGGCTAATATCGTTATTACCTGGGGTGGTTTTAACTCTTCCAGGGATAGCAGGCTTAGTATTAACTATAGGGATGGCGGTTGATACTAACGTGATTATATTTGAGCGTATAAAAGAAGAGCGCCGCAAAGGACGTCCTCCATATCAAGCGATACAAGAGGGCTATAAACAGGCAGCGAATACTATTTTAGATGCCAATATTACCACGATGATCACCGCGATTATTTTATATGGCATAGGTTATGGCCCGGTAAAAGGCTTTGCTATAACGCTGGCGCTAGGACTTATTACATCGGTATTTACTGGTGTGTATGTATCGAAGTATTTAAGCCAAAGCTTATATTTAAAGCTGGGTAAAAAAGCAGGAGTAAACGCGCATGCTTAACACTTTTTTAGAATGTGAGGCAGGGTCTCGTATACGTTATACAGGCATGCTGATCAGTGCTATGTTTGTGTTGTTATCGGTATTAACCATTGCACAAAAAGGGCTCAACTTTGGCCTTGATTTTACGGGTGGATATTTAACAGAGTTCACCACCAGCCAAGGTGTTGAACTAAAACAGCTTGAGCAATTTATTGCTAAAAACCACCAAGGTGAATTTGAACTAACAGCACAGGGCAATAATCATTTTCAATTAACACAAGGCCCCATTAATACAGGCAATAACGATGACTGGAAAACGGCCATTAGCCAAAACCCTGCTATAAATGCTGAAGTTTTATCATCGGCTTATATTGGCTCTCAAGTGGGTGATGAACTATTTGAACAAGGCTGCTTAGCATTATTTGCTGCGATGGTTGCGGTAATGATTTATTTAGCTGTTCGTTTTGAATGGCGTTTGGCATTAGGCTCTGTGGTGGCTTTATTACATGACTTGGTGCTAGTGGTTGGCTTATTTGCATGGTTACAAATAGAGTTTAACCTAACCGTTTTAGCCAGTTTGTTGGCGATTATTGGCTACTCACTAAATGACTCAATAATAGTGGGTGACAGGGTGCGCGAGCTGTTGCGCATACCAACAAACATCACACTCAAACCAAGCAGTATTATCAACAGTGCTATCAAAAGCACCTTAACTCGTACGCTTATTACCTCCGGGACTACGCTCGCAACGGTGGCCAGTGTTTGGCTGTTAGCAGGTGCGCCGCTTCAGGGATTTGCAATTGCTCTGTTTGCAGGAATAGTCGTAGGCACGTTATCGTCCATTTGTATTGCTGCAACATTACCCGAGCTACTTGGGTTAAGTGTTAAAAACTACGATAAGCAAGTGGATCAGCAAACGCAGGCATTAATGGATATGCCATAGGCTTAAATCAGCATTGTTGTTACACAGCAAAGGGATAGTGTTCGATGTAGCAACAATGCTAATACCAACCTGCATAAATATTTGAACAATTTAACGAATTAAATTCCCCTATAACGTTGTTAAAATTTTTTCATTTAGAACAACTAGATGTCAAAAATTTTGCCTAGTTATAGAGCAATTTTCTTATCGTTAAAATAGGTCCCATATCCAAGTAGATTGGTATAAAATAGCAAATTATTTTTACCGTATTTAGTGAATTTCCAAATGAATAAAGCCCATGTTACAGAGCACCTGCGTTTTGCCTTAGAAGAGCAGCTCAATACTGCGAAAATTGCAGCTAAAACAGCCCACGATACCGCGACTCACGAAGAAAGTATTGCAGAAACTCAATATGATACGCTCGGGCTTGAAGCTGCGTATTTAGCGCAAGGTCACGCTGATCGGGTGAATGAGTGTTATAAAGAAATACAACTATTTGAAGCCATCTACAACGACGCCGTTACAGGCACAATAGCAGTCAGTTCATTGGTATGTTTAGAAGATGATGCAGGCACACAAAAATGGTTTTATTTAGGCCCAGCAGCTGGTGGATTAACCGTTGATATTAAAGGCACAACTATTCAAGTACTTACCTCTGGTGCCCCTTTAGGGCAACAGTTATTAGGTAAACAAGTCGATGATGAAGTTAACTTAACTATCGGCGATGTAAAACATAGTTACGATGTGGTTAAAGTGCTTTGAATGTAGTATTTATTTGTCTCTTACTCTGAGGCGCAGCATCTCGTAGGCCTCTTTGTTAAATTATTGCCTAAAACTTATAGAATAAAATTAAAGATGAGCCGTTTATGAACTTAGTATTGGTCAGTGATATTTTTGGTAATACAGCGGCTTTAAAAGCATTAGCTGAAAAACTAAACGCTCAGTCTATTGTCGATCCCTATGGCGGGGTTGATATGGCGTTTAACTGTGAACAGCAGGCCTATGAGTATTTTAGCCAGCATATTGGCCTTGATGAGTATATAGCTATTTTACAAAAAGCGATTAAACCACTCGCTGCCAACACTATATTGATAGGTTTTAGTGTTGGCGCATCGGCAATTTGGTCAATGTCTGCACACCCGGCGATTAAAACGATAGCTAAGGGCATTTGTTTTTACAGCTCACAAATTAGGCACCATACAGATATACAACCACAATTTGAGATTGAACTCATATTTCCGTATTATGAGCCGCACTTTGATGTTAAATCACTACAGGTGGAGCTTGCAACAAAGGCTAATGTTAACGTAAAGCATGTTGATTACTTACATGGTTTTATGAACCCACACTCAAGTAATTTTAATCAGAATGCCTACGATCAAATATTAGCTGCGCTATCTAAAGAACTAAAAAATTAGCAGTTAAGCGTTATTACTTTCTGTAATTTCATGCTTTTTTCACAAACTTGGCCGTTACCATCATTTCACCTATGCCATCTACTTTACAGTCAAGCTCATGATCTTTTTTATCAAGTACACGTCTTACTAAGGCCTTGGTGCCAATTTTAATAACCTGAGAACTGCCTTTAATTTTTAAATCTTTGGCTACGGTTACTTTATCGCCATCAGCAAGCAAAGTGCCGTTTGCGTCTTTCACTAAAATAGCGTCTTCGTCATTAGTAATACTCGGGTTCCACTCATAGGCACATTCTGGACAAATAAGCAGCTGTTGGTCTTCGTAAACGTATTCACATTGGCATTTAGGACAAGCGGGAAGAGACATAATGATCACTTTTAGTGGTAAATTTTGGCTATTTTAAAACACAAATTAACAATAAAAAAGTTCATCAAATATTTTTATCTTCACGCTAAAAATATCTCGTTTGTACGTATCTAAAAAAGGGCTTATAAAGCAAGTGTCGCTTAAGCAATTTAAGCGCTAACGTTTATAGTAGATATTCGTTAAAGCACCTATCGTATTAAGTGATTTGCTATTTGCTGCACTTAGTGCGATGGGTGTTTCTATTTGCTGTTTAACTACCTGAGCTAACTAGCCAGGGTGTTTTTTATATTTTGACTCAGGGCCTGTTGACCTTTGCGGATTAAAATTTGTTCAAACTAGGGGCGGTTTAATCGCGGCGTGAGGCTTGTAACCTAGTGGACTAAGTCAAAGCCGAGCAACAAAGAGTAAATCGCCTCTAGGCAGAACCCTACGGGCAGCGCCTGTTTGGCATTGATGCTGCGTTATCGCCTATTTATGTGGAGAAAACCACACCACATAGGCTCCGCCTTGCCTAAATACCAAACAGACTGCTGCAAATTTAACCTTTAAAGGTCAGCAGACCCCAGGAAAAGTCGTGTTTAAAACCTTAATTGTGGTTGATAACAATGAGCAAGCACTTGCTCTTTCATTTGAAAATGTAATTACATTTGACACCTATTTACGAGATTACCCCAAACGTAACGAACCTAAAACCCGCATTATTAATTTATGCGACTCAAGCCAATACTTGAGTAAGGGTTATTATTGTTCTTTGCTTGCAGAAGCCCGCAAACACCAAGTATTACCAAGCGTTAAAACAATAAACGCGCTTAGAAGTGGACAAGCACCTATTTTAAATACTGGGCATATTGATGGCGCAGTATATTTTGGTAATGCTCTAAACGAATTACAAGGTAAAGCGGCTAAATCGGTATTTAAACAATACCCAGCGCCTATTTTATTTGTCGATCAGCAAGGTTTATTGCAACAAGGCTCTTTAACCTCATTAAGTGAGCAACAATATGCTGCGTTTATTGAAAAGCTAAATGAGTTTACCCAAACTCAATGGCGTATTGGTAAAGTAGAGCGCCGTTTTCGTTGGGATATGGCGATATTGGTTGATCATAACGAAAAAGTACCGCCAAGTGATAAAGATGCAATAGCTCGTTTTATAAAAGCAGCAGCGAAACATGGTATTAACGCAAAAGCACTCAGCTTTGATGAAATAGACAATATTGCCCAGTTTGATGCGTTATTTATTCGCCAAACTACAGCAATTGACCATCCAACATACCGGCTTGCAAGTAAAGCGCAAAGTCTCGGGTTAGTGGTAATTGACGATGCTGAATCTATTTTACGTTGTTGTAATAAAGTGTACTTACATGATGCATTTAATTATCAAAAAGTACCGAGTTTAAAAACAGTAGTAGTGGCTGATAAATCAAGCGATACCATTGAGCAATTAGAAGCTGCATTTACTTATCCGCTGGTATTAAAAATGCCAGAAGGGTCGTTTTCAAAAGGCGTTTATAAAGTTGCTAATCGTGATGAATTAGAAGCTAAGCTTAGTGAATTATTTGCACTGAGTGCGCTGGTATTGGCACAAGAGTACATGTATACCGAATACGATTGGCGTGTAGGGGTACTTAATGGTCGTGCTATTTATGCATGTCGTTATTTAATGGCGCGTAACCATTGGCAAATATACAACCATGATGCAAAACGTTTTTTTTCCGGTGGCTTTGAAACGTTACCTACCTTTGAGTTACCAAAAGCTGTGTTAGACGCTGCTTTAAAGGCCTGCAAAACAGTGGGTAAAGGTTTATACGGTGTAGATGTTAAAGAGCACCAAGGTCGTGCGTATGTATTGGAAGTAAACGACAACCCGAGCATTGATCACAAAGTAGAAGATGGTTACTTAGGTGACGAGCTATACATGATCATAATGGATGAGTTTAAACAGCGGTTAGAAGCACGAGGCCGCGGCTAATGCCTATTGCTCTGGTTGAAAAAGTAATAGTGGCAGAGGCGACTAAGCTAGTTATTCGCCCTGCAATAACCTCTGACTTAAAGGCGTTGGTGGCGCTTGAAAATACTTGCTTTAGTAACGATAAGCTAAGTGCGCGTAGTTTAAAGCGCTGGCTTGGGGCTAAACATGGGATTTTATTAGTTGCTGAGCAAAATGCGCAACTATGTGGCTATGGCTTAGTGTGGTGCCATAAAGGCACGCGTTTAGCGCGTTTGTATTCGTTAGCCGTATTACCAACAATGCAGGGCAAGGGCATAGCCAAAAAATTACTCAATGAACTTGAAAAAGCGACCAGTGAGCGTGGACGTATTTATTTGCGCCTAGAAGTTGCAGTAAATAACGACAGCGCCATTGGGCTTTATAAAAGTGTGGGGTATCGCGTATTTGGTCAATACAGTGATTATTATGACGATCACAGTGATGCCTTACGCATGCAAAAAAATATTCGCCAAACCAGTGAGTTGCAGGTTGAGCGTTTAACGCCATGGTATCAGCAAACCACCGAGTTTACCTGTGGTCCTGCTGCGTTATTAATGGCAATGGCTACTCTTGACTCAAACACAGAGCTGAGTCAGTCACATGAATTAGCTTTGTGGCGTGAAGGCA
Source organism: Pseudoalteromonas sp. NH0006-26 (assembly GCF_057552415.1). Next base: position 298,929 of record NZ_BAAJMJ010000005.1, read on the forward strand.
CCACGATTTTTATGACCTCTGGGCATGGCGGTTGTCACCCATTTGGCTTGGCACTGGCTGCAAATAAACGCGGTTTTACAAGTGAGGTGATTGTTAATACATCTGAACCATTATTTTTAGATGGGGTTCGCAGTGATAACAAAAAATCAGTATTGGCCACGGTTCATCAACAGTTTGTTGAAGGTATTGCAGCGGCAAATATTTCAGTTACACAAAAAGATGTTGAATTAACTGACATAGAAAACTGGTTGAGTCAGGGATTTAGTGTGTTGCTGTTAATTAGTACCTATCGGTTTGATGGTAAAAAATCACCGCACTGGGTGTGTGTAACCCATTTAGATGCACATTGTGTTTACGTACATGACCCATTTTGCGAGCCTGGTAATGACAACCAGCTAGCAATAGATTGTCAGTATGTACCAATTGCACGCAGCGACTTTAGTAAAATGTCGGCATTTGGTAGCCAAAGGCTCAGAACGGCAGTTGCTATTGGAAAAGTAAAATAGATTAGGATATTAAGTGACATTTTTAGATTTTATCGATGTAGCGCCATATTCATGGGCAGCCATTGGCACCGCTGCTTTTTGTGGCGCTATTATTGGTATAGAACGCCAATTGCGCGGCAAACCCGTAGGTATTCGCACATCTGCGTTAATAACGTTAGGTACATATTTGTTTTTATCTACGGCGTTTAATTTACAAGGGGATGTGATTGATCATTCTCGTGTAGTGGGGCAAATAATCACGGGTATTGGCTTTTTAGGTGCAGGCGTAATGCTGGCAAAAGATGGTGCCGTGGTAGGGGTTACATCTGCTGCTACTATTTGGGTGCTTGCGTCTATTGGGGTGATGATCGCAACCGAAAACCTAGGTGCTGCAATTAAGCTTTCTATACTGGTGGTTGGTATTTTATATGGTGTTGATGTGCTCGAAGCTAAGTTTAAAAGTCTTAGCAAAGGTGTGCACGCTAAAGTAAAAAGTTATCATAAACGCTATTATCGAAAAGACAGTATAGATAGCGAACGCCACTAAATAGTGGTGTTTTTTATGCTAGTAGAGTTGCGTTTAGTAAACTAAGTGCATCGTTAATTGCTGCGGGGCGGCCAATAAAATAACCTTGCACACTATCTACATTGAGCTTTCTTAACGAGTTGAGTTCTTCTTCGGTTTCAATTCCCTCGGCAACGATGGTGCAGTCGATTGCTTTTGCAAACCCGCACAGTGCTTTTGCCAGCAAAAATTTTCGATCGTCAGTGTTTATATTTTGAGTGAGGCTGATATCTAATTTAATAATGTCGGCTTCAAGCTCTAAAATGTGCTGAAATGACGAAAAGCCAGCGCCTACATCGTCAATGGCCAAGCGAAGCCCTCTTTTTCTGAGTGGTGTAAGTGCAGTTCGCATTTTTTCGTAGTCGGAAATTGGCGAATGCTCAGTAATTTCTAATACTAGCCTAGTGCAGTCACTTTGCTGTAATGTATGTTCAAGTGCACCGCTTAGAATATGCGAAGGTGAGCAATTAATGGCAATGTAAGTTGTATCATTTAACCGTGCCATGTCTGCGACTGCATTTTTAATGGCTAGCATTTCTAATGCTTCATTTAAGCCAACTTTTTTTGCTTCTTTAAACCATATATCAGGGGTTTTATAAGGAGTGGTAAAAAACCGAGCAAGTGATTCAAAACCCGCAATTTTATTATGGCGTAGATTATAAATAGGCTGGAAATACATACTAATATCATTATCGCTAATAATTTGCTGAATAACTGATTTGGTATGATTGTGCGATACACTTTTGGATAAGTTTTTTTCAATTAAGTCCGTCGCTATTTCAGAAATAATATTTAAAAACGATAAATCGCGATCGTTTAAACTCTCATCATGATGTGATTTATAACAACAAAACGTGCCATACAGTTTGCCGTTCGACAGGTTGATAGGAACACCTATATAAGCGCCTATACCTAACTTTTTGGTCACCGGCATAGCCTTGGTTATAGGGTTAGCTTTGGTATTAGTAATAATTGGACTGAGCTTTTCATCGGTGATTTTTTGGCAATACGTTTCATTAATCGGATCGGCATTACCCACTTTAACAATTTGGTTTTCAGAGGGGTTATCGACCACTTTAAAAACCCGCTCATCGTTAATAAATTCAGATATAAAAGCAACATCCATATCTAAATGTTTGCGTACCAACGCGAGTAAGTTAGTTAGTTTAGCCTCAATGGATGTGTTGTTTTGTTGATCGACAAGCAGATTGGTAAGTTTATCCATCAGCTATCTCCCTGTATTAATTTCACCACGCCTCATGCGTAATACTATAATTTATATATATAAAAAAATCTAATCAAGGCTATATCAATCTTTGCTAACCATCAAAAGTGAACACGGTTTAGTTAAAACTTAACCAAATAATTTTCGTCGCACGACTTTACGGTATTCGCTGGGTGTTTGGCGTAATACTTTTTTAAATACTCGGGTTAAATGTCCTTGATCATTATAGCCAACCTCTAAAGCAACTTCCTGAATCGATAAATTAGAAGATGCCAATAAATCTTTGGCGCCTTCTACTCGTAATTGTTGCCAATATTCGATTGGACTTTGGTTAGTGGCACTTCTGAAGCGACGGGTAAAGGTGCGATAACTTAGACTAAATTGAGCCGCAACCTCCTGTAAGTTGAGCTCACTGGCTAGATTGGTTTTTAACCAAAACTGTATTTGTGCAATCAGCTCATCTGGCTGTCTATCTACTGCTCCCTCTAAGTAACGTTGATCTTCATAGGGTTTACGAATTTCATGGGAAAAGTTGCGCTCCACATGTTGTGCCGCTTCTTTACCATAATATTGACTAATAATATGTACGATAACATCAGCAAGTGCATTTAAACTGGCTACGGTATACATACGTTCTGACTGGGTGATAAAAAAATCAGGTTTTAAACTTACATTAGGGTAGTCATGCTTAAACTGTTTAGCATAATGCCAATGGGTAGTAGCGGGATGTCCGTCAAGTAAACTAGCCTCTGCAACAAAACAATTACCTGTGCCTACTCCAATTATATGACTTCCTACGGTAAAGCTCTCGATCAGCCAAGTGACTAATTGTTGATTAGCGCGTATCACCGGGCGAGGGTTACGCCAAATACCAGGCACAATAACTAAATCGCAATAAGGTGAGTTTTCGCTAGTACAATCAGGAATAATCGATAGTCCAGTTCGCGTCTTAATGGCATCACTATTTTTAGCCACTAAATGAATAGCCAGAGGTTTAAAGTTATTTTTATCACTATGGCCTTTAGCAAAAGCCTCACCCGCACGCAGCATCTCAATCGGTAATGTGAGACTGGTTACCAACAAATGCTCAAACACTGCGATACCAATATTTATGGGGGGAGTTAATGGGTTGTTGCTCATTGTGAATGCTCCGACCAGTTGTTTTTGGCCTTTTATGCCGCTTATTTGGCTATTAAAGCACAAAGACGTCTCTATAATCCAATTAAACTAATGTCATATTCTTATAACACGCATTTTAAAGGTAAATTATGACTGCATTACCCGTTATTGTAGGCATGGGAGGCATTAATGCCGCTGGCCGTACTTCTTTTCATCAAGGTTATCGTCGTATCGTGTTAGATAGCTTAGCGGCGCAAGCTCGCCAAGAAACATTTTTAGGCCTTGCCACATTAATGAACTTAGTGACTACAGTAAACGGCCAACTTGAAGACAGCCAAGGTAATCATGTTGAGCAAAGCGACATTGAAGCACGCTTTGGTGAGCAAATTATTGCCGGTACTTTGATCCGTAAAATTGAAAAAGAACATTTTGACGTTGATGCCACACCTTGGCAGCAAAAAATGACTTTAACGGCTTCAGATGATAGTGCAATTGTGTTTGAAACACGTCGTCGTGACTTACCATCGCCTTTACCAAGCAACTGGCAAATAGATGACCTTGATAATAAAAAAGTAAAAGTCACGATTGCTGCTGAGCTTGACGTAAAGCATGACTCAACCCGTGATAACCCGATTAAGTCGGCTGGGCAATTTCCAACCGGGTTTGATCCTGCCATTATGTATAACAGCCGCTACCAGCCGCGCGGTTTACAAGCGACCATATTTGCTGCCACCGATGCAATAAAATCAACAGGACTTGATTGGCAACATATTATGAATAGCGTAGAGCCTGACAAAATTGGCACCTACTCAGCCTCAGTTATTGGTCAAATGGATGATAAAGGCTTAGGTGGTTTAGTTAAAGCGCGTCAGCAGGGCGATCGTGTTAGTACTAAGCAGTTAGCGTTGGGTTTAAATACGATGTCGACCGATTTTATTAACGCCTATGTTACCGGCAATGTAGGGACAACTTTTTCAACTTCAGGCGCATGTGCCACATTTTTATATAATTTACGCGCTGCCGTTAACGATATTCAAGCTGGGCGGACCCGTGTTGCAGTGGTTGCCAGTGTTGAATGTGCGATTACTCCAGAAGTGGTTGAAGGTTTTGGTAATATGAGCGCGCTGGCAAATATTGAAGGTTTACGTCGTTTAGATAATTTAAGCAATGATGATGAGCCTGATTACCGTAAAAGTAGTCGTCCATTTGGTGAGAACTGTGGCTTTACCTTAGGCGAGGGCGCACAAGTTGCCATATTAATGGATGATGCACTGGCATTGGAGCTCGGTGCAGATATTATGGGCAGTGTGCCGGATGTATTTGTTAATGCCGATGGGGTAAAAAAATCAATTACTTCACCAGGGCCTGGAAATTACATCACCATGGCGAAATCAGCTGCCCTTGCTACTAGCTTGTTAGGCAAAGAGGCACTGCAACAACGTAGCTTTATTTTAGCGCATGGCTCAAGTACACCACAAAACCGTGTTACTGAATCTTTAATTTATCATAAAGTTGCGCAAACATTTGCTATTGATAACTGGAAAGTGACTGCGCCTAAAGCCTATGTAGGCCATACTATTGCGCCAGCTAGTGGCGATCAGCTTGCCATTGCGTTAGGTGTATTTAGTCATAATATTATGCCGGGTATTACCACTATTGATAAAGTCGCCGACGATGTTTACAGCGATCATTTAGATATTCGTAATAGCCACTATGAGTGTGGTGATATGGATATTGCGTTTATTAACTCAAAAGGCTTTGGTGGAAATAATGCAACAGCCACTGTGCTAAGCGCAAAAGTAACTATGCAGATGCTTGCTAAACGCCATGGTGATGCGCTGATGAATAGCTACGCTGAAAAACATAGCCAAGTGAAAGCGGCGCAGCATACCTACCAAACGCAAGCTGACTTAGGTCAATACTCGCTAATTTACCGTTTTGGTGATGGCTTGATTGATGAAAATGAGATTGTTTTAGATGAGCACAGCATTACACTGCCAGGCTTTGAAAAAGCAATTACATTTAGTACAACAAATTCCTATCAAGATATGTTCTAAGCACACATACTTGTTAGCAAGGCGCTTTTATAGCGCCTTTTTTAATGTTTGTTCAAATATACTTAGCAATTAAACTGTGTTTATTTTTTTGCTTCCATGCTAAATAATAATTGGCAAGAACGGCTGTTAAGCCAATTACGACTGCAATAAATAGCAGTGTTGCTACATAGCTCATACCGTATCCAATTGGTAAACCCACCAGTGTTTCGCCATAAGTCATATCAGAAAAACTAAAGCCTAAAACAGGGATAAGTAACCAACTTATTGCATGCAGTAAATACAAGTGGGCTAAGTACGAGAACATACTGGTTTTACCCAATACTTGTAAAAACTTTGGCGAAAAATCACTTTTTAGCTTGCTCAATAGTTTAAGGATAATTAGGCCTATACCAACGGTTAACAACATAAACTGCAGGGAAAGTGGGTATTTGGTCGGGTTTAAAAATGACATTATAGTGAGTAAATAAGAGTCACTAATCGTAAATATTGACGCGTCACCATAAAGATTAAAGCCACGCAAAAGCGTATATAAAACTAGGCAGCTTACACCCAAAATTAAGCCATAATCCATAACTCGGTTACTGTATTGCTTGGCTTTATAATAAACACCTGCACAATAGGCTAACGCCATTAACCCAACAATAGGAGCTACGGGGTAGGTGGTTCTAATTTTAAAGTTAAAAGGAAGTTCGAGTACATTTTTCTGATGTAAAACAGACCATATCGTATTTGCGATTGTATTTGGCTCAAAGTTGACGGCATCAAATAAGTTGTGGCCAAATACTAAAATTAAGCCCATGGCAAAAATTGCATACAGACCGATTAAGCGTAAAAGCCCTAGAATAATAAATCCCCAACCTATCGCCCAAATAACCTGAGCGTATAACATTGGAAACAGTGGATTAAAGCTCCAAGACCATGACACAATAGTAAATTCAAATAATATAAGCACTAGTCCACGTATAATTAAACTTTTTGAAAAAGCTTGCGTGGAAGTGTATTTATGCTCGGTTATCGCAGCTGAAAGGCCCGCTAAAAATACAAATAATGGCGCACAAAAGTGCGATATAAAACGAGTGAAAAAAGTAAGCGCATCTGTTCCTGGTATGGTCATGGGATCGGTCACTGAATAATTTAGACAATAATACATGCCGTGATCAATCACCATAAATATAATGATAAGACCTCGGAGTAAGTCTATATGGTGTAAACGATTTTGAGATAAAGGTAATGACATAAATATGCTTTGGTATGGATGAAAAAACGAGTTTAATTTTATGTTATATTATATCATTTTGCGAGAGTGATAATAAAATACTTGAGTATAAATTATGTTGTAAACAATTTTCACTTACTAACAGATTTTTACAGTTTTACTTTTTTAATGGAGTTACTCTATTAACTAAATAGTTAAAGTTGAAGCTACTAAAGGGTTAAACATGAAAAAAATATTTTTTTTATCACTATTGCTGATGCTTAATGGCTGTACATTTTTTGGCGTTATGTTGGATGGACAAGCAGCCTCAAATGCACAAGAAAATCAGCGGATGAAAAATCCAGCTCGGTCTACTCCTTATGAAAATCCATTTGAGCCAGTTCCCGTTGATAAGGACGGATTTTCTTTTGCAGAGCTAGGTTTAAAAATAGACTCTGCAGTATTTAGTTTAGTAAAAGGAGATGACGGCACCATTAGAAAATGCAGGCAGGTCACAAAAAATCTTAAAGAATGTGTAGAAGTAGATAAATCTACTCTACACAGTAATGAATCTAAGCAGTTAAAAACTGATGATGAAATAATAAGTGTTGGTCTATAAAACTACTAATAAAATAGTAACTATGGTTGTAGCCAGCTTGCATTTCGAACGTTAACGGATAGTCCTTCTGTGTTGCAACTGCCACTAAGTTTTGTGGCTTAAGTTGTTCTTCTAAAAAGTTATCGGCGTCACCTTGGCTGACCAACATAGGTAAATAATCAGCTTGTTTGGCTTGTTGCATTAATTCGCAACTATCATATTGTGCCCACTGGGCTTTATCAGCACCTAAATAGCCAGTAAAGGCTTTAGCACCCCAAGGACAATCTACCGGGTTAACAATTGGGCTAAATGCCGTAGCGCTGGTATACGCTTTAGGATTTTTAAGGGCAATCATTAATGCACCGTGGCCACCCATAGAGTGTCCAGAAATCGCTTTTTTAGTTGTTACTGGAAAATGTTGCTCTATTAATGCAGGTAGTTCCTTCACCACATAGTCGTACATATTAAAATGAGTATTGTAAGGTGCCTGTGTTGCATTGACGTAAAACCCTGCACCTTGAGCAAAATCGTAGCTGTCTTCGTTAGGAACGTTTTCACCACGCGGACTGGTATCAGGTGCTACAATAGCGATGCCTAGCTCTGCCGCTTTTTTAAACGCGCCTGCTTTTTGCATAAAGTTTTCATCGGTACAGGTTAACCCTGATAACCAATAAAGTACTGGTACTTTATTTTTTTCACTGGCGCCTGGTGGTAAAAATACCGCAAAACGCATGCTGCAATGGGTGCTTGAGGAAGTATGGCTATACTGCTTATGCCAGCCACCAGCCACTTTTGCTGTTGAGATATTTTCTAACATAACAATCCTTAAAAGCCGTTACTTAGTAGCAACGGCTGGTGTTGGTGATTAAAAGAAATTAGTAATGAATAACAGTACGAATACTCTTACCTTCATGCATTAAATCAAAGGCATCGTTTATTTCTTCAAGGCTCATGGTGTGGGTAATAAAGTCATTAAGGGCGAATTCACCCGCCATGTAGCGTTCAACAATTTCAGGAAGTTGCGAGCGACCTTTAACGCCGCCAAAAGCGCTACCACGCCATACACGACCGGTTACTAATTGGAACGGGCGAGTTGAAATTTCTTGGCCAGCACCGGCTACACCAATAATTACCGACTCACCCCAACCTTTATGACAACACTCAAGGGCAGAGCGCATTACATCAACGTTACCAATACATTCAAATGAGTAGTCAACACCGCCATCGGTCATCTCTACGATCACTTCTTGAATTGGCTTGTCGAAGTCTTTTGGATTAATTAAGTCGGTCGCACCGAGTTTAGTCGCAAGTTCAAACTTAGAGGTGTTAATATCAATACCAATAATACGGCTAGCCCCAGCCATTTTTGCGCCAATAATGGCAGACAAACCAATGCCACCTAGACCAAAAATTGCCACCGTATCGCCCGCTGTTACTTTTGCCGTATTTGTTACAGCGCCCATACCGGTAGTGACACCACAGCCCAATAAGCAAATTTCTTCTAAAGAGGCTTCTTTATTTACTTTAGCTAGTGAGATTTCAGGAAGTACTGTGTACTCAGAAAAGGTCGACGTCCCCATGTAGTGATAAATAGGTTGGCCGTCTTTGTAAAAGCGCGTTGTGCCATCTGGCATTAAGCCTTTGCCTTGTGTTTCGCGTACAGCAGAGCACAAGTTGGTTTTACCTGAAGTACACATTTTGCATTCACCACATTCTGCGGTGTATAGAGGTATAACGTGATCGCCAACTTCTACACTTGTAACGCCTTCGCCCACAGCGTAAACCACCCCGGCACCTTCATGGCCTAAAATAGCGGGGAAAATGCCTTCAGGATCTTCACCTGATAAAGTAAAAGCATCTGTATGGCATACACCTGTGGCAGTGATTTTTACCATCACTTCGCCTTTTTTAGGCATCATCACGTCAACTTCTTCAACGCTTAAAGGCTGATTAGGGCCCCAGGCAATCGCTGCTTTTGATTTTATAAATTCAGACATGTGTATATCCTTTGTAGTGGTTTGAATATCAATTGTAGACCCAAACTGTTTGGGTGATGTGCCTATTGTATTTATTTCTATAACAATGATAATCTCTAAATTAATAAAACACTTTTACAGTATGGTAATAATAATGCGTTGGGAAGGGATTGATGAGTTTATTGCTGTTGGCGAAGAGGGAAGTTTCACTCAAGCTGCACAGGCGTTGGGTCTATCGGTTGCCCATATTAGCCGCCATGTTACTAAGCTTGAACAACGGTTAAATACTCAACTTTTAACGCGTACGACCCGAAAGGTGGTATTAACCAAAGAAGGTGAGCAGTTTTTACACCAAGTAAAACATTTACAACACGCTATGGATGAAGCCACTCAGGGGCTCGCGTCTGTGCAAACATCCCCTAAAGGTAAAATTAAATTAACCGCACCGGTTATGTATGGTGAGAGTTTTATTATGCCGATAGTGCATTCGTTTATGCATGATCACCCCGAGGTAGAAGTAATCGCAACGCTCTCTAACGAGCAAGAAAACTTGCTGGAGGGCGGCTTTGATTTAGCCATTCGATTAGGCCATTTAAAAGATTCGAGTTTAAAAGCGCGACGCTTGAGCTCGCGACGATTTATTATGTGTGCTGCACCAGGCTATTTAGCGCGCTTTGGCGAACCCCATACGTTAGGTGAACTTAACCAGCATCAATGCTTAATTGGTAACAGTAGTTATTGGCGAGTAAATGAAAATAATCGTGACAAACATATTAAAGTAGCTGGGCGGTTGCATTGCAATAGCGGTTGGGCACTGGTTGACGGCGCTAAAAAAGGGTTGGGTATTGTTCAGTTGCCGGATTACTACATAGAGAATGAAATAAAAACAGGGCAGTTAGTACCAATATTAACAGCCTATCAACCTCAACAAGAGGGTGTGTGGGGGCTTTATCCTCCGCGCCAATTTGTTGCTACTAATGTACGAGTATTACTTGATTATCTAGTAACAGGATTAAAAGTTTAGCTTGGCTTAGTGAATTGCTTATAATATAGCCAAGTATAAGATTTATAAATTATTTCTTACATTTATGGTGATATTCAATTGCGCTGAGTTCGTGCTACTATAAAGCCACACTTTTAGCATTAATGTTTTAATTAATATGTTTCAACCTGTTAGCCTGTTTATCGGACTTAGATATAGTCGCTCTTCCAAAGGCAATGCGTTTATTTCGTTTATTTCTTTTTTTTCTATTGCAGGTATAGCGATTGGTTTAATGGCGCTCTTTACAGTAAGTAGTGTCATGAACGGTTTTGAAAGCAGCCTGAAAACGAATATGCTCGGGCTCATTCCACACGTTGAAGTGCAGGCCAAACAACACTCTAAAGCGCAAATGAATACTCTTAAAGCTGATCTTGAGCAATCACCGTATGTTGAACATGTTAGTTTATACCGCCATGGTGAAGCCATACTGCAAACCAATAAAGACCTGCATGGTGTGTTACTGCAAGGGCTCTATGATAATAATGACTCGCTTTATAAAATCACTGACAAAGTAGTGCAGGGTAATTGGCAAAGCGTATTAAATAATAATTATCACATTGCTATTAGCCGCTATTTAAGCCGTAAACTCGGCGTTGGTTTAGGCGACAAACTGCGCGTTATTATGCCTAATGCATCTACTTATACACCCCTTGGTCGTGTTCCTAGCCAACGTTTATTCAAAATTGCTGCTATTTATGAAACTGGTTCAGAAATTGACATGGGACTGGCATTTACCAGTGGTGTGTCATTACAACGAGTATTAAAGCAAAGTAGCTCTACACCCCCTAATTTAAGTGTGTCACTGCATGAGCCATTTGCACTTGATGAATTTATTCAAGACAGCCAACTTATTCTGAAGAATTTTAAATACACCGATTGGCGCAGTAGCCAAGGCACTTTATTTGCCGCTGTGGCGATGGAGAAACGCATTATGTCTATGCTCCTTGGCTTAATCGTGCTGGTGGCGGTGTTCAATATTGTGTCGGCGCTCACCATGATGGTGAGTGAAAAACAAAGCGAAGTTGCGATACTGCAGACACTAGGGCTAACGCCAAGCCAAGTACAAACTGTATTTATGGTTCAAGGTTTATATAACGGTGTGATTGGTACGGCAGTAGGTGCCTCTTTAGGTATTTTATTTAGCTTATATATTAATGAACTGCTGGCGTTGGTTGGCTTAAATTTATTATCGGGGATTTCACTGCCGGTCAAATTTGATGCGCTTAGCTTAAGTGTGATTGCGCTTTTAAGCTTAGTCATGAGCTTTTTAGCGACTTTATATCCCGCGCGCCAGGCCGCTAAAGTAAACCCAGCCGAGGTATTACGTTATGAATGATTTAGTAATTAGTTGTGAACAAATAAGTAAAGTGTACCAAGACGGGCAAAACCAAGTTGAGGTATTAAAAGGGGTTGATTTAGCCCTAACCCAAGGTGAAATGTTAGCTATTGTTGGTAGTTCAGGTTCAGGTAAAAGCACCTTGTTGCATATTTTAGGTACCTTAGATACCGCCAGTTCTGGCAGTGCGAAAATAAAAAATCAAGATGTGGCTAAACTGTCTCGCAGCCAACAAGCCGCGTTTAGAAATCAAAACTTAGGGTTTATTTATCAATTTCATCATTTATTAATGGAATTTAGTGCGGTTGAAAATGTTGCCATGCCACTGTTAATAAAAGGCTTGAGTGCCAAAGAAGCAAATATAAAAGCGCTCGACATGCTTGATAAAGTCGGCCTTGCCCACAGAAGTAGCCATAAACCGTCGGCACTTTCTGGTGGCGAACGCCAACGTGTTGCCATAGCGCGTGCTTTAGTAACTGAGCCTGCACTGGTGCTTGCTGATGAGCCAACAGGTAATTTAGATAAGCAAAACGCGATTAAAATTTACGATTTAATTAATCAGCTAAATAAAAGTTTAAACACCAGTTTTGTGGTGGTGACTCATGATTTAGAGCTTGCCGACAAGCTGGGTAAAATAGCGTATTTAGATGATGGTAAATTAACGATAAAAGAGTCGAGCCATGTTGCTTAGTGCCTTTATAAGTAAACGTTTCAGAGCCTACTCAGGCCATAAAGATGAAAAAAACGCGTTTGTTAGTTTTATTGCCAAGGCATCCACTATTGGCATTTTACTTGGTGTTGCCGTGTTGATTGTGGCGTTATCGGTGATCAATGGCTTTGAGCAACAATTAGTGCATCGTTTATTAAGTGTCGTGCCACAAGTTGAATATGTGGCACCAAGCAGGCCGATTGCTGACTGGCCCAGCAAAGTCGAAAAATTAAAACAGCAACCACAAGTCACAGGGGCGGCCCCATTTATAGCAGTAAATGGTATGGCGCAATTTAAAAGCCAATTAAAAGCAGTTGAAATACGGGGTGTTGAGCCTTCATTAGAAAGTGACGTATCAGCTATTAACCAATTTACACAAGGTAAATTAGTCAGTCAGCTAGCACTTGAGGATGTTATTTTAGGCAAGCAAATTGTCTCTCAACTTAACTTATCAATAGGCGACAATGTCACTTTGCTGATCCCCCAAATTAGTGAAAAAGGGCAATCATTACTTGCGCCAAAACGGGTCACACTGACTCTCGCAGGCGTTATAGAAATGGGCGGGCCTATCGATAGCAGTGCCGCGTTTATTCACCTTAACAAGGCACAACAAACCTTAGGCTACGATCAAAGCCAAGTAACCGGCTTACGTTTACAGGTTGATGATGTGTTTGCAGCGCACCAAATAGCGCTGAGGGTAGGGCAAACTGTTACTGATTATGTGTATATATCGAGTTGGTTTAGAACCCAAGGCAGCTTGTATCAAGACATTCAAATGGTGCGCACGATCGTTTATATTGTGGTGTTTTTAATTATTGCAGTCGCCAGTTTTAACATTGTTTCGTCATTAGTGATGGAAGTGCGCGAAAAAGAAGGCAATATTGCCATTTTAAAAACCATGGGTGCCAAAGACAGTACTATTTTGGCTACTTTTGTAATGCAAGGCTTAACTCAAGCATTTGTTGGCGTAGTTTTAGGCTCTATTATTGGAGTCATTCTAGCAATCAATATTAGTGAGCTGTTTACTTGGCTGAGTTTATTGCTGGGTGAAAATCCGCTAGAAGGTGTGTATTTTATCGAATTCTTACCGAGTAAATTAGTTTGGCAAGATATAGTGTTAACTGTTATTGCCACCTTTGTGCTTGCAATATTGGCGACGCTGTATCCAGCATGGCAAGCAACACGTGTTGATCCGGCAAAAGTATTGGGTAATTAAACACAGTATTTAATAGGGCGCTTAGTGTAACTCTGATAAACTGCGCCGCTATTAAACAGCTTTTGTTTGCTGAGCACTTATTTACCTTGGGATTTACTTTGACAAATAACGATATTTTACGCCGTATTCGCTACACCTTTGATTTAACAGATTCAGCAATGGTTGACGTGTTCGCCGCTGCAGAGCAGAGCGTTAGCACTGAGCAGGTGATTGCATGGTTAACTAAAGAGGGCGAGCAAGGTTACACCCCAATAAGTGACACCGAATTTGCGGTATTTTTAAATGGCTTTATAAACACTAAGCGCGGTAAACGTGACGGTGAGCAGCCAATCCCAGAGACTAAATTAAACAATAATATTATTTTTATGAAATTACGTATTGCTTTAAATATGAAAGCAGAAGACGTAATTGCCACACTCGCCTTAGTTGATTTTGATTTAAGTAAGCATGAACTTAGTGCATTTTCACGTAAAGTTGAAAACAAACATTACCGTGTGTGTAACGATCAAGTTTTACGTTTATTTTTAACTGGTGTGCAGCGTACTTTTCGCCCAGATGGCGAAAAAGCTTAATGCATTTTATGGAGGTTGATTAGCAACCTCCATTTAAACCGCTTAAACGAACTCACTGAAATCTACGCTATTATCAGTCTTACCCCTTCTACAACTTCAGTCTCATAAAGCATTTTATGCTGTCGCTCGCGTAAAAACGTCGCGTCGTATTTTGTTTTACTATTTTTTTAATACTTTTAACGTGTTATTCATTAAAGCTGGTGTTTTTAGCATACAAATTCTTTTTTAATGGGTTTGTATACAAAAGAAACAACAATTTAATTTAACATCAAACACGTGTATCCAGTTTATGTATGATGTTAAAGTGTAAAAATAATGATCGCATAATCAATTTCTCCACTAACAATAGCGTTGATCATTTTTCCTGTTTCGAATTAAAAAATACCCACATGGAAGAATAAATATGAATTATATACACAGAACAATTGCGCAATTAAAGCAGACGAGCCCTGCGCAATGTGAGTTTTATCAAGCAGTAGAAGAAGTGCTTGACTCGCTAGAGCCTATATTTGCGCAAACCAGTCATTACCAACAACAAGCAATTATTCAAAGAATGGTAGAGCCAGAGCGCCAGTTAATGTTTCGTGTACCTTGGGTTGATGACGAGGGCAATATTCAAGTTAATAAAGGCTACCGTATCGAATTTAATTCAGCGCTGGGCCCTTACAAAGGCGGCTTACGTTTTCATCCAAGTGTAAATGCCAGCATCATAAAATTTTTAGGCTTTGAACAAATTTTTAAAAATGCACTGACTGGTTTGCCTATAGGCGGTGGCAAAGGAGGCGCTAATTTTGATCCTAAAGGACGCTCTGATGGCGAGATAATGCGTTTTTGCCAATCGTTTATGACCGAGTTATATCGTCATATTGGCCCTACAACCGATGTACCTGCAGGAGATATTGGCGTAGGGGCAAGAGAAATTGGTTATATGTTTGGCCAATACAAACGCTTAACAGGGCGCTATGAAGGCGTACTAACCGGTAAAAGCTTACTTTGGGGCGGATCGCTTGCTCGCAAAGAAGCAACGGGTTATGGCGCAGTGTATTTTGCTAACTATATGCTTGAAGATCGTGATGACAGCTTATCAGGAAAACGCTGTTTAATTTCAGGCTCAGGCAATGTGGCTATTTATGCCATGGAAAAATTATATCAATTAGGGGCCACACCTATTGCCTGTAGTGATTCAAAAGGCACTTTGTACGATGAGAGTGGCATTGACTTAAAACTTATTAAGCAATTAAAAGAGCACTCACGAGGATGCCTAAGTGACTACCTAGATACTCATCCTCAGGCAAAGTATACGCCCCGCGATGAGTACCCTCAGGATGGTCATGCTGTATGGCGTTACAGTGCGGATGCGGCTTTTCCTTGTGCTACACAAAATGAATTAACCCAAGCGGATGCAAAAGCACTACTTGAAAATGGTTGTATTTTAGTTAGTGAAGGGGCAAATATGCCTTCAACCAAAGAAGCGATTGATTGCTTTATTGAAGCAAAAATAGCTTATGGGCCTGGCAAAGCAGCGAATGCCGGTGGGGTAGCAACCAGCCAATTAGAAATGGCACAAAATGCCAGTATGCAAAGCTGGACATTTGAGCAAGTAGATGAAAAGTTAAAGCAAATAATGAAAGATATTTTCACTACAGCTAACGATACCGCAAAAGAATTTAATCAACCCGGTAACTTGTTACTTGGTGCAAATATTGCTGGATTTAGACGTGTAGCAGATGCAATGATTGAACAGGGCGTTGTATAGCGACGCCTCGGCTATTTATTAGTGAACCCAATAATTTTTATCTATATCTTGAGCAGGCATTGTTCAGGATATAGCAAAAATAATGTATAATATTATTTAATAAGGTAAATTTAACTCGCTAATTAATAACAATAAACTATAGTGTGGATAAGGATAAGTGAGCTTATTAAGGAGAGTGCCTGTGCGTCTTATTCCCGCAATTTTTTATTTTTCAAGTGCAACAGAGCACAACTTCCAAAATCAACTCAATAAAAGCTCAATGCGTCTTGCTGATGCATCACTCTATCTAGTAACACTGTTTTTATTGTCTTTTATTTTTATGTCTTGGCTTAATCAACAAGAGCCTGCCAATTCAACCATAACAATTTTACGCGTAACTATGGTGTTGTTATCGATAGTCCTCATTATTGTAAATAGAACATTAAGTTCAGAGTACTTGCATTCGCGCTTTTTCAGTTATGCGGTTTTATTTTGTTTTTTATTTAGTTATTTCTTTTGGGAATATGTGCAACGCTATAGTGAATTAAAAGAGGGTGGACCTATGCTTGTAGCTGCTGCATTTATAGCCATACCGATGCTGCACTTAGGACATAAACTGGTTTTATGGTCAATAATTGGCATTGCCCTGATATTTATTGAGCTTTTTTCTTCTACTTCGATTGCGTGGACACTTTATTTTTATTTCAGCATAGTTATTGTATTGGCCATAGTGCAATATCAACTGGATACCCTATTAAGAAAGCAATATAAAGCGGAATTATTTGAAACTGAAAAAGCCAATACCGATCAATTAACAGGTATGCATAATCGGCATAGTTTTGATAGACGCTGTAAAGCATTAATTAACAAGTTAGCGCCATCACAATATTTAGGGTTAGCCATGATTGATGTCGACTATTTTAAAAATTATAACGATAACTACGGCCACTTAGAGGGAGATAACGTACTAATAGCAGTCGCAAACCGACTAAAACATTGTGACGCTGATATTGTGGTGCGTTTTGGTGGTGAAGAATTTATATTGGTAAAAACATTACAGGCAAATGAGTTAGATTGGTTGAGTGACTTACCTAAACGCTTTGCAGCCGACCCGATTGCACATCAGTATTCACCCTTTAACCGTATTACTGTCTCTGCTGGTATTGCAATTGATAAATACACTACATATAGACCTTCAATTAAATCATTGTTGGCAACAGCTGATGTAGGGGTTTATAAAGCTAAAAATGCAGGACGAAATATAAGTATTACTGACTTTGTTGTTCCTAAACAGCCTGAAATTGAGTAAGACAATGCAAAGCACTAAGCTGATAGTGCTTTGCATTTAACCAGCTTATGAAAATGCAGATTCGGCGAGCTCTTCTTGCATTTGTTCGCGCATTTTAAATTTTTGCAATTTTCCGGTTACCGTCATCGGGTAATGTTCAACAAAGCGAATATATTTAGGCTGTTTAAAGTAGGCGAGTTTGTCTTTTAAAAATAATCGAATTGCTTGCTCATCAAGCACTTCACCTTCTTTAGGCTGGATCCAGGCACACACTTCTTCGCCAAACTTTTCATCGGTAATACCAAAAATTGCCGCATCTTGTATCCCTGGGTAGGTGTATAAAACTTCCTCAATCTCACGGGGATATATATTTTCTCCGCCGCGAATAATCATGTCTTTAATTCTGCCAACAATACTAACAAAGCCTTCACTGTCCATTACCCCTAAATCGCCAGAATGTAACCAACCTTGATTATCGATAGTAGCTTTGGTTTTTTCTTCATCGTTCCAATAGCAACGCATAATACCAGCTCCACGGCTACAGACTTCACCTGGTTGGCCTATTTTTTGAACTTCACCCACCTCATCAATAATCTTTACTTCAGTGTGCGCAAGCGCTCGTCCTACAGTGGTGACTTGACGCTCAATTGATGAGTCGGTTTCAGTGATATTGTTGATTGGGCTACACTCTGTTTGTCCATAGGCTATAACGACTTGGTTCATATTCATTAGTGTTTGTACTTTACGCATAACTTGTTCGGGGCAGGTTGAGCCTGCCATAACGCCGGTTCGTAATGTACTTAAATCATAATCACTAAAGTTATTAAGCTCTAATTCGCTTATAAACATGGTAGGCACGCCATGAAGCCCGGTACATTTTTCTTGTTGTACCACCTCTAATGTGGTTTTTGGATCGAAAGAATCACTTGGATAAATAGCTGCAGCGCCTTTACTTACGCACAATAAGCTGCCTAAAACCATGCCAAAGCAATGATAAAGCGGTACAGGGATACACAGCTTATCATGTTCAGTAAAATGCATTGCTTGGGCAACAAGCAGTGCATTATTAAGAATGTTTTTATGCGTTAGCGTAGCCCCTTTAGGGTTTCCTGTGGTGCCAGAGGTAAATTGAATATTAATGTCTTGATTACAGTTTAGGGTTTTAGCCACCGCTTGAAGTTCTAACTGGTGGGCATCTGAGGGCATGGCGAGTACTTCATTAAACGAAAACATGCCATTTACTGGCTCATCACCTATACAAATTACATTTTTTAATGAAGGGAGTTTAGCGGCTTTTAATTCCCCTTTTTGGCAACTATTTAGCTCTGGGGCTAAACTTTGTAGCATATTAACGTAGTGACTGCCCTTAAATGAGGTAGCAGTAATAAGCGTGGAACATTCAACACTATTAAGTGCATATTGCAGTTCACTGGGGCGGTAAGCTGGGTTAATACACACCATGATTGCGCCGATTTTAGCCGTTGCAAATTGAGTTAAGCACCATTGTATATTATTGGGTGACCAAATACCGACCCTGTCACCTGATTTAACCCCTAATGCCAATAACCCCATAGCAAGCTGATCAATCTGCTGCTGAAACTCCTTGTAGTTTAAGCGAATATTTTGGTGAGCAACAACAACTGCCAATGCCTTTGGGTTATTGTCGACAATTGAGTCAAGGTATTCTCCAATAGTTTGCTCTATTAGCGGTGTGCTTTGAATCCCCTTAAAATAACTATTTGATAGCGGTATAGTGTTTATTTGTTCTACTTCTTTATGCACTGTTTGTGTCGCTTTCATGACATTCTCCATGTTTTTATCTATCCAAGGCTTGTTGATTAAATAAACATGAATTGTCGACAAAGGGAAGAGGGTTAGACTAATGTCTTACACTTTTATTTGAAAATTTAGACATAAAAAAACGCGTAATATTGAGCTATTACGCGTTTTTACAAGGATGCAATTGGTATTACATTTCGTCGCTGCGGTAGGTTTTTTTCATGATATAAACATAAGCATTAACGAATGCATTTTCTTGATATTTTTTAAGACCAGTGTCTTCGAACGCGATAGGGATTGGGTTGCGTTTTACTTGCTCTTTTATTTCAGTAGTTGAAAACACGCGAACATCGAGGTTGTCGATTAATTGAATAGCCGTTTCCATTTTGAACCCTTTAGCGCTACCTGCAAATTTACCTTTAGGCTGGCGTTCGCGAATGGCAACAGAATCAATTTGATAATCTTGCATTAGTTTTGCAAAATCAAATTGAAATTTACGCATTACTTCAGTGTCGTTACCGTTACCTAAGGTAAAGCGTGTTTGGCGCACGTCACGAATATCAAAAACGTCGTTATCTTTACTTAAAATACAAAGTAGTACATCACTACCGGTAATTTCTACACCACATGTTCTCATTGTTAATCTCTACTATAACTTAATTACCGGTTATTATACGCAACACGCATTAAAATGCGAGTTTAAGCAGTTTACGTGCTGCTTTAATATCGTGTTTAACGTTAATTTGAGATTACCTGACTGAAGAAAAGTTATTAATTGCACATTTATGCTAAAATTGCGTGGTTTTTAATAGCTTAAAACTTGTAATTAACGCTGCAGCACGCGACAATATCTTTTTTGTAGTTGAGCAGACTCAGCACCTACATTAGCCTTTGTCGGCGAAAAATAGTCAATGCTTATTCGTAAAAGCGTTGTCGAGTCATTCTCATTTAATTAATTAAAAAATACACGTGATACATTGTAGGTGTCACCACTGTATGTAAGGATTTATAATGCCAGTTATTACTCTCCCTGACGGTAGTCAGCGTAGTTTTGAAAACCCTGTAAGCACGCTTGATGTTGCAAACGATATTGGCCCTGGTCTTGCTAAAGCAACCATCGCCGGCCGTGTGAATGGCGAACGCGTGGATGCATGTGATTTAATTTCAGTCGACTCTCGTCTTGAAATTATTACAGCAAAAGATGACGATGGTTTAGAAATTATTCGCCATTCTTGTGCCCACCTAATTGGTCATGCAGTTAAGCAACTTTTCCCAGACGCTAAAATGGCGATTGGTCCTACTATCGATAACGGTTTTTACTATGATATTGATATGGAACATTCGTTATCTCAAGATGATCTTGATGCTATTGAAAAGCGTATGTTACAGCTTGCAAAAACAAACTACGATGTAGTGAAAAAAACCGTTAGCTGGCAAGAAGCACGCGATACGTTTGCGGCGCGTGGCGAAACATACAAAATAGAAATTCTTGACGAAAATATTGCTCAAGATGATCGCCCAGGTTTATACCACCACGAAGAATACGTAGATATGTGTCGTGGACCACATGTTCCTAACATGAAATTCTGTCAAAACTTCAAAATTATGAAGGTAGCAGGTGCATACTGGCGTGGTGATTCTGAAAATAAAATGCTGCAGCGTATTTACGGCACAGCGTGGGGCGATAAAAAGCAACTTAAAGCGTACTTAAAGCGTTTAGAAGAAGCTGAAAAACGTGATCACCGTCGTATTGGTAAAGCACTTGATTTATGGCACTGGCAAGAAGAAGCGCCAGGCATGGTATTTTGGCACAACGATGGTTGGAGCATTTACCGTGAATTAGAAGAATTTGTGCGTGAAAAATTACGTGAGTACCAATACGAAGAAGTAAAAGGTCCAATGATGATGGACCGTTCGTTATGGGAAAAATCAGGTCACTGGGAAAAATATTCAGAAGCCATGTTTACCACGGAATCTGAAAAGCGTGAATACGCAATCAAGCCAATGAACTGTCCTGGTCACGTACAAATATTTAACCAAGGTTTAAAATCATACCGTGATTTACCACTGCGTATGGCTGAGTTTGGTTGTTGTCACCGTAACGAGCCATCAGGCGCACTTCACGGTTTAATGCGTGTGCGTGGCTTTACCCAAGATGATGCGCATGTATTCTGTACTGAAGAGCAAATCATGGATGAAGTATCGGCCTGTATTAAAATGGTTTACGATACGTATGAAACATTCGGCTTTGAAAAAATTGTAGTTAAACTTTCAACTCGTCCAGAGCAACGTATTGGCGAAGATGAAATGTGGGACAAAGCTGAGCTTGCACTTGCTGATGCACTTAAGGCAAATGACATTGAATTTGATTACCTACCAGGTGAAGGGGCGTTTTATGGTCCTAAAATTGAATTTACTTTGTACGATTGCTTAGACAGAGCGTGGCAGTGTGGTACAGTGCAACTAGACTTTGCATTACCTGGTCGTTTAGGCGCAACATATGTGGCTGAAAATAACGAACGACGTACACCTGTTATGATACACCGCGCTATATTAGGGTCTATTGAGCGCTTCATTGGTATTTTAACAGAAGAATATGCTGGTTTATTCCCAACGTGGCTTGCGCCTAAGCAAGTGGTGATTATGAATATCACCGATAAACAAGCACCGTATGTTCAGGAAATTGTACAAAAATTAAATAAACTTGGAATTAGAGCCGCTGCTGACTTGAGAAATGAGAAGATTGGCTTTAAAATCCGTGAGCATACACTTAAGCGTATTCCTTACTTATTGGTTGTTGGCGACAAAGAAGTTGAGCAACAAGAAGTAGCAGTACGAACTCGCACAGGTGAAGACCTAGGCAAATTTAATGTCGATGATTTTGTAGCTAAAATCAGTGAAGAAATCAAAAATCGACAGTAAAAATCGAGCGTGTAGGGCAAGCAAAAATAGCCAGCTACACGCTTATATTATTGATATTCTTGGAGGAACGTACTATTAGAGGCGGCAAGAAAGGGCAACAAACAGCTCAAAAAAATCGTATTAACGAAGAAATTACAGCGCAAGAAGTTCGTTTAATCGACATCGACGGCGAACAAGCTGGAATTCAGTCATTAAAAGACGCGCAAGCTATGGCTGATGCAGCGGGTGTTGATCTTGTAGAGATCAGTCCAAATGCTGAGCCGCCTGTTTGTAAGGTTATGGATTACGGTAAGTTCATCTTTGAAAAAAGCAAAGAACTAAAAGAGCAGAAGAAGAAGCAAAAGCAGATCCAGATTAAAGAAATCAAATTCCGTCCTGGCACGGATGAAGGTGACTATCAGGTTAAGCTACGCAACTTACGTAAGTTCTTAGAAGCTGGCGATAAAGCTAAGATAACTATCCGCTTCCGTGGTCGTGAAATGGCTCACCAAGAAATTGGTATCGAATTATTAAACCGTATTAAAACCGATTTAGAAGAATTAGCAGTTGTTGAATCTTTCCCAAATCGTGTTGAAGGCCGTCAAATGGTTATGATGATGGCGCCGGTTGCTAAAAAGTAATAATTAGGCGATAATACGCACCGAATTTAGCTCAGGTTTGCAAGTGATGCGAAAGTGTCCACCTGAGTTAACCGGTTTTAAAGTAAAATTGCGGTATTTATATCGGGTTTTCACCGGAACATAGCAGTAAGTTAGGCCTTTAAAGTGGAGCTATAGCAATATATCTCACGCCTTCTTACTAATTTTAAAGCAATACAATTGGAGTTATTGCAATGGCTTACAAGCTAAAAAGTCACAGAGGCGCAGCTAAGCGTTTCAAAAAGACTGCTTCTGGCGGTTTCAAGCGTAAACAAGCGCATCTTCGTCACATTCTGACTAAGAAAACTTCTAAGCGTAAGTTACACCTACGTCCTAAGATGATGGTTCATAAAAATGACCATGGTCTAGTTTCACGTATGTTACCATTCGCTTAATAGGGGTTTTTAGAAATGGCAAGAGTTAAACGCGGCGTTGTCGCACGTGCACGTCACAAAAAAGTTTTAAAACAAGCGAAAGGTTACTACGGAGCACGTTCACGTGTTTACCGCGTAGCTTTCCAGGCTGTTACTAAAGCGGGTCAATACGCTTACCGTGACCGCCGTGCTAAGAAACGTACTTTCCGTCAACTATGGATTGCACGTATCAATGCTGCTTCACGTCAAAATGGTCTGTCTTACAGCCGTTTTATCAATGGTCTTAAAAAGACATCTGTAGAAATCGATCGTAAGATCCTTGCAGATATCGCTGTTTACGACCAAGTTGCATTCGCAGCGCTTGTAGCAAAAGCAAAAGAAGGCCTAGCGGCCGCTTAAGTTTTTGTATAAGTATTAAAAAGGAGCCTATGGCTCCTTTTTTTGTGCCTGTTATTTAGTGTGTTAGCTATGTTTATACCTTTTAAATTCATGCATTCATCTAACTTTAAATTATTAGCTAGCTGAGAATTTTAGGCATGTTCTTTGTTGCTCTCAAGGTTGATATTAATTATGTTTTTATCAGTACTTGATTAGGGCTTGAGCAAATAACCAAAGGAAACTGCAGTTGGCTGCATTTTTTTGTTGAACTACCGCAGTTTTGGCAACTAAAAAGCTTTAATTGCTATAATTTTTTAATTAATGCGTTTGCTAGAGAAG
This sequence comes from Pseudoalteromonas sp. NH0006-26, assembly GCF_057552415.1. The sequence goes on from NZ_BAAJMJ010000005.1 coordinate 322,477, forward strand.
TATATGTTTATAAGTTTATTGGTTTTATCTGCAAGTATGGCGAATAACAGTCATTTACCGCCATTATTACCATGGGAAGGTGCGAGCACGTCGCTATTGCAACAACAAGGACCTTTAACCACAGACTTCGAAATTTCTGCAGGAGTCTCGTCTCCTAATTATGCTGATACCATGGCATTTGTTGATAGATTGGTGGCAGCTAATCCCACTCAATTTAAATCAAAAACGATTGGCTATAGTAATAGTAAACGTGCAATAAAAATGTTAATTGCCAGCGAACAAGGCTTTTTTGACGCTGGGCAAATGGCTAATAGCACCAAACCAACCGTGCTTATTCAGGCCGGTATTCACGCCGGTGAGATTGATGGTAAAGATGCAATGTTTATGTTGCTTAGAGATATTGCCACGGGTAAACGTCGCGATATATTAAAAAAGGTAAACATTTTATTTATTCCGATTCTCAATGTTGATGGCCATGAACGCAGCGGTGCATTTAATCGAATCAATCAGCGCGGCCCAGTAAAAATGGGTTTTAGAACAAACGCCAATAACCTTAATTTAAATCGTGATTTCACTAAGTTAGATACCCCTGAGGTTAAAAGCGTACTTGCAGTGATTAACGATTATAATCCGAATTTATATATAGACGTGCATGTGACTGATGGGGCCGATTACCAATACGATGTAACCTACGGCTATAACCCAGTATTTGCTAGCGAGTCGCCAGCTATTTCAGATGCGCTTAACCGTTACTTTAAACCTGTTATTGATCAAACTTTAACTGAGCAAGGACATATCCCTGGGCCTTTAGTTTTTGTGATGGATAAACAAGAGTTTAAATCAGGGTTAGCGGGTTGGGTGGCGACGCCTCGTTTTTCTAATGGCTGGGGTGATTTAAGGTCATTACCAACTATTTTAGTCGAAAACCATTCTTTAAAACCCTATAAGCAACGGGTGTTAGGGACTTATGTGTTTATAGATGGTGCTATTGAAGCGTTAGCAGCTCATAAAGATAAACTCGCAAATGCGGTAAAAAAAGAACAGCAATTTGTGCCTAAGCAATTAATTGTTAAACGTGGCTACGCTGAGCAAGCTGATTATATTAAGTTTAAAGGCATTGCTTATTCTAAGAGTATGAATGCGTTGTCAAATCAGCAAGAAGTAAGCTATTTAGGTAAAAAACAAGATTATGACAAGCTGCCTATTTTTTGGCAAAAAGAAGTACAGCACACGGTCGAAGTTCCAAAATCGTTTTTTATTCCGCCAGTGTATACCGATATTATTGAAAAACTTGCCTTGCACGGGGTATCAATTAATAAACTCAGTGGTGCCAATACACAACCGTTAAAAATGGCAAAAGTATCGCAATTTAGCTTTGATAAAGCACCATTTGAAGGGCGTTTTAGAGTGTCGGCACATTTTGACTATGTACCGGCCACGAATGTTGACTTAGATGGTTGGTTTGAAGTCAGTACCCAACAAAAAGCAGGCGAGTTAGCTGTGCATTTATTGCATCCAGAAGCCCCTGATTCTTTTTTTGCATGGGGTGAATTTAATACAATTTTTCAGCGTACAGAGTACATGGAAAATTATGCTTTGATCCCATTTGCTGAGAAAATGCTCAGTGATGATCCTAAATTAGCCGAAGCATTTAATAAAAAACTAAAGCAAGATAAAGCATTTGCTACAAATCCTGAGGCGCGTTTAAATTGGCTCTATGAGCACAGCCCGTTTTATGACCAAGCATATTTAAAATACCCAATTTTAATGTCATATGAACAGGATATAGTTATTCCAGCGCAAAAAGATAAAGAAATATAAGATGAAAATAATCACAATTCCCGTTACGCAGTTTATGCAAAATTGCCGAATTATAGTATGCGAGCAAACCCAGCAAGCTGTGGTGATTGACCCTGGTGGTGATGTTGACAAAATTAATGCAATTCTAAAACAGCATGATTTACGCTTGTCTGCAATTTGGTTAACCCATGGACACTTAGACCATGTGGGTGCAGCACATAGTTTACGCCAGCAACACAATATAAAAATTATTGGTCCACATAAGGATGAGCGCTTTTGGTTTGATAACTTACCAATGCAAGCCACTATGTTTGGATTTGAACCTATCAGTGCTTTTTACCCAGATGAGTGGCTAGCACATGGTGACACTATACAAGTTGGCCAACTTGTATTTAAAGTACTACATTGCCCAGGGCACACCCCTGGACACGTTGTATTTTATCAAGACAGGCAAAGCATCGTTATTGTCGGTGATGTTATATTTAAAGGCTCAGTCGGGCGTACTGATTTTCCAAAAGGAGACAGTAAGCAGCTTATTAGCTCAATACAGGCCCATATAATGACGTTGCCATTGAGTACCACAATTTTAAGTGGTCATGGTGAAGATACCGATGTCGCTAATGAGAAGGCAACCAATCCGTTTGTAAGTGGTCAGTTTGGTTGATGTGTTTAATTGTTAAAAATATGCAGACTGCTTTTTAAAAAGGCTGTATAATTTAACCAATTTATTAGATAAATAAGAAATAAAATGTCTCTAAATCACGTAGATCGCCAAATATTGGCACTTTTACAACAAGATGCAAGTTTATCAACCGCTGAAATTGCAGACAAAGTAGGCTTATCTCAGTCTCCTTGTTGGCGTCGTATTGCTAAATTAGAACAAGATGGCTACATCAAAAGTAAAGTCGCATTGCTTGATGAAAAAAAGCTGGGCTTTGATATGTTGGTTTACGCCCATGTACGTTTATCAAACCATGGCAAAAAGAATCTAGCCGAGTTTGAAAAACTGATACTTAGCTATGACGAAGTGACTGAATGTTACACCATGGCGGGTACTATGGACTTTATGTTGCGTATTATCTCTCAAGGCATAGAAGGTTATGAGCACTTTGTTCGCGATAACCTACTTAGCTTAGAGTACGTGCAAGAGGTTCATTCTAACGTGACCATGACCTGTGTAAAACGTAGTACAGCCTTACCACTGTAAAATAAAAATGAGCCGATGATAAACAAATCGGCTGCATTAAAATTGTGAAATGAGCGCTAATTTGATAGAATTTAGCGCTTTTTTTATTAGCTAAATAAAACTGAGGAACTCAATGTTTAACTTACTCAGCAAAGCGCCAAGCTCTGCTAAAAACGATATTCTCTCTGGATTGACCGTGGCACTTGCCTTGATACCAGAAGCTGTTGCATTTGCCTTTGTTGCAAATGTAGAACCCCTTGTTGGTTTATATGCCGCATTTATTGTTGGCTTAATTACGGCTATTTTTGGTGGTCGTCCGGGTATGATTTCGGGTGCAACCGGTGCGCTTGCGGTTGTAATGGTAAGTTTAGTACTTGATCACGGAGTGGAATATCTATTTGCCACTGTGTTGCTGATGGGGCTATTACAAATATTGGCTGGGGTATTTAAGCTCGGTAAGTTTATACGTATGGTTCCACATCCGGTGATGCTCGGTTTTGTAAATGGCTTAGCGATAGTTATATTTTTAGCACAGCTCGGGCAGTTTAAAGTACCTGATGGTGCTGGCGGTCAAGAATGGATGACGGGCAGTGCAATGTACATTATGCTCGGTTTAGTGGCGCTAACTATGGCTATTATTCACTTTTTGCCAAAATTAACGACCGCAGTCCCTTCGTCACTGGTTGCCATTGTGACGGTAACTGGCTTAGTTATTGGCCTTGACCTAGAAGCGCGTACAGTACTTGATTTCTTAAAAGGTATGACAGGTAATGAAGCTGCAACGATTGCCGGTGGTTTACCGCAATTTCATATTCCTATGGTGCCTTTTAATTTAGAAACACTGCAAATTATCTTCCCATATGCGCTTATTCTTGCAGCAATTGGCTTAATTGAATCGCTGTTAACGCTAAGCTTGATTGACGAAATTACAGAAACACGTGGCCATTCTAACAAAGAATGTATTGGCCAAGGTGCGGCAAACGTTACATGTGGTTTCTTTGGTGCAATGGGTGGCTGTGCCATGATTGGCCAATCTATGATTAACATTAATTCCGGTGGCCGTTCGCGTTTATCTGGTATTAGTGCTGCGCTGATGTTACTTGCGTTTATTATCTTTGCCTCAAGCTTAATTGAAATGATCCCACTAGCGGCATTAGTTGGGGTTATGTTTATGGTAGTACTAGGCACATTTGAATGGGCAAGTTTTAAAATGATGAAACGCGTGCCTTTATCTGACGCATTTGTAATTGTTTTAGTATCGGGTGTGACGGTTATCACTGACTTAGCCATTGCAGTGTGTGTAGGTGTTATTGTGTCTGCATTAGTATTTGCTTGGCAGCATGCTAAACATATTTACACAACGAACTATATTGATAAAGAAGGTTCAAAAGTGTACGAGTTACACGGGCCTTTATTCTTTGGCTCAGTTAAAAACTTTGCCGATTTATTTGATGTAAAGAACGACCCTAAAGACGTTATTGTTGAGTTTAAATACAGCCGTGTTGCGGATCACAGTGCAATAGAAGCAATTGACAGCTTAGCTGATAAATACAATAAAGCCGGTAAAAAGTTGCATTTACGTCACTTAAGTAAAGACTGTACTGAACTACTTCATAAAGCGCGTGACTTAGTAGAAGTTAACGTAATTGAAGATCCAACTTATAAAGTTGCTTCAGACAAACTAGCTTAATAAATAAAAAGTAAACATTGAGAAGCGAAAGGTACCTACCTTTCGCTTTTTTTATGCGTATAGCCAAAGTGAAATGCTTAATCATAAATGCATAAGCCTGCGTTATAGTTTGCGATAGGGCTATTAAAAAGTAAGACAGTTGGTAGTGCTATACTCGTTGATAAATCGATATAATAGTGACAAATTTACAAGGTAATAATTAATTTTGAATTGGCAGTCTTTAATTGATAACAGACAACGCTTTTTCTGGCTTTTGCAAATTGCTGGCTGGATAGGGTATGCGTTAGTTAACTATATTGGTTCTAAAGTATTCGAAATGCGTGATATTTACGTATTCGTTATTTTACTCAATGCCTATGCGGGCTGTTTAATGACTGTCCCTTTGCGTTATATTTATCGCAAAATTTGGAACTCCTCACCTTGGGTCTTAATTATTGTTGTATTTGGTGCCTCTTATGTAACAGGTACGCTCTGGGCTGTGGTACAAAAGTTTAACTTGTGGGAGATATATCGCCATGGTTATCGCCCTGAAGAATGGTTTTATTATTTACAGCAAGGGCTAGACTCCGTTTATATTATTTTGTGTTGGAGTGGCTTGTACTTTGGGGTTAAGTATTACCAGTTACTACAAAGTGAACGTCAAAAAGCGTTAAAAGCAACCACAATGGCGCACGAAGCACAGCTCAAGATGCTCAGGTATCAGTTAAACCCGCATTTTTTATTTAATACCCTTAATGCTATTTCGACTTTAATTTTGGTTAAAGAAAACAAAGATGCTAACTTAATGGTGTCTAAGCTGAGTGACTTTTTACGTTACACGCTCAATACTGATCCAATTAAAAAAGTGCCGCTAGAGCAAGAGCTGCATGCATTAATGTTATATTTAGAGATTGAACGTGTGCGCTTTGATGAACGGCTACAAGTTAATGTTGATGTGAGTGATCAAGCACAACAAGCCTTGGTACCTAGCCTAATATTACAACCGATCATTGAAAATGCTATTAAGTACGCCATTGCCCACATGGCAGAAGGTGGCGTGATTGATATAAAAGCACAAGTATTTGCTAATGAATTATTACTTGAAGTGGGCGATAATGGTCCTGGCACTGAAATTGTAAATGGCCAGTTAGTTAATGCACAAGGCGTGGGTGTGGCAAATACCCGAGACAGATTAAAAACGCTCTACGAAAATAATTACTCGTTTGTATTATCACATAATACGCCAAGTGGATTAAAAGTTAATCTGCGAGTCCCGTTTGAGAAGGCTGTGAAGAAATGACAAGAATAAAAACGCTTATTGTTGATGATGAACCATTAGCACGTAAAGGTTTAGCCGTCAGGCTTGAAGAGTTTTCTGATATTGAAGTGATCAAACTATGTAGCTCAGGAGCCGATGCGATTGAAAGCTGCAAAAACGAAAAAATTGACCTCGTGTTCTTAGATATTCAAATGCCTGGGATGAACGGCTTTGAGGTTGCGCGCGCACTGAGTGAAAGTAGTAAAGATTTGCCAGCTATTGTGTTTGTGACTGCGTTTGATCATTTTGCTGTTAAAGCATTTGAAATCCATGCTTTAGATTACATTTTAAAACCCGTTGATGATAACAGATTAAAACAGGCGGTAGAAAAAGTGCATACCTATTTAAAAACACAGCAGGACAACGCCCATAAGAAAAAATTAGCTAGCTTTGTAGCTGGAATAACGGGTAATAACTGTGAAGAGATTTTAAAGAAATTAGCCACAGGTGATACCTTAACTGATCGTCGCTACCCTGAATCATTAGCAGTAAAAGAGCAGGGCGAAATTGTCAGAGTGCCAGTTGCTACCATACAGTGGGTAGATGCAGCGGGTGATTATATGTGTTTACATTGCCAAGATGGGCAAACGCATATATTACGTAAAACCATGAAAGAGCTAGAACAAGAGTTAGATCCAAGCTTATTTGTACGTGTTCATCGCAGCGCAATTGTTAACACTAAACAAATTAGTAAGCTGGTTACTCAGGTAAGTGGTGAGTACCTATTGGTACTTGAAAACGGTCAAGAACTCAAAGTTAGCCGAAGCTATCGCGACAAAGTAAAAGCAGCGCTCGCAAGCTAAATTAACCAGAGTTCAGGTTAAATTAACAGCAAAAAAAAACGCGAGCATATAGCTCGCGTTTTTTTGTAGTAACTTTTACGAAACAGTCACAATCTTCATCGTGTTGGTTGCACCAATCGTTTCCATCGCATCACCATGGGTGATAATCACGGTGTCGCCTACTTGCAGTGAGCCTGCAGCCACTAATGTGCTTAATGCGTCTTTAACCATGTTATCTTTTTCACATTTTGTAGAGTCAAAAAACACTGGGTAAACACCACGGTATAGTGCTGTTTGACCTAATGTACTGGCATGACGTGAAAGTGAGTAAATGGGTAAGCCAGAGCTAATGCGCGACATGAGTTTTGCTGTGCTACCTGATTCAGTCAGGGTAATTATCGCTTTCACAGAATCTAAGTGGTTCGCTGCATACATTGCAGAGAGTGCAATTGATTCCGCATTAGAAGAGAAACGGCTATCTAAACGATGCTTAGAAACATGGGTCTCTTTTTGCGACTCAGCACCTAAACAAACGCGTGCCATTGTGGCAACGGTTTCTTCAGGGTAATCACCTGCAGCTGTTTCCGCTGAAAGCATGACCGCATCGGTGCCATCAAGTACTGCATTGGCAACATCCATTACTTCTGCACGGGTTGGCATTGGGTTATCGATCATCGATTCCATCATTTGCGTAGCCGTTACAACAGTTCGATTAAGCGAACGGGCACGACGAATAATGAGTTTTTGTTTACCCATTAATGCAGCGTCACCAATTTCAACACCTAAATCACCACGGGCAACCATTACAGCGTCAGACGCTAAAATGATATCATCTACTGCTTCTTGTGTTTCTACTGCTTCAGCACGTTCAATTTTAGCTAAAAGCTGTGCATTAGAGCCTGCAGCTTCTGCAAGAGAACGAACATAACGCATGTCATCGCCACTACGCGGGAAAGAAACGGCAATATAATCAACATTAATTTCAGCTGCAGTGATTAAGTCTTCTTTGTCTTTGTCGGTAAACGCGGGCGCAGTTAAACCACCACCTAAACGATTAATGCCTTTATTGTTCGATAGCACGCCACCCACAGTAACAACAGTGTGCACTAAGTGGCCTTCAACATGCTCTACAGTAAGCTGAATTAAACCATCGTTTAACAGCAGTAAATCACCAGGAGCTACATCTTGTGGTAGCTCTTTATAATCAATACCAACGGCATTAATATCGCCTTGGCCTTTTTCCATTTTTGCATCAAGAACGAATTTTGCTCCAACCGCTAAAGTCACTTTACCTTCTTTAAAGGTCGAAACACGGATTTTAGGGCCTTGCAGGTCAGCAAGAATTGCAACGTGCTTACCCAATTTAGCAGCTATATCTCGAACAGCTTGTGCACGGTCTTTATGATCTTGTGCAACACCATGTGAGAAGTTTAATCGAACGACATTAGCGCCTGCACGAATAATTTTTTCTAAGTTATTATCTCTGTCTGTTGCAGGTCCAAGTGTCGCGACTATTTTTGTACGTCTTAACATTAAATTCTCCTGTGCGCTTATTTTAAGCAAGTTGACGGTTATTTTGTTTTTTGCGATTACTAATAAAGAGTAATCTTTAGTTTTATGCAATTTTTATAACATTGAGACTATTATATACAAAATGAATATGTCATCATTATGACACCGGTGTCACAGGGCGTCAATGATCTAAAAATTTAAATAGCAGCGCTATTTCTTCCCCTGTGAGGGCGGTTGTTTGATATAATTGCAGTGTTTATTTTAACTGTAATAAATGCATGTAGCTTTGCTCATGGCTTAGGTCTGAGTATAATGCACGCGGTATTATTTTAATTTACTAACCAAATAGTTGTTACCGAGGAGGGCACTAAATGCAAGTTGCATTAGTAGGGTTAGGCGTTATGGGGAAAAATCTTGCCCTGAACTTGATTGAAAAAGGGATAACGCTGGTCGCTTATGACAAAAACCCAAATGCGGGTGAAGAATTATTAAGTTGTGCTAAATCACAAGGCATGGCTGACAAACTTCACATTGTCTCTGATCTAGGGGATATGGTTAGGCGTTTAGAAACACCGCGTTCTATTTTACTACTTGTGCCTGCGGGTGAATTGGTTGATGCGGTTTGCAACGAGCTGATTGAAGCGGGTGTTCAATGTAGTGATATTATTGTTGATTGCGGAAACAGTAATTATAAAGATGGTATTAATCGCAAGCTAAAATACCAAGATAAGTTTGAATTTGCCACTATGGGTATTTCAGGTGGTGCTGAGGGGGCGCGTCATGGTCCGGCTATGATGGCAAGTGGTTCTGAAGGTGGCTGGGAGCGTGTCGAGCCATGGTTTACAAAGGTTGCTGCAAGCTACAAAGGCGAGTCGTGTTTTGCACGTGTTGGCCAATCAGCCAGCGGTCATTTTGTAAAAATGGTTCATAATGGAATTGAATACGCACTGATGCAACTTATTGCTGAGGTGTATCAGCTACTTCGTCACGGAACGAACCGCTCACCAAAAGAAATTGCTGAGATATTTAATGAATGGTCGCAAGGCCAGTTAAATAGTTATTTACTATCAATTTCTAGCCATATTTTATCACTTGAAAATTCGCAAAATGTGCCGCTTGTTGATTTAATTGATAACAAAGTTGGCGCAAAAGGCACAGGCTTATGGACAGCTCAAAATGCACTTGAGCTAGGTATTGCGGTACCGTCATTAGTGGCTGCTGTTCAAGCTCGTCATTTAACTAATGCATGCAATACCACTGCTGCACAAGAGATGACATACAGCACGCAAAAGACCACCCAGGTTGATGTTGATTTAGATGAATTAAAAGATGCATTCACCCTTGCAAGTTTGCTGGCGTATCGCCAAGGACTTGCATTAATTAAAGGTGCTTCGCGTACTCATCAGTGGAAAGTTGATTTAGCTAAAACACTACAAACATGGCGTGCAGGGTGTATTATTCGTGCAGATTACTTAGATAGTGTCGCGCAAGGTGTCGAGTTTATTGACACCCTTGAAAAAGAGTCACTTGCTATGCGTAAAGTAACGGGTCAAGCAGTTATGACCGGTCTGGCATTCCCTGTACTGAGTGCAACACAAACCTATTTAGCAACGTTAACAACACCAAGTAATGGGCATTTAGTTCAAGCCCAGCGTGATTACTTTGGTGAGCATGGCATTAAAACCCACAGTGGTGAAACGTGTCACTTAACTGACTTAGTTGATATTGACGCAAAAGTTCGTTAATAAAATCTAACTAAACTAAAAAGGACGCTTCATAGCGTAATGCCAGTCAGTTAAGCTGACTGGCATTTTTCTTTTTAGTCGGATACTTCTTTGGCTTTGGTTTTACCCATCTTGGGTAGCTCCTTTCTTC